>NZ_AEVT01000080.1 GCF_000189275.1 Vibrio sinaloensis DSM 21326 | reverse complement strand
CTTTAATAAATAACTTAAACTTATTGTTGATTGATAATTAATAACCTTATGATCTATTTAGCTGTTAATGAGAGAGCTTGTTACTTTTCTATTATTTAAATCCCGTAAATACGCTTATTTTGGTTAACTTATTTTATGTTGTAACCTTATTAACCATCTGATAATGATAATTAAAATAAAAAGGCGAGGTAAAAACCTCGCCTTTTTTAGTCGTCTTGGCTAACGATGAGCTATATTTTTTCTTCTATAGTTAGAATTATTCCGTCGACTTGAACAATTTTGACCATCACTCCAGCCTTGATTGGCTTATCTGATTGCGCCGTCCAGGTCGTATCGCCCACTTTAATTCGCCCTTTTCCTGCTGGAAAATCTTCTTCCAGCAAAACGTTTTCACCAATCAACTGTTTCTCTTTTTGATTGAGTGCTCTTTGCGAGTCCCCGTGTTTATCGCGGCTAAATTGGCGTCGCCACCAAATCCAGGTCGTGACGAGTGAAAACACGCCAAAGGCGACCCATTGCAATTGCCAACTCATTGGGATAAAGGTGAGCAAAATCCCCACAAGCATTGCCGATAATCCGAGCCACAAAAAATAGCCAGCGGTACCCAGGAGTTCGACAGCAAGTAAAGCTAAACCTAACGCTAGCCAATGCCAGTGATTAATTGACTCGAGAAATTCAAACAAGGCGACCTCTACTTATTCTCAGTTTGAGATTGATGTTTAAACATTTCGGCGATGCCAGCGACTGAGCCCATTAACCCAGTGGCTTCTAGCGGTAGCATTATGATCTTGCCATTTTCTGCCTGACCAATGGATTTAAGCGCCTCTGTATACCCTTGAGCGATGAAGTAATTGACTGCCTGCATGTCACCTTTCGCGATTGCATCGGATACCATAGCCGTCGCTTTTGCTTCCGCTTCTGCGGCACGCTCACGGGCTTCTGCTTGTAATATTGCCGCTTGTTTGTCACCTTCGGCTTTTAAGATTTCTGACTGTTTGTGACCTTCCGCTTTTAAGATTTCAGCTTGGCGTACCCCTTCCGCTTCGAGAATATCAGCACGTTTGTTACGTTCAGCTTTCATTTGCGCATTCATTGCCGCCGTAAGATCGGCTGGTGGTTGAACGTCTTTAATCTCGATTCGAGTGACTTTTACACCCCAAGGGTTGGTTGCATCGTCAACGATAGTTAGAAGTCGACTGTTGATTAAATCACGTTGACTGAGCATTTCATCCAGTTCCATAGAACCCAGTACTGTTCGGATGTTGGTTAAGGTCAGGTTGCGAATTGCATGTTCGAGGTCATTAACTTCATATGCAGCTTTTGGTGCATCGATAACTTGCACGAAACAAACCGCATCGATAGTGACATTAGCGTTATCTTTAGAAATCACCTCTTGCGCAGGGATATCAAGAACACGCTCCATCATGTTGACTTTATGACCAATGCCATCGATAAATGGAATGATCATATTAAGGCCAGGCTTTAGTGTATGAGTGAAGCGGCCAAAACGTTCTACTGTCCAATGGTTTCCTTGAGGAACCGTCTTAATACCCGCAAAAATCAAAGCAATAACGACAAACAGAAAGATGCCGATGGTGATGAGAGAGTCAATAGCCATGTCTATTTCCTTTTATAAATGTCTATGACGATTGTTGCTTATTTGGGCGTGGGTGACAATGGACGAAATGAGAACTATGGCTAAATTTAGACATAATAAAAGCCGGACAAGCCGGCTTTAAGTTTATGATTTAGAACAACCTAATACAGTAAAGAGTAAAGCTGTCTACGGTATTTTGAAGCCGTAGCATTGCCTTGTCCGAGCGCAGAAAGAATGTCCATAAAGTGTTTCTTAAGCTCACCATCTTGAGCGTTAAGGTCAGCGCGTAAAAAACGCCATAAAAGGTCGAGCGCTTCTTCGTCACGGTTTACTTGGTGGTAACTTAGTGCAAGCTCTGCTGCAACTTGGCTGTTGTTTGGGTCTTGTTCTAAAGCTTGTTCAAGCGATTGAATTTCCGGACTATTGGCAGATTGCTCGTGAAGTTCCAACTTAGCGACTAGGCCTTTGTAGTAGTTGTCTTGGAACTGAAGCGGAATATGTTCAAGTAGTTGTTTAGCTTGGCTAAAATCTTGCGTTTCAAGGTAACAGTCAGCAAGGGCAAGCTTAACTTCACCTTGTTGTTGAGTTTCAGTTGGTAAGGATTGCAGTAAAGCTAACGCTTGTGACTGCATTCCTTGTTGAATGAGCTCAAGCGCTTTATTGAGGTTTAGTTCGTCTTCGCTGGGCAGATGTTTGGTCAGCATTGCTTGAATAGCGCTAATATCTTGTGGCCCCCCCATACCATCAACGGCTTGACCATTCATGAATAGAGCGATGGTTGGTAATGCTTGGACACCAAACTGGGATGCGATCATCTGCTCTTGTTCACAGTTGAGTAGGGCTAGCGTGAAAGCACCGTTATATTGCTGGGCGAGAGTCTGGAGTTGTGGAATGATTTGCGCACTTTCTTGGCTCATCGGAGCCCAGAAGTGAATGAGTACTGGGGTTTGTACTGAACCTTCCAGCACTTGGCGGAAGTTCTGTTCATTTAGCTCGACAATAAACGGAGATTGCATCAAAGGAATCCTTGCAAGTAATTATAATCTCAAACATATGGCCGATAACATCGAATATCAAGTAGCTGGGTGTTAGATACTAAAACACCGCACGTGAATGCGGTGTTTTAGCAAATAAATTGCAAGCGAAGGTGTTTATAGAATGATAAACAAAGCTAGCGCAACACCCACACTGAGCCAGTTAAGCTGGTTTAATGTCATGTCTTTTTACCGAATGTAACGCTTTTAATTATGGTCAGAAGTGATTCACTTCAGGATGGATACTAACCTCTAAATGTTACGGTAAAATTACATTGCATTACTTTTTCTTTATGCGGCTCGTCGCAATATTTGGTCTAGCCATCGAGTTGGAAGAAGCCGCTTTAAAACAGCGAACACTTTCGTTGGTTTGGTAATTCGATAGCGTATTTTAGGGGTTGGAGATTCCAAAGCATGGATGACGGGTGCGATACATGATTCAGCTGGCAGCACGAAAGCGTTGTTCGATGATTCTTTATCTAGTCTTTCCAACTGCTGCTGATAGTGCTTTTGATGTCGGCCATGTGAAGGGTCAACCCACTGGATAAATGCTTGCTTGGCATTCGCTCTGAACCGAGTCTCAATGGGGCCTGGTTCAATTAAGCTAATCTGAATGCCAGTGTCCATCAGTTCAAGACGTAAGGTGTCTGTCCAGCCTTCGAGGGCAAATTTCGAAGCGTTGTAGGCGCCACGATATTTCATTGCGGCAAAACCAAGAACGGAGCTGTTTTGAATTATGCGTCCACTGTTGTGCTCTAACATATGAGGCAGGATCTGCTTTACGAGCTCATGCCAACCAAAAAAGTTGGTCTCAAACTGTGTTCTTAGTGCCTCTGTAGGCAAGTCTTCTAACGCTCCGGGCTGTCCATATGCGCCGTTGTTGAAGAGTGCATCTAGCTTACCATTTGTTAGCTCTAACGTCTGAGCGACCGCTGTTGTAATGCTCTGAGTGTCAGTGAGATCAAGCTGGATACAAGTCAGCCCTTCTTGTTGTAGTCGATGAACATCGTTTGGGTGACGACAAGAAGCAATGACATGATAGCCCCTTTTCTGTAAAGCATGAGCACATACGTACCCAATACCTGAAGAGCACCCTGTAATCAGGATCGATTTTGCCATTTGAGTTACTCTGTTTCCTTTTAAGAACAATAGAGTAAAAGATTATTCATGGTGTTGTAATAGATTTTTTAAAGCGGGTTCAATTCGTGAGTAGCTAAAACGGAAACCAAGCTCAGTTAGTTTTTTGGGCTTGGCGCGAATACTGTCGAACAGCAGAACTGAACTTTCTCCCATTGCGAGCTTCAATGCCCATTTTGGGGTGAAAAATAAGTGCGGCCTTTTTAATGACTTGGCTAAAGTTTGGCTAAACTGCTTGTTTGTTACTGGGTGAGGTGCACACATGTTGAACTCTCCATGAGCGTGTTCTGTGTCCAGTAAATAGACAATGGCACGAACCATGTCGAGCATGTGTATCCAAGGCATGTATTGCTTTCCGCTACCGATAGGGCCGCCAAGGCCGCATTTATAAGGGGCTAGCATTTTGTTCAGAGCCCCCCCTTCAGGTGCGAGAACAATTCCGGTTCGCAATATACAAACTCTGGTGGCCTCTGACCTTGCCCGATTAGCGATGTTCTCCCATTTGGCACAAACGTGATGAGGGAAGCTTTCGTGATGGACATGCAAAGCTTCATCGAATGGGTGCTCTTGCTGGTCGCCGTAGTAACCTACTGCTGAGCCACTAATAAAAACCGATGGTGGTGTTGTACTGGCGTGGATCAGGTCAACAATTTTTTCCGTTAATTGCCAGCGACTGTCGCAGATGACCTTCTTTTGTTTTTTGCTCCAACGTTTGTCGGCGATTGGCTCTCCGGCCAAATTAATGACGGCATCAAATTCATTGAGATCATGAAACTGCTCTAAGCTAGAGATATAAGACACGTTACCCATGTCAGCGAAATCGACAACAGCCTTCGCTTGTTGTGGGGAGCGAGTTAGCAACACGACATCATAGGTAGTGAAGTGCTTGAGCAATTCTCTGCCTATGAAACCGGTGCCTCCGGTGAGCAGTATTTTCATTTTAATCTCCTTCCCCTCCTAGCTTCAGACGCAGGAATTTTTTAGCTAATTCTAGTAATTATAGCGAGTTAGGCCAATTTAGGATCAATCACTTTAGAAAGAGTATGATTATCACAAAATTAACATTTTGTTACGTTTATGTTTTTTCTCGCAATACGAGTCACATCAAAGTCTTGTTTCCTTTGTCATCATAATAGCCATAAATGGTTAGCAAGGATGAGAGATGGAAGCAATTACCGCGCTCATGAAAGCGTTTCTAGGAAGTTTAAGGGATTTACTTCCAATTATTGCTGTGATTGCTTTTTTTCAGTTAGTCGTACTGCAAGAGCCGCTACCCAACCTGGTTTCTATTCTGTTCGGTTTACTTTTGGTCGTTTCTGGCCTCACGTTATTCATTTTTGGTCTTGAAATGGGACTCTTTCCTATCGGGGAGTCGATGGCACAGGCATTTGCCAGAAAAGGCAGTGTTGTTTGGTTAATGATATTTGCCTTTTGTTTGGGATTTGGAACGACAGTGGCGGAACCTGCGTTAACTGCTGTGGCTGACGAAGCCGCTGAAGTCGCTGCTGAGGGAGGAATGATCCAGCATAACGAACAAGCGATGGATGATTATGCCAATGGATTACGCTACACCGTTGCACTTTCGGTCGGTTTCGCGATCATGCTCGGCGTACTGCGCATCTTAAAAGGGTGGTCAATTCAGTACATGATTATCGGGGGCTATATTGGCGTTGTAGTGCTGACTATATTTGCACCAGAGAGCATCATTGGAGTTGCTTATGACTCTGGAGGCGTGACGACTTCAACCATCACTGTTCCTTTAGTTACGGCGCTAGGCGTCGGGCTTGCCTCAGCGATTAAAGGCAGAAATCCTATGATTGATGGGTTTGGTTTGATCGCATTTGCTTCCTTGCTACCTATGATGTTTGTCATGATTTACGGGATGGTGATTGCATGATTCAGTTTAGTCACTTCATCGATACCTTCGTTGGCACGGTTAGCGATGTCATTCCCATCATTACCATCATTTTTGGCTTCCAATTCGCGGTATTGCGTAAGCCTGTAACCAATTTGCTTAAAGTGGTTCTTGGCTTTGGCTATGTGATTGTTGGCCTATCTCTATTTCTGATCGGGTTGGAAATGGCACTTTTCCCTTTGGGGGAAACTATGGCTACACAGCTCACGGCCCCCGAGTTCCTTACTCAGTTTAAATTGTCAGACTCAGTAAAAGTGAGTTGGCCAGATTACTACTGGGTGTATGGCTTTGCTTTTTGTATCGGGTTTAGCACCACCATCGCAGAACCTTCCCTTATCGCTGTTGCGATTAAAGCGAATCAGGTCTCTGGTGGCTCAATCAGTGTTAATGGTCTAAGAATTGCCGTGGCTTTAGGGGTGGCGATTGGTATTTCTTTAGGAAGTTATCGTATTGTCGTCGGTGACCCCATTCATTACTACATTATTGCTGGCTACGTTGTGGTTGTGATTCAGACGTTCTATGCGCCGAAAATGATTGTCCCGCTTGCTTACGATTCTGGTGGAGTGACTACGTCGACGGTAACCGTTCCTTTAGTTGCGGCGCTTGGGTTGGGGCTGGCGTCAACGGTACCTGGGCGAAACCCTATGATTGATGGCTTTGGCTTGATCGCTTTTGCCAGCTTGTTTCCGATGATTTCTGTAATGGGCTATGCCCAAATCACTCGTTGGCTCAACCAAAGGTCAGCGAAGGAGGAGAGCGAAAATGCGCTTTAAATTGATACTGGCTTTTGTCGAAGACAGTAAAACCGAACCTGTGCTAGATGCAGCGAGAAATGCCGGAGCAACCGGTGCAACCGTGATCAATAACGCTCGTGGTGAAGGGCTGAACAAAAAGCGGACGTTCTTTGGTTTAACCCTAGAGGTGCAAAAAGACGTGTTGCTGTTTGTTGTTGAAGAGCATTTATCTCGCCATATCTTAGAAACGATCAATGAGGTTGGTGAGTTCGACCAAGAGTCGGGGCAGGGGATCGCGATTCAAATTGATATTGAAGATGCTGTTGGTGTTGCACACCAAGTGGAAGAGTTAACCAAAGTGGTTGAGGATGAACTATGAGTGACCATGAGAAAATCCGTGTCAGAGATGTCATGGCCAGTACTTACGCTATGATTGATGGGCTAAGAACCGTAAGCGAAGGAATCGAAGTTGCCAGAGTGAACAAGGTCAAAGCTTTGGTGGTTAACAAACGGCACCAAGACGATGAATATGGACTGGTGCTAATGAATGATATTGCGAAGAAGGTCTTGGCGAAGAACCGTTCCGCAGAGCGAACGAACATATATGAAATAATGACTAAGCCCGCTTTATCGGTTTCACCAGATATGAATGTCAAATACTGTGCACGTTTATTTGAACGATTTGGTATCAGTCGAGCTCCGGTGATTGAAGATGGGCAAGTGATAGGCATGGTCAGTTACAACAATATCGTGATAAATGGTATGGCACGGATGACGGAGAACAGTTAAATACGTAAAATGGCCTCACTATTTTTGAGGAGATGATGTCGTGAAACTGTTTTTTGCCTCAGACTTGCATGGCTGTTTGCCTGCAACCGAAAAAGTGCTCCAGCATTTTGATAATTCAGGCGCTGAGCACTTAATTATTTTGGGAGACGTACTTAACCACGGTCCGCGTAATCCCATTCCTGACGGATACAATCCGCCAGCTGTTGCTGATAAGCTGAACCAGTATGCCGATAGGATTACCGCTGTGCGTGGAAACTGCGACAGCGAAGTCGACCAAATGTTGTTATCGTTTCCTTTGATGTCGGATTATGCGCTAGTGCTACTGGAGTCTGGGCAACGTTTGTTTCTGACTCATGGTCACTTGTACAACGCGAATAAGCGCCCTGGATTAAAGGTTCGCGATGTGATTGTGCATGGACATACTCATATCCCTGTTGCGTCACTTGATGGTGAACAGTTTGTGTTTAATCCAGGTTCGGTGACTTTTCCTCGCGATGGATATAAAGCCAGCTATGGCTTGTTGGAGCAAGGTGTGTTGAAGGTCGTTAGCTTTGATGGTGACGTGATCGCACAGTGTTCGATCGATGATTAACGAAGAAGGCAGCCAATGGCTGCCTTCTTTATTTACTGTCAGAGTGACCCAAATCCCGCTCTGGGTCGATGACATCGCGCACTCTTTGCTTGAGCACTTTGGCTTCAGGAAAGCCGCCATCTTGTTTTCGTTCCCAAATAAGTTGCCCATTACAGAAGATTTCAAATCGACCACCCGTATCCGGATGCAGTGAAATTGTCTCTATTTCCTCGCTGAAGGTATGAAGTAACTCTTGGCTTAGCCAAGTTGAACGCAGCATCCAGTTGCATTGGCGGCAGTAAAATATGTCGATTTTAGCTTTGTCCATCCTTCCTCCGAACTAAACCAATAGCTTAACCCCGACGGCAAACGTCAGAATTTCAAAACAAATTTTTATCATTTGGTTACTATAACGTGTGGTTAGGTAGGCTCCAAGTCCGCCTCCGACAAAAGAGCCAATCAGTAGAATCGGTAACCAAGGCCAATACACGGGGGCTCCCGCTTGGACAATAGCGACCCCGCCAATACCATTCCAGAATAGTCCGACGCACAATAAGGTTAACGCCACCGCCTGCTTGTAATTGAAACCAAACCAGCGCACGAGGAACATAGTGACCAATAATCCAGAACCTGCCGTCAGTGAACCGTTAATGATGCCAATCGTAATTAGACCGAGGCCTCCAATGATAAAGCCCCAGCGATCTCGGTGCTGTGGAGACTCCGTTTGGCCAAGTTCTTTCTTGAAGCGTGAGTACAGGCCAATCGCCAAAATCATTAAACCCAGCAGCTTCTCAGCAAATTGTTCTGGAATAAGAAGCACAATATTGGCACCGATGACGACGCCGACACTGCCTACAACAACCAGATAAATGGCGATAGGGTAGCTGAAACTTCTTTGCTTAATGTGTGTAAATGCTGCACCTAACCCTAATGCAACGCTTGCGACCTTATGCGTTGCTAAGGCAACCGAAAAAGGCAGGCCAAAGAAAATCAGTAGTGGGAATTGCAACAGCCCAGCACCGCCTCCGGAAAGTGAAGCGAGGGTGTTAGATATAAAGGAGCCAATAAATAGGCCGAGAGAGTTTATCCAGTCCATGGTACACAAATAAAAAAGGGGCATCATGCCCCTTTATGAAAAATTAATTCGAGAACAGCACCGTCGAGCCATGACTTAAGCTGGTGAGCAGCAGTGTTTTTTCATTGACAATATCAATGCGTCGGCTTTGCTGAGCGTCCATTTTGAACAGTTGGGTAATCAATTCAAGCTGCTCCGGAGTGAACTCTTTGCTTTGTGCCGATGAGATGTCTTTGAACTCTGCTGGAGAGACCAGCAAATAGTTATCGCTGATATCCCATTCGCCCGTCTCAGAAATATTAATGACGACGTCATTTTCTTCACGATCTGAATCTTCAGCAAACAAGCGAACAGTAGCGACGCGTATGTACGTTTTGTTTGGTAAGTACTTCACATTTGAAACCACATCGACTTTACGCAGCGGTCCCACAGATTCTTCTTGGAGTGGTGCTGTTATGACAGTAACCATTTTGGATTGCCACTCATTCGAGGTTAGGACTTGTTCGACTTTTAAGTCACTGCCCCAATAGAGCCAGCTACTAAATAGGGCGGAAACAATAAGTAGTCCAGCGGCTAGTTTTTGATTCATTGTCATCGTTCCTATTGGCAAACTCTACCGAGATCTTTTTGTTCGGCAAAAATGCGCAATGTAATGTTTTCGCCGGAGTTGTTTAGTGAATGAATGTAGTTCAACACGAGCTGGTTGTTTTGGCCACCTGTTGCAATCACTTCAACGGGAGCGAGCTCGGCTACGTGAGTCTCATTGTATTTTTTTACACATTGCTCAATCGATGGATACCAACGGGTCAGATCCGGGTGATTCAATGGCGTTTTTACAGGCGTACCATCGTAAACTGCGATTTCACGAAACTTCGATTCAGCAGGGTTAGTGAATAGTAAAACGCATAGAGGAAGAATAATGGCGAGCAATAAGATAATGCGCACAAGCCATTTTTTGCCATCTGTTTCTTTTGGAGAGGCGGTTTGGGAAGCTTTCGCTTGGGTCTCATCGACTGAATTTTCTTCTTCAAGGTGAGGCACTTCTGCAAATGTTTCAACAACCGTATCTGGGGTTTCATCCAAGCTGTCTTCAACGTCACTGACATCGCCACTCATGAGGGGGGTTGTGCGTTCAACATCGGCAATCAACTGATAGCCGCGCTTAGGTACCGTTTTCACATATTGTGGAGATTTTGTGGAATCTTTTAATAACTTACGTAGGGTTGAAATTGCCTGCGTTAAGCTTGAATCATCAACCTCAAAACCTTGTTTACGCCATACAAAATCATGCAGTTCATTACGAGAAACTACTTCGCTGGGTTTTTCACATAACAGAAGTAAGATTCGACTTTCGTTGCTGCCCAAACGGATCAGTTCATCGTCGCACTCTCTATCAATTAGAGCGTTCGTGTTGGGATCGAAAGTAAATCTGTTCGCAAGATTAAACTTAGTACCTATATTGCTCATTAATGTTGGCCGTTTCTATCGATATATCAGTTTGAATTTTTCGCCCAGTTTACGTGGGCTTAGCAGTTAGTGTGACTGTATTTTAGCTTTTTTGATTTTTTCGGGTTACAAGAATAGTCAAATTTACAACAAAAAAACACTGTTTTTATGTCTTTTGACCTTGAATTTACATTTGTCACCCTCATGTTAACTGCAGACTATTTGAGTCGTAACCCCATGGGCTTATATGGGGTTCGTCGAGTTAAAGCGTAATGGAGCGAACATGAGCGAAACAGCTACACACAATAAAGAAACTCGTGGTTTTCAATCTGAAGTAAAGCAGTTACTTCATCTAATGATTCACTCTCTCTATTCCAATAAAGAGATTTTCCTGCGTGAGTTAATTTCTAACGCATCTGACGCCTCAGACAAGCTACGTTTTCAGGCGCTGTCTAACCCAGACCTTTATCAAGGTGATGCTGAACTTGGCGTAAAACTGTCTTTTAACGAAGAAGCGAATACGCTGACAATCTCTGACAACGGTATTGGTATGAGCCGTGACGATGTGATTGAGCACCTTGGTACGATTGCGAAATCGGGTACTGCGGAATTTTTCTCTAAATTGTCAGAAGACCAATCGAAAGATTCGCAACTTATCGGTCAGTTCGGCGTTGGTTTTTACTCAGCGTTCATTGTTGCTGATGCGGTAACCGTACGCACGCGAGCTGCAGGTTTATCGCCTGAAGATGCCGTTCAGTGGCACTCTGCAGGTGAAGGTGAATACACCATTGAAACCATTACTAAGTCATCACGTGGTACGGACATCATCCTGCACATGCGCGACGAAGGGAAAGAGTTTCTCAATGAGTGGCGTCTACGTGAAGTAATCAGTAAGTACTCTGATCACATTGGCATTCCGGTTGCGATTCAAACGGCTGAACGCGATGACGAAGGTAAAGAAACGGGCGAGAAGAAATGGGAGCAAATCAACAAAGCTCAAGCACTGTGGACTCGCAACAAATCTGATATCACTGAAGAAGAGTATCAGGAATTCTATAAACACGTTTCGCACGATTTTGCCGATCCACTGGTGTGGAGCCACAACCGAGTAGAAGGCAAAAACGACTACACCAGCTTGCTATATATTCCTTCTCAAGCGCCTTGGGATATGATGAATCGCGATCATAAATCAGGTCTTAAGCTGTACGTACAGCGCGTATTTATCATGGATGACGCTGAGCAATTCATGCCATCTTACCTACGATTTGTTCGCGGCTTAATTGATTCCAATGATCTACCGCTGAACGTTTCTCGTGAAATCCTTCAAGACAACAAAGTGACTCAGTCGCTGCGCAACGCATGTACTAAGCGTGTACTTACTATGCTTGAGCGCATGGCGAAAAACGATGAAGAGAAGTATCAAACGTTCTGGAAGCAGTTTGGTCTCGTTATGAAAGAAGGTCCTGCTGAGGACATGAGTAATAAAGAGAAAATTGCTGGCTTGCTTCGCTTTGCTTCTACGGAAGTGGATTCAGCTGATCAAACAGTGGGACTGGCCTCTTACGTTGAGCGCATGAAAGAAGGCCAAGATAAGATCTATTACCTCACGGCTGACAGTTACGCAGCTGCGAAAAACAGCCCACACCTAGAGCAATTTAAAGCGAAGGGGATTGAAGTTGTTCTAATGTACGATCGTATCGATGAGTATGTGATGAACTACTTAACAGAGTTTGATGGTAAGCAGTTCCAGTCAATCACCAAAGCGGGTTTAGACCTGAGCAAGTTTGAAGACGAAGCAGAAAAAGAAAAGCAGAAGGAAACGGAAGAAGAGTTTAAGTCTGTGGTTGAACGTACTAAGGAGTACTTGGGCGATCGCGTTAAAGAGGTTCGTACTACGTTCAAGCTTGCATCTACTCCTGCGGTTGTTGTCACGGATGATTTTGAGATGGGTACGCAGATGGCCAAACTTCTTGAAGCGGCAGGCCAAGCGGCTCCTGAAGTGAAATACATCTTCGAAATAAACCCTGAGCACGCTCTGGTTAAACAAATGGCTGACGAAGCGGATGAAGAAGCTTTTGGCCGTTGGGTCGAAGTTCTGTTGGGTCAGGCTATGTTAGCGGAACGTGGTTCTATGGAAGACCCTTCTCAGTTCCTTGGCGCAATCAATACGCTTTTGACTAAGGGCTAATAGCCAAATAACTTGCAAAAAGCTCGCATCTTGCGGGCTTTTTGATTTATTTGCGTTAATCGTGAATAAAACCGCGCGAAGTTACAGGCTAGTGTGAGTGTTTAAGCATTCTTTAGTCGTAAATGGCGCTTTGGTTTGAAATTGTATGTTAGAATGCAATCTTGAAACCAAACGAGCAGGCGTGTAATGTGCACGCCTGTTTTATTGTTAACTGTAAGAACAGTTATACCGAAACTTACCGTGAGCTAAGCACGTGAGAGACAATCACATCCATAGTGAGCTTCGGTATAAATCATCATTATCTTAAGAGGATTCAACATGCGCATCATTCTTCTAGGTGCTCCAGGTGCAGGTAAAGGCACACAAGCTAATTTCATCATGGAAAAATACGGTGTTCCGCAAATCTCTACTGGTGACATGCTACGTGCTGCTATCAAAGCCGGTACAGAACTTGGCAAACAAGCTAAAGCTGTTATCGACGCTGGTCAGCTAGTTTCTGATGAAATCATCCTTGGCCTAATTAAAGAGCGCATTGCTCAAGATGACTGCGAAAAAGGTTTCCTACTAGACGGTTTCCCTCGCACAATTCCACAAGCTGATGGCTTGAAAGAAATGGGCGTAGCAGTAGATTACGTTATTGAGTTTGACGTAGCTGATGACGTGATCGTTGAGCGTATGGCTGGTCGTCGTGCGCACCTTCCTTCTGGTCGTACTTACCACGTTGTTTACAACCCACCAAAAGTGGAAGGTAAAGATGACGTAACAGGTGAAGACTTAGTGGTACGCGATGACGACAAAGAAGAAACAGTACGTGCTCGTCTTGGTGTTTACCATGAGCAAACTGCACCGCTTATCTCTTACTACGGTAAAGAAGCTGAAGCTGGTAACACTAAGTACCTTAAGTTTGACGGTACTAAGCAAGTTGCTGAAGTTAGTGCTGATATCGAGAAAGCGCTAGCATAAATAGCTAACAGCGAATTTTGAAAATTTGTTATAGTGAAGGCGACCCAATTAGGGTCGCTTTTTTTTGCTTATAGGTTGATCTATAACGATCTTCTCTACGTAAAGTTTCATTTTAGTGCGATAGGCGGTTATGCAAAATAAGAATAAACAAGGTGTCCTTTTAGTCAACTTAGGCACACCAGATGAAGCAACAGCACCAGCGGTAAAAAAGTTTCTAAGCCAATTTCTCCATGATCAGCGTGTGGTCGATATGACTCGCTGGTTATGGTGTCCGATTTTGCATGGTGTGATTTTGCCTATTCGCTCACCTAAAGTCGCTAAGCTTTACCAAACCGTTTGGATGGAAGACGGTTCCCCTTTGATGGTGTATTCAAAGCGACAAGCAAAAAAGCTACAGCAAGCGACTGATATGCCTGTTGAGCTAGGTATGACTTATGGAGCCCCGAGCCTTCAGAGCGGTATTGAAGCGTTAATTTCTCAAGGTGTTGAAGAGGTAATCGTTCTGCCTTTGTATCCACAGTACTCAGGGACGACCACTGCAGCAGTTTCGGATGGATTGGCAAAAGCCTTTAAGAAAATCCCCGTTATACCAGCGTATCGTTTTGTGCGCGATTATCATGAGCACCCTTTGTACATCAAAGCTCTCGCTGAGAGTGTCCGTCGCTCTTGGGATAAAAATGGACGCGGTGATTACCTTCTATGTTCTTACCACGGTATACCTAAGCGTTACGCTGATAACGGTGATATTTATCCGCAGCACTGTGAGCGTACCACTGAGCTACTTGGAAAGGAGCTGGGCTTAAGCTCTGAGCAAATTGGCATGACTTACCAATCGCGATTTGGTCGTGAAGAGTGGCTTCAGCCCTATACTGACAAAACGCTCGAGCAACTGCCGAGTAGGGGCGTGAAAAAGCTCGATATCATTGCTCCCGCTTTTTCATCTGACTGTTTAGAAACACTCGAAGAAATTTCAGAGCAATGCTGTGAGATCTTTGAAGAGCATGGTGGTGAGTCGTTTACTTACATTCCTTGCTTGAATGACGACGACCAGCATATCGAAATGATGGTTAATTTAATCAAGGATTAGCCTTAGCCAATAGATACTGTTTGTAAGCCAGAAACACAAAGCCCAGCATTAGTGCTGGGCTTTGTCCATTAGTTACCTTGGTAATGACGATATTCAAATACTTGGCCTTTCTCGTTAAAGGCATACACCGAATACTCATCCTTTTTGTCACCATATTCCATGCCAGGTGAGCCCATCGGCATTCCAGGAACGGCTAAGCCTTTCGCATTTTTAGGAGGGTTTTCTAAGAAGGCTTTTACGTCTTCTGCTGGAATGTGTCCTTCAAAGACGTAACCGTCAATTTGAGCGGTGTGGCATGAAGCGAGCTCTGGAGTCACGCCAAGTTTTTGTTTAATTGGGTTCATGTCTTGATGTAACTTCTCTTCAACATTAAAGCCAGCATCTTGCATGTGTTTTGTCCACTCAGTACAACAACCGCAATAAGGCGATTTATGATTGATCACGTCTGTGGCCAGCGCTTGGGTTGATAACAGAGTAAGTGTTGTCAAAGTAAGCAGTTTAATATTCATAGTAACCTCAAGTTAGCGAGTTGTCGGTTTAAACAGTCTGAGTCTATTGGCATTGCTGACGACAGTTATGGACGATAGTGCCATTGCCGCGCCTGCGATGACCGGGCTCAATAGGAATCCAAATGCTGGGTACAACACTCCAGCGGCGATAGGTATACCTAAGGAGTTGTAGATAAAGGCTCCGAATAGGTTTTGTTTCATGTTCTTGACTGTCGCTTTAGAGAGCTCAATGGCGTTAACTACCGCGAATGGTGACGAGTTAAGAATTGTCATTTGAGCACTTTCAATGGCGACATCACTACCACTCCCCATTGCGATACCAATATCGGCAAGCGCCAAAGCTGGGGCATCGTTGACGCCGTCACCTATCATAGCAACACGTTTACCGCGTGCTTGTAAATCGGCAATGTGTTTGGCTTTCTCATCCGGTAAGACTTGCGATATTACTTGTTTGATATTGAGAGACTCTGCAATGGCATTGGCAACATATAGGTTGTCTCCCGTTAACATAACTGCGTTGATATTCATTGCTGTTAGCCGCTCTATCGCTTGCTTTGCATCTGGTTTGATCGGATCTGAGATAGCAATCAGCCCATAGACTTGCTGGTTAAGAGAAACGATGACTGGAGTCCATGCATTGCTATTACATTGTTCAATAGCGTGTAGCAAAGATGAGAGATCCCACTCTTGTTGTTCGGCATGAGCCAGAGAAACAACGCAGAGCTCTTGTTGTTTGTAGCGCGCATACACCCCCTTGCCACGTTGGTTACTAAAGTCAGTGACCGCTAACAGTGGTAAGCTTTGCTTCGCCGCTTCTTGAACAATGGCTTTTGCCAAAGGATGTTCAGACAGATTTTCAATGCTTGCCGCTAGGGTAAGTAGTTGCTCACTATCGTTATTCACGGCAAACGTTTTTCGCACAACCGGTTTCCCTTGCGTCAAGGTTCCTGTTTTATCGAATACAACAGTGTCGACGTGACTTGTGGACTGAAGAACGTCAGCATCTTTTATTAAGATCCCCATTTCCGCAGCTTTTCCGACTCCAACCGTAATAGACAGTGGTGTGGCGAGCCCAAGGGCACACGGACAAGCGATGATCAGCACGGTGGTAGCCACCACCAACATATAACTTGCTTTAGGCTCAGGGCCGACCATAAACCACACTGCAGCTGCGAAAATGGCGATAGCCACCACAACAGGTACAAAAACAGCGGAAATTTGATCGGCAAGTTTAGCGATAGCAGGCTTGCTACTTTGCGCCTCTCTAACCATAGAGATGATGCGGGAAAGCATGGTTGAACTGCCAACATCTGTCGCCTCAAGTATTAAGGTTCCGTCTTGATTGAGGGTTCCGGCGGACAACTTGTCATCGCGTTGCTTATAAGCAGGTAGCGGCTCACCAGTTAACATAGATTCATCAACATAAGACTCACCCGATAGAACAGCCCCATCAACAGGAAGTTTTTCACCTGGCTTTATCCGCAATCGCATCCCTTGGGTAATACTTGCAATGGCAATTGTTTGATCGCCACTTTCAGTGATGACTGTGGCTTCGTTTGCTTGCAAGCCAATTAAAGCCTGCAAAGAACGAGTTGTTTTGGCTTTTGCCTTTGCCTCTATATAGTGACCGAGTGAGATCAGGCCGATGATCATTGCACTGGCTTCAAAATAGACGTGTCTGGAAGCGGCTGGAAACCAAGTGGGGAACAAGACCACTAACATCGAAAACAACCATGCGGCACCAGTACCGAGAGCAACTAGGCTATCCATGGTTGCTCTTTTGTGAGTAAGTGCTTGCCACGCATTGGTAAAGAAATGACGGCCAGCAGTAGCCAGTAGCCACAGGCAAATTACGCCGACAACGCCCCATGCAAGTTGATCGAATGCACTGTTGATCATCATGTTACCACCGGCCACTCCCCACAACATAAGTGGTCCGCCAACCAACATGCCCGCCCACGCGCTTTTCTTATAGTAAGACTGGAGTTCGGCTTGTTGCTGTGCTTGCTTTTCCTGCTGAGTTTCTGGCTGATCAATGATTTCTGCATGATAGCCTGCAGATTGAATCGCGCCAGTTAAACGCTGGGTAAAGTCATCGTCTTGACTTTGGCTGACCACCATCGCACTTTGTTCTGCAAGATTTACCTGAGCTTTTGTTACGCCATTTACACTGAACAGCGCTTTTTCGACTGACGAGACACAACTCGCACATGTCATACCATTAATCAGTAAATGAGTCGTGTACTGAGGCGCATCCGTATTCGGGCAGGAGCTAGCGGTTGGTTGGCTTTGTTTGAGCGGGGGGGCAGATTGGACAGGTTGCTCTAAGTGGGAGGAGTATCCGACTTCGCTGATGATCGTTTGAAGCTCGTCAATACTGAGTGCCGTTTCTATGTTTAGGGTTTCTTTGGTGAGTTCAAACTGGCCAACAAGATGCTCTTGCTCTAACCTGCTGCTAAGCTTGGTTACGCATTTACCACAAGATAAACCAGATAAAAAAAGCTGATACTGATAGCCAGCTTGATAGTTTAGATTGTTGATCGTCTCTGAAATCTCTTGATAAGAGCTGTCTGTCTCAATTTGCACATGAGTGGGAGACAGATCCGTGATCACCGCTTGATGTTGCTCGAGCAGTGCTTTTTCTACTTTTCTTGCGCATCCCATGCAGCTTAGTCCCGTTAACGGGATATTGAACGTCAACATAATTGCACCTCAAAAATACTCATTGCACAACAGCATAAACCTTACCTCAAGGGGAAGGTCAAGCGTGCTAGTACAGAATCAAAAACGTCAAAATAGACACATTTAGTCAACGTAGCCGTGATTTTTATTGCGAGGCAATTCAAAGATATTTTTCCTAGTTTCTAAAGTTCCGTAAATCATTCAAAAACTGATGTGATCAGGCTTGCGAAATTGCCATCATATTAAGGTGTGTGTGGCTGATAAATCTAAATTGACGATTTTTCAGTAAGGAATTTCTAGTTTAATTTATTGTTATAAAAGGATTTATCTTTATTTTCCTTTCTTGATTTTGAACTAAGTCAGACATTTCTTAGCTTGATTTCTTGGCGCGAAAAAAGTTTGCCACCATCTCCCCGTCCATAAATAGTCCCCCTGCAAATCAATCGCTTAGAGAGAGATGCAGGGGACTTGGAAATTAAAATTCTAATATATAGGGGTTAATCTTATGTCTCATTTCAAAAAGACTCTTCTTGGCGCCGCAATAGCAGCAAGCACCATGGCCGTGGGCACTGCAAATGCGTATATGATTGGTGATCCAAACGATGCCAACGTAGAAGTGTATGGTGTGGTTTCTATTTCTGCCGTTGATTACAACGCGTCTGTGGTTGAAGGTGATCCGGATGCAAAAGATGTCGGCTGGGCACTTGAGAACGAAACTCGCGTAGGTTTTCGCGCCGCGAAAGTGATGACTGATAGTGTAACAGCGTTCGCTCAAGTTGAGTCAGGTTGGGTACTGGATAGTGGTGCAACACTGGGTAACCGTGACACGTTTGTCGGTTTCCGTGGCGATGATTGGGGACAAGTTCGCTTTGGTCGAATGTTAACTCCATTGTACGAATTGGTTGACTGGCCATACTCAGCATCTAACTTAGGTCGTACTTTTGACCGCGGTTGGCAAGCTGGCGAGCGCTTCCATTTTGACCGTAAGAGCCAAATGGGCCGTTATGACTCACCAATGTTCGGTGACATGGTCAAATTTAGCCTTGCTGGTGGTAACGGTAGCACGAACTCTACTGACTCAAACTTTTATGGTGGTTCCGTTTCGATCACTCCGGTTGATATGCTGACGCTACACGCCGCTTTTGAAATGGCAGAAGGGACCGAATTTGATACATCATTAGTTGGCGATACCGACGTTTACTTCGCAGGCTTTGAACTCCGTCCACTGGATAACTTTAACATTCTGGGTGCATACAAGTCAGGTTCGTTCGATGCAGACTCGAGCTCTGCTGGTGCATACAAAGAACGTGAAATCGATGCTTATTCAATCCAAGCAAACTACTACATGGGCGATATGAATGTGCGCGTTGGTTACGCTGACCAATCTGGTAAAGAAGATGGTAGTAGCACAGATAAGCTGGACTCAACCTCAATATCTGGCGAGCTGGGTTACTCATTTAACTCGGTTTACACCTTCTTGAGATTGACGCAGCAGAGTTCTACTGAATCTAATGGTACAGTGTATGACGACGATCTGATGATTCGAGTTGGTACGGAATGGGTATTCTAACTCTGATGGTTTAATAATAAGGCGGATAGTGTATCCGCCTTTGGTGTTTTAAGTGTAAGAGGTTTAAGCGATGAAAAAAGCGCTAGCACTACTTGGCGGACTGGTCGCCTTTAATGTATCTGCTCAAGTAACAATTTTGACTGACAGTCGAGTTGAGGTTTTAGCCGTAAATCAAGCGATTAATGAGGTGCCTAAGCAAGGCAAAGGGGATTTAAAAATAGCCAATGGTGACAACCAGTTGTTACTACGAGTGACTGCTTTGATCGATAAAAATGGGGGTAAGGAGCGCTTCACCTCAGTTCCTATTGTGGCTAAGTTTACCGCTAATGATCAGAGCTTGTTATTTGAAACGCCTTTTGCAATCCGTGATGAGCGTGGTGTGACTAAGTTTGAGAAGTCTCCGAGCATTAAAGTGACCAGCAATGGCCAAGATGTTGAGATTATGACCGACCTAATTTACGACCAGAGCTTTTCCTTGATCAAAGATTATGACGCAATGCTTCAAGGGTATAATCAAGCTGGCGGTAAAGCAGCGATTGCAACCGCTTCTGTGACTAAAAAAACGACTGGGGCTAAAGTGATTAGTCAGCCACAACTTCAAGCAGAAGGTATGACGAAAACTGCCCTGCAAAGCGATTTCCTTTCAATGACACCGGACCAGCGTCAGGAGTTTATCTCTTGGGCAGTAAAACATATCAACGATTGATTGTAGATTTGCATATCGGTGCTAAAATAACGCGCAATTTTGGCACTGTCCTGAAGTAAAAGAGGGAAGTGCAGTCATTTAGACAATCAAGGTATTTATACATGACGGTTAAAACTCGTTTTGCTCCTAGCCCAACAGGCTACCTTCACGTTGGTGGTGCGCGTACTGCACTCTACTCATGGCTTTACGCTAAAGCTCAAGGCGGTGAATTCGTTCTGCGTATTGAAGACACCGACTTAGAACGCAACTCTCAGGAAGCGGTAGATGCGATTCTGGAAGGTATGCAATGGATGGGGCTAGAGTGGGATGAAGGTCCTTACTTCCAATCAAAGCGTTTTGATCGTTACAACGAAATGGTAGATAAGCTGCTTGCTGAAGATAAAGCATACAAGTGTTATGCATCTAAAGAGTTGCTTGAAGAAATTCGAGCAGAGCAAGAAGCGGCGAAAGAAATGCCACGTTACGACGCGAACCACCCTAAAGTGGTTGCTGCCAATGCTGCAGCACAAGAAGGTGACGCGTTTGTAGTTCGCTTCCGTAACCCGAAAGAAGGCAGTGTGGTCTTTGAAGATCAAATTCGTGGTCGTATTGAAATCGCTAACAGCCAACTGGATGACCTTATTATTCGTCGAACCGACGGCGCGCCAACGTACAACTTCGTTGTCGTAGTCGATGACTGGGATATGGGCATCACGCACGTTGTTCGTGGTGAAGACCACATCAATAACACGCCTCGTCAAATCAACATCTACGAAGCATTGGGTGCACCAGTACCGACGTTTGCACACTGTGCAATGATCTTAGGTGACGACGGTGCGAAACTTTCGAAGCGCCACGGTGCGGTATCTGTTATGCAGTACCGTGATGAAGGTTACTTACCCAATGCATTGAACAATTACCTAGTGCGTCTTGGTTGGTCTCACGGCGATCAAGAGATCTTCTCTCAACAAGAGATGATCGACCTGTTCTCTTTGAATGCCGTTTCTAAGTCAGCGTCAGCGTTTAACACTGAGAAGCTGCTTTGGTTGAACAACCACTACATTAAGACTTCTGAGCCTGAGTACGTAGCAGAATACCTACAGTGGCACCTAGACAACCAAAACTTAAGCATTGAAAACGGTCCAGCAATCACTGAAGTGATCAAGCTGGTGGGTGAACGTTGCAACACCTTGGTCGAACTTGCTGAGCAGATCCGCTACTTCTATGAAGATTTCTCTGAGTTTGAAGCAGGCGCAGCTAAGAAGCATCTACGCGGGGTTGCTAAAGGTCCGTTAGAGCTTGCTCTTGCAAAAGTAGAAGCACTAGAAGAGTGGACAACAGCAAATATTAAAGACGGTGTTATTGCTGCTGTTTGTGAAGAGCTAGAAATCGGCATGGGCAAAATCGGTATGCCACTGCGCGTTGCGGTTACTGGTGGTGGTCAATCACCTTCAGTGGATGCGGTAATGGAGCTTATCGGCCAAGAGCGTTGTATCGCGCGCATGAAGATGGCTCTTGCTTTTATTGCTGAACGAGAAGCTAACGCTTAAAGTGAACTAATGGAAAAAACCGCAGTCTGAAGGCTGCGGTTTTTTTTTGCTTTATATAATAAGCATGAATCATTGGTATCTTTTGTAGGATTGGCTGTACATATTTATGTCTCATATGTGAGAATGTTCCGGTTAACTGCTAAATTGTTGATTTTATTCTGCTATTGCTCATCCCCTAACAAACCCTTGGTGTGACTGATGTCACGCTTTTTGCTGATGTTTTGCTGAAACTCCCCTGACAATATGTTGACATATCCCCCCTTTTATCGCTTTGGAAAATGTTTATAGTGCCTCTCGTCGGTTACACGAGCTCCTGCTTAGTAACCAGTTTGAACAGGGACAACTCACAATTGGAAGTGCATTAGGGTGCTCTGTCGCCATGCGAGTTTATTAAAGCTCGAATGGCGATGAGCACCTAGAGTAACTCTAACGACAACGATTTTGAGGAATCATCAATGAAAAAATTAGCAGCGGTAATTTCAGCATCTCTTCTTCTTGCTTCAGCACCATCAATGGCAGAATTCTACGTAGGTGGTAAAGCAGGTAAATCTTGGTTAGATGACGCATGTACTTCTACTACAGTTGACTGCGACACTGAATCTTCAACTTTAGGTGCATTTGCTGGTTACGAAATGTGGGACTTCCTATCTATTGAAGCTGGTTACGATTACCTAGGTCGCTTCGATGGCGAAGGTCTAGACAACGACAAAGTAGAAGCTTACACACTTGCGCCTAAGCTAAACCTACCAATTACAGATGCAATCTCTCTATACGGTAAGTTCGGTGGCGCATTCGTCAACTACGGTAGCGAAGAAGATTACTCTTACCTAGGTGCTGCAGGTGTGGAATTCGATTCAAACGAAAACATTGCTGTTCGTCTTGAATACCAAACGCTAACAGACATCAACAACGACCTAGTTCGTGCAAAAGGTGACAGCGCGACTCTAGCTTTCGTCTACAAATTCGGTAGCCACGAAGAAGCAGTAGAAGAGCCAGTCGTTGAAGAAATGGTTGAAGAAGTCGTTGAAGCGCCAGCTGAGCCAGTTGTTGTAACAAAAACATTTGAAACTCAACAACTAGGTACAGGCAGCTTCAAGCTAAACAGCACTGAGCTAAACCCAGAAAGTGCTTCTCAACTTGATAAGCTAGTAGATTTCCTAAACACGTACCCACAAGCAACGGTTGAAGTGATTGGTTACACTGATACATCAGGTGCTGCTTCGTACAACCAAATGATTTCTGAGAAACGCGCTCAATCTGTAGCTGCTGCACTAGAAGCTAAAGGTGTTGACGCTTCACGTATCTCTGCAAAAGGTGAAGGCGAGAACGATCCTATTGCTTCAAATGCTACTCGCGAAGGTCGTGAAATGAACCGTCGTGTAGAAGTTATTGTTCCAGCATTTGAGTACCAAGTGCAGCAATAATATAAACTCTCGACAACGTCAGTTATCAAAGCCTCAACTTCGGTTGGGGCTTTGTCTTATTTTTGAGAAGTAAAACCGAAACTTTGCTTATTATTTTTTTTAACGCTGTCAGATTTGTACTAACTTAGTTATAGGGTTAATCTTACACGCAGTTCATACTGTAACTAATTGTTGTAGTTTGGCTTATAAATTGTGCTGGTGGTATTTGGCATATCAATAAAGGAAATAATAATGAAAAAGTTAGCAGCGGTAATTTCAACAACTCTCCTAGTAGCATCGGCGTCGGCGAATGCTCAGTTCTATTTAGGTGCGAAAGCGGGTGTGTCTTGGTTAAATAACCTATGTACATCTTCTTCAAGCTCTTGTGATGAAGATTCATGGGCGCTAGGTTCTTTCCTAGGTTATGAAGCCGATGATTTTGTTGCGATCGAGTTTGGCTTAGATACACTTGGTAAAACAACAGGTGCTGGCTATGAAGATGCGGGCTTTTCTGCTTACACTCTAGCGCCACGTTTGTCATTCCCAATGAACGAAGATCTAGACTTGTTTGTTAAAGCAGGTGCTTCTTACGTTCAATATGGCGACAAAGATGATGAAACGCTATTCGGTGCTTTAGGTTTAAACTACAACCTATTTGCAAACATTGATCTACAAGCTGAATACCAGCACTTCAACAATATCGACATTGATACGACTCGTTTCCATGCAAACTCATTCACGCTAGGTTTCCGTACTAAATTCGGTGGTAGCGATGAGCCAACACCAGAGCCAGTTCAAGAAGAGCTAGTTGAAGAGACAGTAGTTGAAGAAGTCGTGGTTGTAACGCCTGTAATCAAGACATTCGAGACTAAAGTTGTTGATTCTGGTAGCTTTGCACTGAACAGCACTGAGCTAAAACCTGAAAGCAAGCAAATCCTAAACGAGTTAGTGGTATTTATGAATGAATACCCACAAGCAAACGTTGAGGTAGTTGGCTACACGGATACATCTGGCGCAGCGGCATACAACCAGAAGCTTTCTGAGAAGCGTGCTCAGTCAGTATCTGATGCTCTACAAGCAGAAGGTATCGATGCTTCACGCATTACTGTTCGTGGTGAAGGTGAAAATAACCCAATCGCCTCTAACGAAACTAAAGAAGGTCGCGTACAAAACCGTCGTGTAGAAATTACAGTACCTGCATTCGAGTACGAAGCAAAATAATTGCTGACCCAGTTTAATGTGAAAAAGCCTTGGTATTTGACCAAGGCTTTTTTATTTCAAGTCGATACTGTTAAGCCGCCCCATAAACTCCAATATTTCTAGGTTTTCCTTATTCGCATCTAGCAGCGCTTTTTTGGTTTTGCTGTATGCCGCTAAGCGACCATGTTTTTTTATTGAACACACGACGCTGCGGTAAATCAGCTTGCCGTTTTCATCATAGTTTCGCCAAGCCGCAATGTAGCACTCGTCTTTCGCGTCGGGATGCTCTTTGGTTGGCCTAGGTTTAAAAATGATCTTAGGTTCGACGGAGTGAGGAAGCCGGGTCATCAAATAAGGGTCTTTGAGAATTCGTCGCCAAAACTTGCCCCACATTTCTGAGCCTAATTGGTTACGTAGTTTGATCGCCTTCTGCAGGCCTTTTTTTTCACCAATACGAATATAGCCTACGGAGCGATGTAGGACTTTATCATCGGGAGTGTGTATGTGAATTTTAAACGCTGTCTTTGCTTTAGATATAAAGCGATGACCAGTGTTTGTCGTCAAATTACTCTTTTTCATTGGACGTTATCGATAACTTTATTAATAGTTATTTTAGATGAAACATCCAAGATGGTGAAGCAGGAAAAGAAAAAGGCAGGAAGGGGGATCACCTTTCTGCCTCGATTAAATGGCGCTCCCGACAGGATTCGAACCTGTGACCTATCCCTTAGGAGGGGATCGCGCTATCCAGCTGTGCCACGGGAGCTAAGTTATTGCAAGAGATTATCCCGCATCAACACATTGATTTAAAGTATCTTATGCATGACATCACCGATCTGGATACTGCTCGCCATTTCTGATTGATCGACAGTTAGCTCTGCTTCATTTTCGTAAACGCGAGAGACCGTTAACGTAATATTGGTTTCTGACACTTTATTGCGCGGTAAGCCTCGTTGATCGATAAAGGAGCCAGTATGCCAGAGTTGCAGTTTGTCTCCTGCTTCGACGCCATGCACGCGGCCGAGATCCATCGTGATAGTATTGCCCCATTTAGCAACAACCTCAGGCAGAGTGATCTTACAAGAAACCTCTGACTCCAAATCAAGCATAATATTGCGGCTTATACGTAGCATCATGTCGCCGTAGGTTGACGCCCAGAAACGTGCGCTTTTGGTATCGACTTGGCTGGTTTTAGGAAAAGGCCAGCGAGCCACTTCACGGTAGTTTCGGTTATATACCTCGTTGCCTGTTTTGCCGTCAAAAACGGTCATCTCAAGGGCAAATTGGCGGTTTATGACGTCATCGCGCAGTAAATTTTGCTCAATAGTTGCCGTTAGATCTGAGATCTTGCCTCCGATAATGTACTGGGCTCCGGTATCTTCTGCGATCATCTTCAGGCGCTCCGGAAAGCGTTTGTTAATCTCGTAATCGGTTGTGCCAACAGACACAAAGTTAGCGGATTCTTGGTCTAGTTGACGATTGATCACATTAGCAAAGTCATCACCGATGCTGTAGATCTGTCCCATAACCGCTTGTTGTGGAGACTCAACATCGATATTGCCGACCAGGAAGGTTTTCTTGTATTGATCAACGTGGCAACCTGTTGCCGATGGGTAAATATCGATGCGCGCTTTTACTGCCATCACGCCACGGCGAACAATTTGCTCGTCCACCAAGATATAGCGAACCTCACTGTTACTGAACTGGTACTCTTTACGGTCACTTTCTAGTAAGGGGCGCAGATTGGAAATACTGCCTATGTCGGCACCAGAAAACCTTACCGCCTTATACAGCGCATCCTCCAGCGCGTGGATTCGTGCCACTTCTTCGGATGAAACTACCGTAGCGCTACCGGTCACTTCATACCAACCTGCTAGTGCCTTATGGCTTAAGAGGCTGATATAGAGGGCTGTTATAAATAGTGGCAGTATTCTTTTCATATCCGTTTACCAAGTTGGTTCGTTTTTTGCTTGTTAATCTTTAGCTAATTTTGGTGGTGCTTTCTAAATGGTTGCACAGTTAGAAAAGCAAAGAGCGTTCCACTTTTAGGAGAGAGCTAAAGATTGCGAACGTTTGAGCCTTAATGTATCGGAGATTTGAGAATGAAGAAATGGTTATCGCTAGTGCCTGTGGTGTTTCTCACCGCTTGTGCCTATGCTCCAATTTATAATGGTAAGGAACCTTACCCAGGCTCTCAGTTTATGTTGATGGAGAGTCCGCGTCATACTCTTGACTTCTTTATCGAGAGTATGACTGAAGATCTAATGATCTCGAATACGAGCGTTTCGGCACGTACTCCTATTGCCGTGACCTCGTTTGTTGATTTGCAAAATATGGATGCGACCAACTGGTTAGGCAACTCGGTTTCGGAAGGATTTATACATCAGTTCCAACGCCGTGGTTTTAAAGTTGTCGACTTTAAAACCACGGGGTCGATTCAAGTCACGAATCAGGGTGACTTTGCCTTTAGCCGTGATTGGAAAGATCTTGCCCAAGAACAAGACATTCAGTATGTGCTGACCGGAACCATGTTACGTCAAGAAGGCGGTGTACTGGTGAATGCACGTGTTGTTGGGATGCAATCTAGAGTCGTTGTAGCGACTGCGCAGGGTTTTCTGCCCGCCGATCGTATCGGTCGAGATCTTGATACCCTCAATAGCATTCGTACGCAAGATGGTGTATTAATTCGTTCTGACCCAACGATTACCCAACCATACACCGTAATCTTGCGTCCATAGGAGTGAACATGAAGAAGCTATTTTTGCTTGCCGTCGCGCTCGTTATGGTTGGTTGCCAACCTTTAGGAACGATGCGAGCAGACGACTGGCTAACGGCTGTTGGTTATGCCAGCATTAGCGAACAAAAAGGTCGCAATGAAGAAGAGAAACAAGTGCGAGCTATGCGTGCCTCTAAGATTGATGCGTATCGAGAGCTTGCTGAGCAAGTGTATGGTATGCGTGTAAGTGGTCGCGCTGACCTACAAGACCAAAGACTGGGTACTGAGTTAACCTCTGGTGCTGTGGATGGTGTTATTCGTGGTGCGGAAGTTGTTCGAAGCTATAAAGTGGGAGACAGCTACGTCACAGAACTTCGTTTAGATATTCAAAAGATGAACAAGCTAAGAGATTACGGCGAAGTTCAGCAAGTGCCTGAAAAAAGGCAGCAGACACTGTTTTAATTACCTTTCTTTTTCTCCGATCAAAAAAGCGGCTTTATAGCCGCTTTTCTCTTTTTACTCGGTTCAATAACGCTTTAATCAATTACGCTTTAATATTGGTGCCTAAGGTCGAGACGTTTTTAGTTTGACCTTCTGCAGTATAAGTCATTCCCAGTTTACCCTGAGACTGCTGCATTAAATTATTTAGCTTATTGAAACTGAGTTGCGCTCTTTGTAACGCTTCCCCGTTGACCGTGTTTGCCTGCTGACAATCGTAGATGATGGAACGGATCTTATTAACCAGAGGGCTCAACTCTGGATCTGTGGTCAGGCTTTCCACGTCAGGGTGTTTACTGATCCGTTCGTCTGTTGTTCGCAGTTGTTCGATCAAGGTGATCTTTTCTTTGGCTATTGCCTCAATGTCTTTGGAAACACGATTTGCAATTGCGACTTTTTCTTTCTCCAATAAAAGAGAAAGGTCCTGAGCGCTTTTTAGTTGAAAATCAACCAATCCTTGCAATGCTGCCATAGTGAGGGATCTCTATTTGATTATAAGCCGCCAAGCTCTTTTTCAAACTTCATCATGTTATCGGCAAGCTTTTCAGGGTCAACGGTGTAAGAGCCATTCGCGATAGCTTCTTTGATTGCTGCGACTTTTGCTTTGTCAAAACTTGGTTGACTGGCCATTTGAGTATGCATTTCACCGACCGCCTTACCTTGTGAGCTTAACGATACTGAGTCCTGAGCGACTGAAGACTTCTTTGTCGAATCAGTGCTCGAAGTTTGATTGTCATTACGTACTGAACTTCGATTGGTTGACGTCGTTAGAGTCTGACCAGAACGAATATTATCAATGCCTGCCATATGTGAGCCTTTTGAATATTAAAAACCTGTACCGTCAATATCGACTATGCGAGAAATAACTTTAGTGTTTTTTAACCTTTAATCGCAAAGAACGTCAGAAAACGACCGTGACTTCAGATATTCCGGTTACACGTCCTTCAATTATACGATTTGATTTGCTGTTTTTCACTCTTATCTGCTCGCCGTGAGATCCATCTGTCATCGCTACGCCTTTGGTGGTAATAACCATACCGGATTTCACTGCTTTAATCGTGACAGTTTCATTGCGGCATACAACACAAATATCATTTTCTTCAATAATTTCCCCGCTACGCAGGTTTTTTTTCGTTTTTGCCCCAATCACAGCATCTATGGTGGAAAAGCCTTGCCGCCTGTACCTCTGCAAGTCTACCATACTAATAGTGACATCGCGGGCAGAGATGATCTGGCCTCTCGATAGCGGAGCTATAAGAGTAACTTGAGGACCTGTGCGGGTTAATCTCACAGGGACATACACGCGCCAGTTTTCGTCTGGACACTCCACAAGTACGGTAATATTGCTAGCGTTTGGGTTGGTTGATGTAGAAGAAGCTTGCATCCCAGACGGACAATCTGTAGCAAAGATCCTACTATCTATAGAAGCCGCTTTTGCCACAAGAGAGCCACCAACAGGGCTATCAATGTGTTCAGTTACATATTGTTGTGCTGCTTGTTGAATAGAAGAAATTTGACTTTCTGTTGCCGATGTCGCTGAAAAACTAAAGAAAAAGAACAAAAAGCCGATAGACTTATAAAACTTTTTATAGAAAGCTCTACAATTAGTTATGGAAAAAGAACTTAACTGTGATTTAGAATATATCATTCTGTTTCTCTGGTTTTTTCATGACCTTAAGTAGACTACCATTTTTTTAGCATGAAAGTTTGAGATGGAGATGAGCTTATGACGGGTATTCTTGATTCTGTGAATCAGCGTACGCAACTCGTCGGTCAAAACCGATTGGAACTCCTAACCTTTCGCCTAATGGGGCGTCAGCGTTACGGAATTAACGTATTTAAAGTAAAAGAGGTACTGCAGTGCCCTAAGCTTACTTCAATGCCAAACTTGCACCCACTCGTTAAAGGGGTTGCTCATATCCGTGGCCATACTGTATCCGTGATTGATCTCAGTCTCGCTATTGGTGGTCGCCCAACGACAGATGTAGATAAAGCATTCGTAGTGATTGCTGAATTTAACCGTACTATTCAGGCATTCCTTGTTACGTCAGTTGAACGTATCATCAATATGCACTGGGAGGCGATTTTGCCACCGCCAGAAGGCGCGGGTAAAGCAAACTACTTGACTGCCGTCACCAATATCGACAACGAATTGGTCGAGATTCTCGACGTTGAAAAAATCCTAGCAGAAATCGCGCCAGTCGATGAAACCATGGATGCAAGCATCAGTGAAGAGATTGCTCAAGTAGAGACAGAGAAAGAAATTGTTCGCCGTATTTTGATCGCGGATGATTCAACCGTAGCGCGCAAACAGGTTGAACGGGCAATTACGTCCCTTGGCTTTGAAGTAGTGTCTGTAAAAGACGGCAAAGAAGCCTACGAAAAGTTGGTCGAGATGGCAGCAGAAGGCAGTATCTACGATCAGATTTCACTGGTGATTTCAGATATTGAAATGCCAGAAATGGATGGCTATACGCTGACTGCGGAAATTCGCCGCCATGCAGACTTAAAAAATCTTTATGTTATTCTTCATTCATCACTCAGTGGTGTATTTAACCAAGCCATGGTTGAGCGTGTGGGAGCAAACTCATTTATCGCGAAATTCAACCCTGATGAGCTTGGTAATGCAGTGAAATCTGCACTTACAGAATAAAGAGAAATTAATGACAGCGATAACTATAAGCGATCAAGAATATCGTGATTTCAGCCGCTTTTTAGAGTCTCAGTGTGGCATCGTACTAGGTGACAGTAAGCAGTACTTAGTAAGAAGTCGCTTGAGTCCTTTGGTGACAAAGTTCAAATTAGGTTCTTTGTCAGACTTGCTCAGAGATGTTGTCACTGGCCGCAACCGTGAATTGCGTGTTGCAGCGGTTGACGCCATGACGACCAATGAGACACTTTGGTTTCGCGATACTTATCCGTTCGAGGTGTTGGCGAACAAACTGTTGCCAGAAGCAGCGGCAAACAAGCGACCAATAAAGATTTGGTCGGCGGCAAGTTCGTCTGGTCAAGAGCCTTACTCAATGGCCATGACCATCCTAGAGACACAACAACGCAAGCCAGGTATGTTGCCAAGCGTGTCGATTACGGCAACCGATATTTCGGCCAGTATGCTAGACATGTGTCGTGCAGGCATCTATGACAATCTTGCGCTTGGACGTGGTTTATCACCAGAACGTCGTCGTAACTTCTTTGAAGACGCGGGCGATGGTCGAATGAAGGTGAAGGACAACGTAAAGCGTTTGGTCAACTTCCGTCCTCAGAACCTGATGGACAGTTACGCGTTGCTGGGGAAGTTTGACATCATTTTCTGTCGTAACGTTTTGATTTACTTCTCTCCAGACATGAAATCCAAGGTGTTGAACCAGATGGCGAACAGTTTGAACCCTGGTGGGTACCTTCTGTTGGGGGCGTCTGAGTCTCTAACCGGTTTAACTGACAGGTTTGAAATGGTGCGCTGTAACCCGGGCATCATCTATAAGCTTAAATAGCTATCGCTCCATACAACGACAAGCCCAGCATCAATGCTGGGCTTTTTGTTACCTTGCGACATTTACTTGTATACTAAAAATGACATTCCAATCGTACAGCAATCGAGTAAGTTGGCTTACTTATTGCTGTTAAATTTTCGAAATCGAAGCTTATGCGATTAATTTTTAAAGTTGGTACGCTTATTGCTTTGTATTTTAGTAGTAACGGTCAGTTCTTTTGTAGAGGTCAACATGGCTATTTCTTTCGACAACGCTTTAGGTATTCACCAACACACGGTTGGTCTACGCGAACGCAATGCAGAGGTTATCTCTACTAACATTGCGCAAGCGAATACTCCTGGTTACAAATCGAAAGGAATGGATTTCCAGAAGGCTTTGCAGGCGGCAACCTCAGAGGCAAGCATTGGTCTTAGCCGTACTGATGGTCGGCATATTCCTGCCTCTACACGTGTGACAGGGGAAGTAATGTATCGTCTTCCATCCCAGCCTGACACAGGTGATGGCAACACGGTGGATGTAGATTTAGAGCGTAACTTGTTTATGCAAAATCAAATCAGACATCAGGCATCACTTGACTTCTTAGGAAGTAAATTCAAGAACTTAACGAAAGCACTTAAAGGGGAGTAATTTAGATGAGCTTATTTAATGTATTCAATGTAACTGGTTCTGCCATGAGCGCTGAATCCGTTCGTCTAAATACTACGTCAAGCAACCTGGCGAATGCAGACAGTATCTCTAGCTCGGCGAAAGATACCTACAAAGCTCGCCATGCGGTGTTTGGTGCCGAATTAAGTAAAGCAAAGTACGGCAATGACCATACTGTGCCAGTTAAGGTTATGGGGATTGTGGAAAGCGATAAGCCGCTTAGTGCGGAGTACAATCCTGACCACCCACTCGCTAACGATGAGGGTTATATCTATAAACCTAACGTTAATGTGATGGAAGAAATGGCAAATATGATTTCTGCTTCTCGTTCGTATCAAACAAACGTTCAAGTCGCAGATGCAAGCAAACAAATGCTGCTGCGTACGCTGCAGATGGGTCAATAAGGATAGGGGGTGACATATGGCCGATGGCATTAACAATGTTGGTCAAAACAGCTTGTCCTATATCGACCAGCTTAAACAGCTTCAAGAGAAGAACAAGCCAACTGAGACAACAGGTAAGCAAGACCTTAAACAGGAAGATTTCTTATCTTTGCTCACGAAGCAGTTATCTCAACAAGACCCGTTTAAGCCGGTAAGTAATGACCAGATGATTGCGCAAATGGCGTCATTCGCAACGGTAGACGGTATTGGCAAAATGAACAACCAGTTCGAGACTTTGAATGCTTCGATGACATCGAATCAAGCACTTCAAGCTTCCTCCTTGGTTGGGCGTGATGTTTTGATACCAGGCGCTGCTGGTGTGAAGAAAGATGACGGCAGTATGGCAGCCATGGTGAATCTTCCTCAAGCTGTCGATAACTTGATGGTTCGTGTTGAAGATCAAATGGGGCAGTTAGTTCGAACCTTCGAAGTGGGCTCGAGACCTCCGGGTGATAGCCGCGTCGAATGGGACGGCAAAGATTCAAACGGTAATCCATTGCCGGCAGGTAAGTACAAGGTGAGAGCCTCGGGCTTACTTGAGGGAGAAAGCAAAGAATTTGAAGTTTCCACTTATGCAAACGTCAATAGCGTTCTTCTTGGTAAAGGTGATGGTAACGTACTGCTCAATCTGGCTGGCTTTGAGTCGCCAGTTCGACTTGCTGAAGTACTAGAAGTTGGTAAAGCGTAGCGCTCTTAGAGTCATATGCTAGCTAGATAGGAGAATTTGGAATGTCTTATGTTGCATTAAGCGGTATTTCCGCAGCTCAGTTAGATTTGAATACCACCAGTAACAACATTGCGAACGCCAATACATATGGCTTTAAAGAGTCGCGTGCTGAGTTCGGTGATGTTTACTCTAATTCATTGTTTACAAACGCAAAAACAACTCCTGGTGGTGGTGTTCAAGCTGCTAAAGTGGCGCAACAGTTCCACGAAGGATCCAGTGTTTATACCAATAACCCGATGGATTTGCGTATCAGTGGTACAGGTTTCTTTGCTGTGGCAAAAGACCGCCTGACACCGACGACGAATGAATTAACGCGTAACGGTGCCTTCCACTTAAACAAAGATAACTACATGGTAACTGCAAATGATGAGTTCCTATTGGGTTATCAAGTGAATGGAGACACAGGTGATGTTCTCTCTTACGAGCCTTCGCCAATTAACATTCCAAAAGAGTTTGGTAAACCGAAGCAAACATCCAACATTGAAGTCGGTGTAAACCTGCCTGCTGGTGGCGAGTTAAAAGATCCAGCACTGTTTGATTACTCAGATCCTGAAACGTATAACCGCTCGACTTCTTCTACGATTTACGACTCTATGGGTCAATCGTACAAGTTAACGACATACTACTTGAAAGATCAGACGCAAGCGAACACTTGGCAGACTTACTACACAGTGACGGACAGTGCGGGTGAAAAGCCGATCAACATCGTCGGTGGTGATGCTACGACCCCAACAGGTCATGTTGGCCATACGATGAAATTTAATAACGATGGCACACTGGCAAGTCTAAATAATGGTCAGAATATTGTTTCAGGACCACTAGGTGGAACGGGCCCAGATGATCCAAACGCGATTAACTTGAACGGTGCAGATGTCACACAGACATTATCTTTCGGTTTGTCAGATGCAACACAGTTTGCCGCTCCTTTTGAGCTAACCAAGTTTGATGAAGACGGTGCAACGACGGGTTTCTTGACCAAAGTCGATTTTGATGAAAATGGTAGTGTCCTAGGGACTTACTCAAACGGTGAAAACATCACTCTTGGTCGTGTTGCCATGGTGCGTGTTGCCAATGAGCAGGGCCTAGATAAGAAAGGTGGTACTCAGTGGGATTCAACTCAGTTCTCTGGAGACAAGATCTGGGGTGAATCAAACAAAGGCTCATTTGGTTCTATCAACAGTGGTACGCTGGAGCAATCTAATATCGACATGACTCAAGAGTTGGTCGATTTGATCACCGCTCAACGTAACTTCCAAGCTAACTCTCGTTCGCTAGAAGTGCATAACCAAACTCAACAAAATATCCTACAGATCCGCTAATTCACACGGCGTCAGTAGGCTCCTAATCCGCAATGATCTGTATAGTAAGCTGGTGGCAAACATCAGCTTACTATTGTTGCCACCTATGGCAAACTCCTCCCATATTGCCCTCATAACATTGCCACTTTTACTTAAGTTGTTAAAAAATAACAACTATTTATCTTGGCATGTCTCTTGCTTTATTTGATCCGAATTGTGATTTTTGGAGCAAATTATGGATCGCGCACTCTTTCTCGCTATGAGCGGAGCCAAGCAGAATATGCAGGCCCTGCAGCTTAGAGCAAACAACTTAGCTAACGTCAGTACCACGGGTTTCCGTGCTGATTTGGCGCAAGCTCGTTCGATGCAAGCTTACGGTGAAGGTCTACCAAGCCGTGTATTTAGCATGACAGAGCGTCCGGGGCATAACTTCCAACAAGGTAGCGTTATAACAACAGGTCGTGACTTAGACGTAACAATCGAGGGTAACGGCTGGATTGCTGTACTTGATAAGTCTGGCAAAGAAGGTCTGACACGTAACGGTAATCTTAAGGTTGATGTTAACGGCTTGCTTGTGAGTGGTAACGGTAATCTTGTTATCGGTGAAACAGGTGGTCCAATAACGCTTCCGATTCCTTTGAGCAAAGTTGAAATCGGTACAGACGGTACAATTTCAGTGGTTCCACAAGGTGCTCCAGCCGACGCTATTGAAGTTGTTGATCGTATCAAACTGACCAACACCAATAATCAATCACTATTCAAAGACGTTAACGGTCTCTTCCGTGCGAAAGATCCTAATGCGGCATACGAAGCAGATGCCGATGTTAAATTGCTCACAGGCGCTATCGAAGGCAGTAATGTGAATGCCATCGGTGAAATGACAAGCCTTATTGATTTGCAACGCCAGTTTGAAATGCAAGTCAAGATGATGAGCACAGCTGAAGAGATGGACAAGTCGTCCGACTCTCTACTTCGTATGAGCTAATAGAATTTAGGAGATTATTATGCATCCGGCATTATGGGTTAGTAAAACGGGCTTAGATGCTCAGCAAACCAATATTTCAACGATTTCAAACAACCTAGCGAACGCATCAACGGTAGGTTACAAAAAAAGTCGTGCAGTCTTTGAAGACTTGTTTTACCAGAACATCAATCAACCTGGTGGTCAATCGTCGCAGAATACTGAACTGCCTACGGGATTGATGTTGGGCGCGGGCTCTAAGGTTGTCGCGACGCAAAAAGTCCACACGCAAGGTAATACGCAAACGACCAATAATAGCTTGGACATGATGATTGAAGGGGATGGCTTCTTCCAGATCCTAATGCCAGACGGCAACATTGGTTACTCGCGCAACGGTCAGTTTACCGTGAATGATGAAGGGGCGATTGTCACCTCTGGTGCTGGTTATGGCCTAGAGCCAGAAATCGTTATTCCTGAAGATGCTATCAGTATCACTGTGGGAACCGATGGTGAAGTTTCGGTGCGCATCCGCGGTGAGCAAAACAACGTGGTTGTCGGTCAGATTACAACCGTCGATTTTATCAACCCTGGTGGTCTTGAACCAATCGGACAAAACCTTTACTTGCCAACGGGCGCGAGTGGTGACCCTCAAGAGGGCGTTCCGGGTTTTGATGGTTTCGGTGATATTCGTCAATCGATGCTTGAAACGTCGAACGTGAATGTAACGGAAGAATTGGTCAACATGATCGAGGCTCAGCGTGTCTACGAGATGAACTCAAAAGTTATCTCGGCGGTCGATAAGATGATGAGCTTTGTTAACCAGCAGCTATAAGCTTGGCAGATAAGAGGGTAGGGTTATGAATCGTTTATTTGCAGTGATGATTGTAGGCTTGATGTCTGGTTGTACTATGCTAGAGCCGCCAGTAGAGACGTCTGATGTTATTGGTGGAACAACCACAGTGGATGCCGTGGAAGGGGATAAGTCAGGCGACGACCAGAGCGGTATCGTCGATACGCTTCGTGGTCGTAACGACCCTGTTGCCGGTGATCCAGCATGGGCTCCTATTCACCCTAAGCACAAGCCTGAACATTATGCAGCAGAGACTGGCTCATTGTTTAGTGCATCTCAATCAAGCAGTTTGTACGACGATTCAAAACCACGCGGTATTGGTGACATTATTACCGTTACCCTTGATGAGAATACGAAAGCGGCAAAAAGTGCCAACGCGGATATGTCAAAAACCAATGACTCCTCTATGGAACCACTGTTTGTTGGGGGACAGGAGCTAAAAGTCGGCGGTGACTACAACTTTTCATATGATTTAAATAACACCAATACCTTTGCCGGGGACGCGAGTGCGAATCAAAGCAACAGCCTGAGTGGTTCGATTACCGTGGAAGTCATTGAGGTACTGGGTAATGGTAACTTAGTGATTCGTGGCGAAAAATGGTTAACACTCAATACTGGTGATGAATACATTCGTTTAAGCGGCACGATTCGTCCGGATGATATTTCTTTCGACAATACCATCGCATCCAATCGTGTATCTAACGCTCGTATTCGCTACTCGGGCACTGGAAACCAGCAAGATATGCAAGAGCCTGGATTCTTGGCACGATTCTTCAATGTATCCCTTTAATCTCGCCTGAAGACGCTTTTCTGACAGGCGCCAAGCGACACCAGAGTTACAGTAAAGGTACCCCATGAAGAAGCTAATTCTACTCATTGCCAGCACACTTTTGTTAGTCACACAGGCTCACGCTGCGCGCATTAAAGATGTCGCTCAGGTTGCAGGGGTACGTAGTAACCAATTAGTCGGTTATGGTCTTGTGACTGGCCTTCCGGGGACCGGAGAGTCAACTCCTTTTACGGATCAAAGCTTTAACGCTATGCTGCAAAGCTTTGGTATTCAATTGCCGCCAGGCACCAAACCAAAAACGAAGAACGTTGCTGCCGTTATTGTCACGGCAGAGCTGCCAGCTTTTTCTAAGCAAGGCCAGACGATTGACGTGACTGTTTCGTCTATCGGTTCAGCGAAGAGCCTACGCGGTGGCACACTGATGCAGACCATGTTGAAAGGTTTGGATGGGCAAGTCTATGCCGTCGCCCAAGGTAACTTAGTGGTCAGCGGCTTTAGTGCTACTGGTGCGGACGGTTCTAAGATCGTCGGCAACAACCCAACCGCAGGTATGATTTCCAACGGTGCTATGGTTGAACGTGAAATCCCGTCGCCATTTGGCCGAGGTGATTACATTACTTTCAACTTGCTTGAATCTGATTTTACCACTGCGCAGCGCATGGCTGACGCGGTCAATAACTTCTTAGGTCCGCAGATGGCGTCGGCTGTTGATGCTACATCGATTAAGGTTCGTGCACCGCGAGACATTTCCCAGCGTGTCGCTTTTCTATCTGCGATCGAAAACCTCGAGTTTAACCCGGCTGAGGGCTCAGCGAAAATCATCGTCAACTCTCGCACCGGGACCATAGTGGTTGGGAAACATGTTCGCCTGAAACCAGCGGCGGTGACGCACGGTGGTATGACAGTCGCAATTAAAGAGAATCTCAATGTCAGCCAGCCTAACGCTTTTGGTGGTGGGGAAACCGTTGTCGTTCCAGATACAGATATCCAAGTGACGGAAGAGCAAGGCAAGATGTTTAAGTTTGAGCCTGGATTAACATTGGATGATCTGGTTCGAGCTGTTAACGAAGTCGGTGCCGCCCCATCAGATCTGATGGCGATATTACAAGCATTGAAACAAGCCGGCGCGATTGAAGGCCAGCTGATCATCATCTAATGGAGTAGAGCATGATTAACAACGGTAATGATATCGGCTTTATTCACGATATCGCGGGTTTAGATAAACTTCGTAAGCAAGCGGTAGACGGTGATGAAAGTAGCGAAAAAGCCGCATTAACCGCCGCAGCTAAACAGTTTGAGGCGATATTCACCTCAATGTTGTTTAAGTCTATGCGTGATGCGAATGCGAGTTTTGAATCGGGTTTAATGGACAGCCAAAATCAGCAGTTCTACCGTCAAATGATGGATGAGCAAATGTCGAGCGAGTTAAGTTCCTCGGGCTCATTGGGGCTGGCAGACATGATTGTTGCTCAGCTTTCATCGGGTTCTATTGAGAATAAAAACGCCGCAAGTAACGCTGTTGATTTCGAAGCTATGATGAAGAAAGTGGATCAGGCAAGAGAAGCGCGAGCAAACTCTGATGCAGCACCAATGGCTGTTTCACGTGAGCAACCTCAGCACTCATTTGATAGCCCAGAATCATTTGTAGACTCGATGCGACCGTATGCAGAGAGAGCGGCCAATGCATTGGGGATCGACTCTTCTCTATTGTTGGCTCAAGCTGCGCTGGAAACTGGCTGGGGGCAAAAGTTGGTAGGAAATAGCCGCGGTAGTAGCAACAACCTATTTAACATCAAAGCGGACAAGAGTTGGCAAGGCGATAAAGTCGCGACACAAACTCTCGAGTACCATCAAGGCGTTCCAGTCAAAGAGAAAGCGGCATTTCGTTCTTACAATAGCTTTGAAGATAGCTTTAACGATTACGTACGCTTCCTCAATCAAAATCCACGTTACACGACTGCACTCCGTCATGGTGGTAATGACGAACAGTTTATTCGAGGTATCCACCAAGCGGGTTACGCGACGGACCCTCACTACGCAGACAAGGTTTTGCGCGTTAAAGCGAAGATTGATCAGATGTAATCAACAAAGCTCCACTTTGGGTAACCTAAGTGGAGCTTTTTTGTAACTAGAGAGGGCTTGCGTTTGACCTAGCTTGCGCTTAGACCATAATGACACCACTTTCCACTTTCCACTTTCCAAACGAAATGGCACACATATTGCAAAATAAAACTTAAAGGTTTAGTTCGTACTGATTTTTAAAGGTTTATTGGGGGCAATATGGCGTCAGACCTACTGAGTTTAGGTTCACAAAGTGTCCTTACCGCTCAGAGACAATTGAACACTACTGGCCATAATATCTCTAATGCAAATACAGAGGGTTACAGTCGCCAGTCAGTGATACAAGGCACCAACATGCCACGCCAATTCGGTGGGGAAACCTACGGAATGGGTGTACATGTGGAAAAAGTTCGCCGCTCGTGGGATCAGTTTGCCGTTAATGAGCTCAATATGTCGACCACTAACTACGCGCATAAGCTAGACGATGAAGCGAATCTAGAGATGCTGTCTAATATGCTTTCCTCTGTGTCGTCGAAGAAAATCCCCGAAAACCTCAACGAATGGTTTGATGCCGTTAAATCGTTAGCTGATAGCCCAAACGATGTGGGTGCACGTAAAGTGGTATTGGAAAAGTCGACTTTGATTACCCAAAACCTCAATGATTTCCACGAAACGATTCGACGCCAATCGGATGTAACCAACAAAAAACTCGATCTGGGGGTTGAGCGTATTAACCAGCTCGCCTTAGAGATCCGCGACTTACACCGTTTAATGATGCGAACGCCAGGCCCTCATAATGATTTGATGGACCAGCACGAGAAGCTCGTTAACGAACTATCAGAGTACACCAAAGTCACGGTGACGCCGCGCAAAAATGCAGAAGGTTTCAATGTCCATATTGGTAACGGACATACTTTGGTCTCGGGAACGGAGGCGAGTAAGTTGACCATGATTGGGGGCTACCCTGATGTGCATGAGCGCCGCCTTGCCATGATTGAAGGTAAAGGGATCAAAGCGATCACTTCTAAAGACATTGACGGTAAGTTAGGAGCCATGTTGACCATGCGGGATGAAAAAATTCCTCAGCTTATGGACCAACTCGGCAAGATGGCGGCCGCTTTCTCTTATGATGTGAACAAGCTTCAGTCTCAAGGCCTCGATTTGCGCGGTAATATTGGTGGTTTAATCTTTACCGATGTGAACTCTGACATTATCGCTCAGTCACGTGTGGTGACATCGTCAGACTCGACCGCTGATTTAGCCGTCTATATTGAAGACACCAGTCAACTTGTCGCTGGTGAGTACTCTCTTCAGTACGCGGGAGGTGACTACTACATTACTCGACCAAATGGTGAGCAGTCTATTGTTCCCGTTGTCGATGACGCGATTTCTTTGGATGGTATTCGTATCGATATTCGTGAAGATCTTGCAGCAGGTGAACGAGTCCTGATTCGTCCTACGCGTAACTCTGCCGCACAGATGCAGATGGAAACCAACGATCCTTCCCATATCGCGGCACAAAGCTATGAGGCCTCAACAACTTTTGCCCAAGGCAGTGCCAAGTTCAGCATAGATACGGCTGGAGAGTTGCGCGAATTTGAAGTGGTCGTGTCACCAGATGGCAAACAGTTTGCAGTTACAGACACCAAAGGGCGTATTCTGATGCAACCGCAAACTTACCCGCCTTCAGGCCCAGTCACTGTTGGTGGTACGACGTTCGAGTTAACGGGTGGCGCATTGCCGAACGATAAGTTCACGGCAAACCTTGTCCCCTCTGAAGGTGACAACGGCAACTTGCTCAAAATGCAAAACATTCAGACTGAGAAAAAGCTTAATGATGGCGAGTCAACGGTTCTAGATATTTACCATAACCTCAATACTGATGTTGGTTTGCAAATGTCTACCGCTTCTCGCCTGACCGATGTCTCGAGATTGGAAAAAGAATCCGCTCAAGAGCGTGTAGCGTCTATTTCTGGGGTGAACCTCGATGAAGAGGCCGCCAATATGATGAAGTTCCAACAAGCGTATATGGCATCGTCGCGTATCATGCAAGCTGCCAACGATACCTTTAATACCATTTTGGCATTGAGATAGGAGGCGTAAATGTTAAATCGAATTTCCAGCTTCCATAACTACCAGTCGGTGCAAAATGATCTGCGACGTCAAGAGTCTAAGGTCCATCATAATCAGGCACAGCTGGCATCGGGTAAGAAGCTCATGAAAGCGAGTGATGATCCGTTAGCGACTCATTACATCCAAAATATTGGCCAGCAGAAAGAGCAACTTCGTCAATACAGTGATGCGATCGTTTTGACACGAAATCGCTTAGAGCACCACGAAGTGATCATTTCCAATGCCGAAGAGTTTGCTGATGAGGCAAAGCGAACGGTGATGGAGATGATCAACGGTGCTCTTTCTCCTGAAGACCGTTTTGCTAAACGTCGTGAAATTGAAGAGATATCGAACAATTTTCTGAATCTTGTCAATGTGCAAGATGAGTCTGGTAACTACATTTTTGCAGGGACCAAGCCTAAGAATCAGCCATTTTTCCGTGATAAAGACGCCGATGTGGTTTATGCCGGTGACGATTACCAAAGAAAGATGAAGATTTCAAACAGCCTTGAGATGCCAATCAATGATCCTGGCAGCAAGTTGTTTATGGAAATCGATAATCCATTCGGTGACTTTTCACCGAAATACGATTTGAAAGAAGCATCTGAGCTGCTGTTAGAACGTGCGATTAACCTCAACCCTGATGATCAGTCGACTTATAAAGTAACTTTTGTCGATATGCCTGAAGGGAAATACGGGTACCAACTCGAACGCGATGGGTCTGTTGTCCAAGCGGATACGTTTGATCCCTCAAAAGGCATCAAATATGAAGACGTGACGATTCAAGTGAAAGGTCAAATCACTAAAGGTGATGCGATCGAACTCGAGCCGCAACGTACTTATAGCATCTTTGAAACGTTTAAAGAGGCGATGGCCTTGTCTGAGGGCTCAGTGTCTGATTCATCCAATACTGCTCAATTACATCAAATTACCCAAGAGTTTCACGCCGCGTTTATTCATTTGAACAAAGCTAGAACTGATGTGGGGGCACGATTGAGCACATTGGATATTCAAGAAGAGCAGCACGAAGACTTCAAAATGACGTTGGCGAAATCGCAAAGTAATTTTGAAGACTTGGATTACGCAGCTGCGATTATTGAGTTCAACGAAAACTCACGAGCGTTACAGGCATCTCAACAAGCGTTTGGTAAAACCAAAGATTTAACTCTGTTTAACTACATCTAGTCGCTGACTGCCTTAAGTGCTATGCCTTAAGTGCCAAAGCGAGCCCCTGACAAGTCACATAGTTCACTATGGCAATTGGGTGGCAAATAAGCGGCAAATGACTTGCCGCTTGGAGAAGAAAGAGATTAAACGGAAAAGTAGAGAAAAAACATTTAGCTTTAAGTTATTGATTTTTAGGGTTTTAATAAATAAATCGGTTAAATTTTATAACTTGGCATACAACTTGAATTATACAGTTCAGAGTTAAAGAACAAGTTTTAAGCAGTTATCTGCTTAGCAAGGCATTTACGGTCAGTGCTTCCAAATGAGATTAAGCTGGCCGCTTCGCAAGCACTTGCGAACTCACTAGGAGAGCAAACTATGACCATCACAGTAAACACTAACGTATCAGCGATGACCGCTCAGCGTTACCTTAATAAGGCAACTGGCGATCTCAATACATCAATGGAACGCTTGTCTTCAGGCCAACAGATCAACAGTGCAAAAGATGACGCTGCGGGTCTACAAATCTCGAACCGTTTAACGGCTCAGTCTCGTGGTCTTGATGTGGCAATGCGTAACGCCAATGATGGTATTTCCATTGCGCAAACTGCTGAAGGTGCGATGAACGAGTCAACCGCCATCTTACAACGTATGCGCGACTTGTCATTGCAATCGGCTAACGGTACCAACTCGGATTCTGAACGTACAGCGATCAATGAAGAGGTGTCGGCACTGCAAGACGAACTAAACCGTATCGCAGAAACCACATCTTTCGGTGGTCGTAAGCTACTTAACGGTACGTTTGGTGAGGCTTCATTCCAAATCGGTGCAAGTTCTGGTGAGGCGATCATCATGGGCTTAACGAGCATTCGTGCTGATGACTTCCGTATGGGTGGTCAAAGCTTTATCTCTGAGCAAGGGAAAGGCAAAGACTGGGGCGTACCGGCAAATGCTCGCGACCTCAAACTAGAGTTCACCGGTAAAGATGGTGATCTAGTGACTATCGATATCTTGGCGAAAGACGGTGATGATATCGAGGAACTTGCCACGTACATCAACGGTCAGACTGATCTGGTAAAAGCGTCTGTCGATCAGGAAGGTAAACTACAAATCTTCGCATCACAGGCTGAGCTCAAGAGTGACCTAAGCATTTCTGGTGGTTTGGCGGGTGAGCTAGGACTTAACGGTGGTCCGGGTGTTCAAACAACAGTCCAAAGCATTGATGTAAGAAGTGTGGGTGGAGCGCAAAATGCAGTTGGTATTATCGACTCAGCTCTACAGTACGTTGATTCTCAGCGTGCCGACCTGGGTGCGAAGCAAAACCGACTAAGCCACAGTATTAATAACTTGGCGAACATCCAAGAAAACGTAGAGGCATCAAACAGCCGTATTCGCGATACCGATTTCGCAAAAGAAACGACTGCGATGACCAAAGCACAAATTCTGCAACAAGCTGGTACTTCAATACTAGCCCAAGCAAAACAGTTGCCAAACTCTGCAATGTCACTATTGCAGTAACAGCAAATATCTTCACTAGTGTATTCCCAGACGTGGGGCTAGTGGAGAGATTGCGGCAAGCATAGATTAGCGTTTTATGAGGCTCTCTCTCACTCCTGTCTCTTAAGCGTGATGTCTATGTAAAATAGCCAAGCTATGATCATTTCTCTCGATCTCCACATTGCATGGCTACCCTCTAGCCCCAGTTCTCTCAAAGGAAAAGGGGCTTTTTCTTTTCTGTCACATTGCGCCTATCTGGTAATCTAAGCGTATTTAAAGCAATCAAACCTAAGAGCTTCATTGAAAGCGGCCAATCCACGTCGTTTCCATGTAGAGGCATCGTGCCTGTTATGTTCCATCATTAAACTCAATCTCTCCCCGACCAAAGTGCTGAAAACTTTAGCATCAAATTTCATATTTATTTATTTGATCAAGTTTTCAATGAAATAGCGTTGATATGGCTAATTAATCCACTTTTTGTTCTAAAGTTGACCAATTTTATGTCGCTATAAAGGTACTTTGAGAGAACTCATTGGTTTTCCGAGACGTCGGAAAGCTTTCGGAAGTTCCGGGTAACGGAAAATCAATAGGAGAGACCACTATGGCGGTTAATGTAAATACCAACGTTGCGGCAATGACAGCACAAAGACATTTAAATGCTGCTTCTACTGCACAGCAAACCTCGATGGAGAGATTATCTTCAGGGTTTAAGATCAACAGCGCAAAAGATGATGCTGCTGGTCTGCAAATTTCAAACCGATTGAACGTGCAAAGCCGAGGCTTAGATGTTGCCGTGCGAAATGCCAATGATGGTATTTCTATGGCGCAAACAGCAGAAGGTGCGATGAATGAGACAACTAACATACTGCAACGTATGCGTGACTTGTCACTGCAATCTGCTAACGGCTCAAACTCGAAATCTGAACGTGTGGCGATTCAAGAAGAGATTACCGCACTGAATGATGAACTGAATCGTATAGCAGAAACCACATCATTTGGTGGTAACAAGCTGCTAAACGGAACGTTCGCTACCAAGTCTTTCCAGATTGGTGCGGACAACGGTGAAGCGGTTATGCTTACCATGAAGAACATGCGTAGCGACAACACTATGATGGGTGGTAACAGTTACATTGCTGAGAACGGTCAAGATGCAAACTGGGCTGTTCAAGCTGGTTCTAATGACCTAACCATTAATCTGACCGATAAGTTTGGCCAAGAGCAAAACATTGAGATCAACGCGAAAGCGGGCGATGATATTGAGGAACTTGCTACTTACATTAATGGTCAAACGGACCTAGTAAAAGCCTCGGTTGATCAAGATGGACAACTGCAGCTGTTCACTGACAATAACAAAGTGGAAGGAGAAGCGACGTTTGGTGGTAGCTTAGCTGGAGACCTAGGCATTGGTGATGCGCAAGCCGTTACTGTCGATACTATCGATGTTAGAAGTGTCGGTGGAGCACAGCAATCTGTTGCGATTGTCGATGCGGCACTGAAGTTTGTTGATAGTCATCGTGCCGAGTTGGGTGCGTTCCAAAACCGTTTCAATCATGCGATTAACAACTTAGACAACATCAATGAAAACGTGAACGCGTCTAAGAGCCGAATTAAAGACACAGACTTTGCGAAAGAAACAACAGCATTGACTAAGTCTCAGATTTTGACTCAAGCATCCAGCTCTGTTTTAGCACAAGCAAAGCAAGCGCCCAACTCAGCGTTGGGGCTTTTAGGCTAAGGAAGTGATCCGTTAGCACACAAAAAGTCATGACTATTGAAAAAATCCAGCTTCGGCTGGATTTTTTATTTTAAAGCGCCAAAAGTGCACAAATGGAAAAGCAGGGCAGCGTAATAAAGCTTAGAAACAACAAAACCCAGCAATAAGCTGGGTTTGTCTAAATAA
>NZ_AEVT01000081.1 GCF_000189275.1 Vibrio sinaloensis DSM 21326 | reverse complement strand
ATGGGCGGTTTTTTATTACGTATTGCAAAATTCTGCGCGTACCCGTATCGAGTCATTTGGTTAACCTAGTGCCTATTTGTTATCAGGATGACGAGGGCAATCTTCGCACAGCTGGCCGTCATGGCACTTGTAAATCAAACAGCAACTGGTACGAATTAGTTTTAGGGATTGGGTTTGTTCGCAATAGCTCAGGGTATTGATCAATTTTTCAGGCAAACCACAAGCTCTAAGCCATAGCTGAGCTTGGCTGCGTAGGTAATCGTAGCCAAGATCTGGAGTATATTCACTCAATCTGACCATACATGCCAAAATGCCATCCGCGACCAAATGGTTGGTAAATCCAGGACGGATACGAGTCCAACTGTTCATCTCTTCCCGGTAGTAGTGAAACAGCGTGCAAAGCTCTTTTCCTGCTTGTTCTACCAAGTGTTCTATCTCGCCATGCTGATGTGTTGCATCAGCAAACTGAAACCCAGCGATAAACTGAGGCTGAATTCGCTGACGCATTGCACTGAGTTTAGGCAAGCCTCTACATGCATAGATTGATATGAAGGCGACGTAGATAGGCTGCCAGCACAATAGTGTCCAAGTTCTGGTTAACCAATAAGCTGCCCCAGCTTCTGGGTGTTGAATGCTTAGGCTGTGATAGAGACTTTGGATGTCATTGGCGCACGATTCTTCCAATGTTATCCAGTGTTGATCAGGACAGGGTGAAGTGCTGATCTGCCCGTCTAAATAAGGTGAAACCTGTTTAGAGTACTCAAACAGATGGTCAAAAAAAGAATGATCGTTCATTACTCTAGCATTGTTGATTTATAGATTATTAATGCAGCTTAATGAGTCTTCCTTTTCAATGCAATTGATAATCATTCCTCAATGTTAAATGGTCAGTTAACACCATTAACGTTGTGGGTATTTTGTGTGATCCATAACTTTATTATTAAAAAG
>NZ_AEVT01000082.1 GCF_000189275.1 Vibrio sinaloensis DSM 21326 | reverse complement strand
CTATTTTTGCTGGGCGAGAGCCGTGGTCATGGTATAGGTAAAGCCTTGAGCGAACAATGTTTGGTCTTTGCTCAGCAGCAAGGCTTTCGTGAATGCTATTTAGATACGCTCACGTCAATGGAGTCAGCCATTAAGCTGTATGAACGTCTGGGTTTTCACCACCTCGATCAACCTTTAGAAGGTACAGAGCATGGTGGCTGCGATGTATGGATGCTTAAAACCTTCGATTGAACGGTCGCGACTTGATTACGGCCAGATGACTTTGCCTGATACACCGCATTGTCCGCCACTTTGATCAAGTCGTTGTAATCGACCATCTCGTCGCTTCGCTCCCCCACCCCAATGCTAATACTGCCTCGCCAAACACTTTCGCCAACGGGGACTAACATTTGGTTCACTTTTTGCCGAGTCAATTCTGCAATGTGGGCGCCCCCCTCAAGGTCCGTATTGGGGCAGATGACAAAAAACTCATCGCCTCCCAATCGACAAACCAGATCGTCACTGCGAAAAGAGTGTTGTAGGGTCTGTGCCAGCTCTATCAGTAACCGATCACCCGCATCATGCCCAGCCGTGTCGTTGACCTGCTTAAAGTAGTCAGCATCAATCATAATGCACACGAGAGGTTCTTGATTTTGTATTGCTTCTTGCCAGTAGACTTTCAGTTTTCTAATTGCACAACGACGGTTCGGTAACCTGGTCAGTGAATCGGTTAGCGACAGCTCTTCAAGCTGCTTGTTGGCTTGGGACAACTGCTTCGTGCGCTCTTGTACCTTATCTTCCAAGCATTGGTTCAACTCCAACAGCTCTTTATTGCGCTCCGATACCTGTTCAAACAGGCCATTTAACGCCTTGAGCAAAGGCTCGGTGGATTTGTCTTGCTGCTTTTCTTCTAGTTGGTAGGCGTGATAAGGGTCTACGCCAGCTTGAACTTGAGCAACCTGACGCGACATGTTTTGGTCAATACCGAGAATGTGATAAGCCAGCCAATGTATTAGAAAGTTAAGTAAGTGCTCTGACGCCTTTTTGTTCTCTTCAGAGATGAAGGCCTGCATACTGACGATATCAGCCATGAACGCACGATGGACTTTCACATGCTCTTCAACGTGAGCATCGTATAAGCCTACCGAGCGCATCAGATTCTCTTCTTCTTTGAAATGAAATTCCGCATAACGCGACAGTTCAAACAGAGCCATTCGTATGTCTTGCAAAGAGATATTGTTTTCTGCGATCAATTCACCGTAGCGGTTGATGATTTCAACCAAGTACTGATGTTGCTCATCAACGTCATCAATCCCTGTTTCGTAGCACTTGTCCCATTGAAATGACTTCATCTGCAGCTTGCCTATTTATTTAATCTCACAATTCTCACTTGTAAGAAGATATTATAAAAACCCTTTCCAACCTATGGGATTTTACTTATCTTTGCGAACTGAACAGGTATCAGAAGTCAAAAAAGGGAGCTTGATCAGCTCCCTATGAGGATTAAGTTAGATTAATACTAATAAAGCGATGGCGAACAGCCTAAAAGTAATACTCCAAAGAGACTTCAATAAAGTCATCTTTACGCCCAAAATAGAGCAAATCATCCGGGGTATTGTTTTCAAACAGCCAGCCATCGACTCGCCAAGAGAGGTGATTAGTCAGACGACTTGAAGCCTCTAATTTTGCGCTATAAACATCACTGTTATCCAAATCTTGCGTAACACCGATTAGAACTTCTGTACTGTCTTCATCATTCAATACCCATCGGGCACCAGCAAAAATATCGTTTTGGCCGACAGTTTGCGCGTTATTACCACGGCTGTCATAAAGGTATTCCGAGATTAAGCCCAGATCCCAAACCGTATCAAACACGCCCACTAAGGTGTATTCGAATCCGGCGACAACACCTGTATGATCATCAAAACTATCGCGATAGATGGCTTCTAACTTCCATAGCCAATCACCGACAATGCCTTGTACATCAACGCCTGCCTGTTTCGCCTGAGCATAGAAAGGGCTAAGCTTTCCAGCTTCAAACTGGTAGTACGGGTCTCGATTAGTACCTTGAAAGTAACTCAAACCGAAATCCCAATCTCCCCACATGTAAGCGTAACGAAGTGCGTAATCGATATGTTTCTCTTCTCGGCTCGATTCGTACACGGCTTGCTGAGAGACGGGAACCGTTGGTCTCAATCTGCCCTCTTCACCGGCAAAGGTTCTTTCCCTGAAGTATGGCAGTAACAGTGCATCAAACGTTCCCCAGTCTTTGATCGCAGTGAAATGCAGCATGGGTTGTCCCAGCTTGTCTTCGCCATCTAATGACTCTATCGCATCTGTCTGATTCACCACATCCACCAAGTGGGCAGACTCGGTTACTCCCCAGAACACCTTGCCAATCCCTACGCGCCATTCGTAATCATCCCAGTAGTGAAGAAATAGAGCTTCACGGATATCCCCATGAGTGCGCTCCTCATCCATGCTATCGAGCCGATAGAAAGGAACAAAGGTAAAATCTGAACTCTCTCCCCACTGCCAATATAACTCAGGTTCAATCGCCAAAGAGCTTTGGCCACGCTCTTGGCCTTGGAGGCCAGACGAAAAAAACTGCCTATGCTCTAAGTTAATTTGCCCAGCCAACCCTTCAGCGTGACATTGTAACGCCAGCACGGTGAGTCCTATGCTGGCCGATAATCGGCCAGCCATCGTTATTTGTGATCTCATATGCACCTACTTCACTCGCTTAAGCACATTCTTCTCGAAATCTTTTTCCTTAAGACCCGTTTTAAAGGCAAGTTCGCTTGTCTTTAACAGGGTACTTTTGCCAGTCTGATGATTCACCATTGCCATGGTATGAGAGCGCCAATATTGATTGAGGTACTGTTTGTAATCAGCAAAAGTCAGTGTTTTAAGCAGTGACCCTTTGCGGTCGTAAAACTCAATTTTTAGCGGGCGATAATGAGCCTTGTCTAGCCAAACCAGTTGCTTAGTGTAACCGGAGTTTTTATCAGTCGGGATTTGCTCCAATACGTAGCTATCATCGCCATTTACTTGTTCATCTTTAAGGTAGTTAAAGGTGTACTTTTCTAGCTCAAATGAGCTTAAGTCTTCATACGCAAACTCACTGCCCATGAAAGGCCCGGATTTGTTGCGCGAAGAGATACGTTTTACGCGTTTAAGGGCTGGTAGGTATAACCATTGGTCATCCGCTTGCGTGGTGTGTGAGTGATTGAGGAAAGCCGTTCCTTTGACATCTCTAGGCTGATCAAAAATAGTGAGCCCTTTGTCGCCATCATTTGCCATTTCGAAGGATTTCAATCTCATTGCCCGGGTGCTGCTCTCTCCCTGGGCATTTTTGAGCACCATTTCCATTGTCGCGACAGAATCTCTCCAACCTAAATCACGCGCTTTACGTTCGGTTGCTATCTCCAACCCCAGTTCAGCAGTTGCGTAGACTTGTCCACTCAACGCGAGTAAGGCTGTAAAAGCAATGGTTTTGAGCATCGAGTTTTGTAACTTTTTCATAATCATATCCTTATTAGTGTTGAGCTTGCGTAACAGGTGGCGTGGTTGAGGGTGCTGTTTGTGTTTCAGGCTTATAACTAGCGGTGTCGAAACGCATAAGTAACGCGGGAAGAAAAACGAAATCGACGACGAGAGCAATAAAGATGACGATGGCACTAAGTTGTCCCATGTCAGCATTCAGCCTGAAGCTAGACATCGCCAAGACAGAGAAACCAGCCACTAACACGACAGTCGTGATCCATAGCGCTCGCCCAACAGTATGGAAGGCGTAACGAACGGCTTGTTCAGCAGACTGACCTTGCAATCTCGCCCGCTGATATTTGGATAAGAAATGCACGGAATCGTCGACAACAATACCAAGTGTGAGCGTCACAACCACAGACAGACCTAGGTTGATCTCCCCGGAAATGAGCGCCCAAATACCGAAACCAATAATGGCGGGCGCCATGTTAGGCACGACACTGATCAAACCGAGTCGCATAGAGCGTAAGGCAAAGATCATCAACGCAGAAATGAGGATAAGTGTAATTGGTAGAGTAGATAGCATGCTGGCCATGTTGGTTTCGCCGATATGAGCGAACATAAGTGACGGGCTAGAGGCGACCACTTCGTATTGGGGAGCGTTGGTTGCAAACCACTGATAAATACGATTCTCTAGCTCTACCAACTCGACGCTGCCTAGATTGTCGACCGTCACCACCATTTTAATCGACGATTTATCGACGTTAATCTGGTTGTTAAGATCAAGTCCATAAGGTAACGACATTTCATACAATAATAGGTACTGAGCGGCCAGTTCTCGGTCAAGTGGCAGTTTATAGTAGCTGTTATCATCGGCATGCATGTTCTTGTTAAGACGCTTATAAACATCGGATAGAGTCGCAACATGGTCAGCCTCAGGTTGCGTTCTTAACCAGTTCGAAAAGTCACCAACCGCTTTCAAGAATGTTGGATCAGCAATCCCTTGTGACTCATTGGTTTTGACCGCAATGCTAATGTTGGTCATTCCACTTATGCGCTGCTCCATAAAGTCAGCTGCACGTCTGAACTCACTGCGTGAATCAAAATACTTAACCGATTCATCATTGACTTTATTAAGTGGCAACATGACTGCGGAAACAGCAATCACTATCGCGGAGATAGGCAGCAGTGCTTTTCTGTGATTAACAACCCAATCACCAAGCTTATCCATAACATCCGACGAACCATTGGCTGCATCTTCAACTTTCTTCACTTTAATTGGTAGAAGCTTCAGCATGGCGGGCAAAAGAGATACTGATAGGAAGCAAGCAATCATGACGCCAAGAGCAGCGAGGTTTCCGAAATCTCTCAAGACTGGTGAATCGGACATATTCATCATTAAAAAGCCGATTGCAGTAGTAACAGAAGTGATCAAGATGGGCATGAAGTTAATGGCAACACTTTGGTCAATCGCGTAGATCTTGCTGTGGCCCTTTTTCATGTTCTGACGCATGGTCGCAATCACGTGCACACAATCAGCAACCGCTAAAGTCATCACCAAGGTTGGAATATTGACTGTGGCGGTACTAAGAAACATTCCTGCCCAACCAGAGAGACCCATGGTGGCAGTAACAGAGGAAATGATAATAAACAGCGTTGCGATAACACTGAGGATAGAACGTAGCATCAAAGTGAGGAAGAGAAGAATCACCACCAGCATTGTTGGCACAAGCGTGGCACTATCGTCTTGCGCTGCAATCATGAAAGCGTGGTTCATTGCCACAATACCGGCCTTATGGAATTCCACATCAGGGTATTGTTGCTGGTATTTTTCGATTAGCGCATTGGCACTATCCACAACTTCGATCGCTTCAGCTGTCTCATCAATCTGAGGTAGCTGGACCGTGATGTTTACAACAGTGACATCGCCTTTCTCTGAGATCAACGAATGCTTTAAGACTGGCTCAGATAGAGCAACCTGTTTGACTTTCGCTATGCGAGATTCTGTCAGTTCGTAATCTTCCAACAAGAGGTCTTCGACGATCAGATCATCTTCCAACGCTTCGGTATGCTGATAGTTAGCAATTGAATCTACACGACTAGAGTAAGGGACTTGCCAAGCATCGTTAGTCAATTGCTTAACTAACGTGAGTGTCTCGGGCTCAAACACTTCTCCACTTTTGGGAGCAATAACAATGGATAGGTTGTCCGACTTGGCAAACGTTGTTTGAATTTCGTCGTAAGCTCTGAGCTGAGCATTTTGTCCGTCAAAAAAGATATTGTAATCCCCTCTAAAATAGAGGTTCTTAGCACCTAAGGTCGCGGCTATTACCATCAAGGTAGTAAGCAGCATCACCCACCAGCTCAATCTTGTGGGTAGCGTCAGCCAACTAGGCGGTTGTTTCGGTATAGAAGGGTCAGTTTTCATCACTTTCTCCATTTGTGACGTTTCGTCATTAATTGTTATTTAAAAACCAGCATTTGCTGGCGTTTAAATAACAGAACAACTCTTTCCACTTAAAACTTAAGTGTCTGTGTCATTTTTGACGAAACGTCACTAACAGCGATTTAAAAAGCCCACATTCGGGCTTATTAATCAGTGCTACCGACCAACCGACTCGAGGTATTCGATCTCTTTGGCAAACAACTCTCGTTCAACTCTTTGCCAAGTTTTTCGATAATCCCATTCTGTAGACAGCGGCTTCCAACCTAAACCATCTAGCAACATGTTGGCATTATTGAGTACCGTATATGGGTCTTGCAGACGATTGATACAGTGGCTGTTTGAAGCATTTTGTGTCAATGCATTTGAACCAAAAGCAATTGACCAGTTGGCAAACACTATCGCATCAGAGCCAATGCCTGGTGAAAATTTCAAATCACCACGCTCCACACCAAAAAGCACCAATTGATCAGCATGATCAATCACCTGCTCTTCAAGTTGGTTCAACTCTTTGACCCTTTCTGCTGATGCTTTTTCAAGTACCCAAGGGCTTTTGGCCATAATCGCACAGGTTGAAAGTACTGGCTCCATTCGAGCATAGATCCTGTAACCAACGTGCAGCGCAATGACCTTTTCACGTGTACTGCCTTCAAATTCAGCTGCGCGTGCAAATAATAAGGCCTCACTTTTAAGCGAATGTATGCACAGCGCCATAATCACATCTTCTTTACTGCAAAAATGATTGTAAATCGTGCCCTTAGAGTAAGCACTTGCCGAGGTTAATTTATCCATCGTCATGTTGCTCCACCCCTGCTCTTGCACAAGTGACTTAGCCAACAAGGTTAGCTCAACCTCTCTATCCGCAATCGCCTGCTGCTTTTTGGTTAAGCCCAATGAGCAGCCAGAGCTCTCGTGTTTTTCATTTTTACTACAGCCAAAACCAAACATGATTATCTTTTCCGTCTCGCAGTCTACTCCCTAACTCTACTATTGTAACACGAATATCATTTAGGTATAAAAACCATAAATGACGCATCGTCACTTTTGACACTTCGTCATAATAGTCCATTTATTGATCATTTCAAGACATTTTATGTAAAACATTTATGGCAGTGATTAATCATTCTCAGTGCTAAGATAAATGCAGCAATCGTTACAAGGACGTCAGTATGATAAAGAGAACCACCTACCTGATCGCAATAATAGCCCTTGGGATCAGCCACTCGACCATGGCTTGGCAGGCCAAAGAAGTTACATCGGGGCTCAATGTTCCCTGGGGTATGAGCTATTTCGACGATGAAAAGTTGCTGGTCACTCAGCGTAATGGTGAGCTTGGGATTGTCGACCTCAAGACAGGTAACTTCTCCGCACTGCCTAGCGTCAGCCAAGCTAAGGTAACAGGCCAAGGAGGGCTGCTTGATGTCGCTCAGTCTCCGTTTAAAGCAAAGCAGTTTTATTTCACGTACTCCAAACAAGTCAATGACGCCGTTGAAACGACACTCGCCGTCGCCGATTTAACAGCCAGTGGCATGGAGAATTGGCGCGAATTGTTAGTCACCCAGTCCGGTTCTGATGGCGGGCGTCACTTTGGCAGCAGAGTTACGTTTGATGAGCAGTTCGTCTACTTCTCGGTGGGTGACCGAGGCGAAAGAGATAATGGACAAAACCTCTCTACTCATGCTGGCAGCATAATTCGGTTACACCCAGACGGCCGCGTTCCTCAAGACAACCCCTTTGTTAATAAAGACAATGCTCAAGCTGAAATCTGGAGCTACGGACACCGCAACCCCCAAGGGCTTTTCTTCGATCATACCAGCTCAAGATTATGGTCCATTGAGCATGGGCCTCGCGGCGGTGATGAGGTGAACGAGATATTAAAGGGTGAGAACTATGGTTGGCCGATAACCTCGCATGGCAAAGAGTACTGGGGACCAATTTCGGTTGGTGAAGCAGAAGAGCTACCTGGAATCCAACCCCCTAAGCAGGTGTACGTTCCTTCTATTGCACCCAGTTCTCTGATTCTCTATCGCGGTGGGCATTATCCCGAGCTCGACGGGAAATTGGTGGCTGGGGCGCTAAAGCTTACTCATCTGAATATTCTTACTTTGGATAAGCAAGGTAACGTCATTAAAGAGCAAAGAATTCTGGAATCACTGGGAGAGCGAATCAGGGATATTGAAACGACTCCCGAGGGAGTACTCTATTTTAGTACCGACAGCGGAAAGATTTTCCGCCTAGAACGCTAGTTTTTAGTTTCCATGTCAACCGCTCGCCAGTTGACATGGTTTCTCCCCTGCTCTTTACTGCGATACAAGGCTTTATCGGCCACATTAAACATGTGCTCTTGCAACGCTTTGTGATCCAGAGGCTGCTGGTTACGGAAAGAGTGATGGGCAATGGTACCACCCGTCGAAACCGTCACTACTCGATAAGGCATGTTCCCGGCATGTAGGATACCCAGCCCCTCAATCTCGAGTTTTAGACGCTCTGTGAAGTAATAGAGCTGCGACTCCGATGGTCTCGCGCACAGAATAACAAACTCCTCACCACCATAGCGAAACGCTAAATCACTGTCGCGCGCCAACTCCGCTATTTTATTACCGACTTTAGCCAGGGCGTTATCACCTTCTGTATGCCCATAGATATCATTGAAAGACTTGAAATTGTCGACGTCGCACACAATCATCCCCACGAACTCCCCTCGGCCAAGATGGCGCTTAATGAAAGGTAAAGCAGTGCGAGTATATTTGTAACGCGAGCCTAACCCCGTCAAAGGGTCGGTATCGGATTTTGTACGCAAAATATTGAGCTGGCTTTCTATCTTAACCAACAACCCGCGATATGCGCGTGCTAACTGGCCAATTTCATCCGTACGTTGCAGTTCAGATAAGGAATTTATTTCCTGATAGGCGTGTTCAGAGCGCATACTGGCGGCAAGCTTTTTCAACGGCGCCACTATCCAGTGAGACACCCATAAAATAAGAAACATCGACACAAACAAAGCGCTAATCGCTTCTATCAAGAGCTCTTTGATTAATGCATGTTGGATCTGAGTTAATTTGCTGGCGTCAATGACAGCCCAAATGTACCCGCCGCTTACGTTGGTTAACGGGACTTGAACGTGCAGAACACAATCTTCTTGATCAAGCTGATAATGTAGATCATTCAATTTAGGCTTTTTCCAAAGGAGTTGAAAGCTCTGAGTCAGGCCGAAACTTCGACTAAGGGCTTCATATTCCGTTTCACTCCGATTGAGCAAGTAGTTGAGTTTTCTTATTTTTATCGGGCTCGACAAATCCGGTGAGAGTAAAGCCTCCCTATGCTGAAGCAGAGTATCAAATGAGCGATTAACCTCTGACTGAGTCACATCGGCGCGCCATAGCTCCTGAGTTGCAGCCAGATACTGTACCTTGACTGGACGTTTGGAGTAATCAGATACACCGCTCACTTCAAAGTAGAGAATGTCTTCCATCGATGCGATTAGCTGCTTAGTTGAAGACATGGTCAGGTTGGCGTAATTTAGCCCTGCGACCGCGCTAGAAAAGAAATTGATGTGCGATTTGATTGAGTATTCCGCCAGCAGCGCTGAATAGCTGACATGCCTGTTCCACTCGCTGGCATAACGCGAATAGCTCATACACACCACAATAAACAAAACGAGAACCAAATGAGACCCAAACAGCATTTGATTAATGGATAAGCGTTTAAGTGGTTTACAGAGTATTCGCAACATAATGAAACCTAATCAAACATGGTCGTCTGTGGATTCGCACAGGTGCCATTGATGCAGATGTCTTTATATGTGGTATGGCAACTATGGCAAAAACTCGGTTTTAACGTCGGGTGTGTATGGCTGATATCTTTACCCTGCCTATCATAGCTACCGTATATCGCTTCGCCACCGATATGTTCAGTGACCCAGACAATACCTTGAACTTCTGAAATGGCAACTGCAGTAGGCCCGTCTGTGTACGGGCCATGTTGCTGATACTGATTTAACTTCGCGGGGTTGACGCGAATCGTCAACGGAGAGCCTTGGCCATTGTTTATCCAACTATAGGCACGTACAGATTCCTGCATGAACAAAGAAGCGTCTTCGGGAAGTATGGTGTCTGCAGGTAGGTTCATGGATTCTTTGACGATCGGCCACTCTCTCCAGTCTTCAGGGTAACTGGCTAGAGAATCAGCATAGGCGTGATAGGTTCCCGTCACAGCGGCGAGGGAAGCAACAACAAATCTCGACCTGTTAATATCCATCCTCTCAACAATCAAAGATATACGTGCATAATTTATAAAGATTGACGCATTCTATTCGATCTATGATGGAAATTACACTTTTTTGAGCATTTTATCAGCAAGAGACAATTAGAAGTAACAGATACGAAAAAGCCCAGCTAGATGCTGGGCTTTTCTAA
>NZ_AEVT01000083.1 GCF_000189275.1 Vibrio sinaloensis DSM 21326 | reverse complement strand
TATTATGGGCTGAACAACGCGCTTTTCAGCTCATAAGACACAAACTAAACAAGAATAAGACCAAAGCTCTCTAATAGCTGCTGTTGTTGCCAATCGCAAATTTTCGCACCGTATAAAGATGTTTTACGTAAGTCTACCCCTTCTAAGTCAACGTGAGTGAGGTCAGCTTGCTCAAAATTGGCGCTTTGCCATTGCTCAGAACTAAATTCCCCTCTGGAAAGATCAGCGCCGAGAAAGCTAACACCGAATAGATTGGCACCATTCCAACGGTTTTCGAATAAATCACATTTTTCCATCAATGCACGCTCGAAGTTGCTATAGGTAAGATTGCAGCCAGTAATGAAAATAGAGCAAAAATACGATTTATGATTGATTCGATTAACAAAATTAGCGCGCTGGAAGTTGGCGCCTTTTAAATCACATTGACGAAACTCGGCGCCAAAGCAATCCGCTCCCACAAACTGGCTCATCGCTAGATTACAATCTAGAAAACTGACATCTTTCAAATTTGCATGCTGAAAACTGCAACCTTCGAGAGACCTCGGTTCAATGAAACTGCAGCGGACAAACTTAGCATCCCTAAGATCTGCTCGGTCAAATCGGCAAAGATAAAACTGACAATCTTGGAAAGTGACTTGCTGCAAGTCCATGTTGGAAAAGTCATGTGCAATGAATGTCTCGTTATTATGATTCATGTTCCCTCCTAATTTTCGACAAAGGTAACACTGGACTGCCCACTAGAGCTACAAATATAAACCTTTGAAATTCAGCAACTTAAAACACCCCAAAATCGCCAATTTAAGGCACCAAAACACAAGTCTAAGCATGCCTTAACTGAAAATCCCCATGCACCTTTAAGAAAAAAAGTTTCGTTTAATTAAGCGGCTCACAGGCAACTAGCCAGTTTCATCACTGCCTCCTAAAAACATCGACCTTCATCCAACAATCAAGATTGCTTATTTCTTTGATTTTGCTCTAATAGTGACAGTTAATCGTTTGACCAAGTGAAAATGTAAATGGAACAAATCTATCTTGCAGGTGGCTGCCTTTGGGGTGTTCAAGAATTTATGCGCCACCTGCCTGGCGTGGTCTCAACCGAGGCTGGTCGCGCAAATGGCACAAACAATACGACTGTTGGTGACTATGATGGCTACGCAGAGTGCGTCAAACTAGAGTTCGAACCTTCGCAAGTGTCGGTGACACAACTGATGGGCTACTTGTTTGAAATTATCGACCCTTATAGTGTGAACCAACAAGGCGAAGACATAGGCGAAAAATACCGAACCGGTGTTTACAGCAAGCAGCAAAGCCACTTAGAGCAAGCCCAAGCCTATATCGATGCCAGAGCCGATAAAGACCAAATTGCTGTGGAGGTTGGGCCATTAATCAACTACGTAAAGAGCGATGAAGAGCACCAAGATAGGCTCACCCGCTTTCCCAACGACTATTGCCACATCCCGCTGGATCTTTTACACAAGTATCGAAACAGTCAATAAAGAGTCGTAAACGCAAGCATAGTGCAGGGATGAAGGTAAAAAAGGTAGGAAGATGTTTGAACAAGTCGTCAGTATTTTATTTCCAGTCTTCGCGTTAGTCGTCGTCGGTTTTTCGGTTGGACGCTGGTTAAAACCGGATTTTAGACCGATTAACCGCATTAATATGGATACCTTTACTCCTGCGCTGGTGTTCTCTTCCCTAGTCTCAATGCCTTTGAACACCGAACAAGTTCCCCTTCTTAGCGCCTCCATTGTCGCGGTGTTACTCCCGGGAATTGTGATGTTGCTGTGGTGCAAGTTGTCCGGTTTAAACTACAAGGCTTGGGCACCGCCGCATATGTTTAGAAACAGCGGCAACTTAGCAATTCCACTGTTTACCTATACCTTTGGTGACAGTGCATTAGCCCCTGCGGTACTGCTTTTTGTCGTCTCTGCCTGTCTGCATATTAGTATCGGTCTTGCTGTACTCAGTGAAGGGAACCCTTTCAAACAAATTATTCGAATGCCTATCTTCATCGCGGCGGCCAGCGCTTTATCGCTAAACTTATTTAGCGTATCTGTTTGGTCACCTTTGTATGAAGCGACAGCCTTACTTGGTCAAGCTGCAGTACCTGTGATGCTATTGTCGCTCGGCGCACAGATGTGCAATATAAAACTCAGTGGACTTAAAGTCGGGATCTTATGTACGTTGCAGTCACTCACGACTGGAGCCATTGCTTTTGCATGTATCTACTGGTTGATTCCCCTACCTAGGATGGAGCTGCAAATGATGGTCTTGTTTACCATGCTGCCACCAGCGGTCATGAACTATCTGTTTGCTGAACGCTTTAACATTGAGCCGGTTAAGGTCGCTTCTATGGTGTTGTTTGGAAACTTTTTCAGCATTCTCACGCTGCCGCTACTGCTTACCTTTGCCTTATCACTGTGACCAAGACTCAGGATCCGTCAACATCGTTTTACCCTCAAACTTCTCAGCTCTGATATCTTGAGGATTGTAAATCGCGCACGATTTCATAGATAAACACCCACAACCGATACAACTCCCGAGATCCTCTTGCAACGCTTTAAGTTGTAAAATCCTGTGCTCCAGCATCGCTTTCCACTCTGATGCCATCTCTTCCCACTCTTCTTTGCTTGGTGCTTGATGTTTAGGTAAATGAGCGAGGGATTGAGCGGTCTCCTCAAGAGTAAGCCCCACTTCCTGTGCCGCTTTAATCACTGCAATACGGCGCAAAACACTTCTATGGTAACGCCTCTGATTACCTTGATTACGCCAACTTGAAATCAATCCCTTCTGCTCATAGAAGTGCAATGCGGAGACTTTTACCCCTGCACGCTTTGCAACTTCACCGACACTCATCTCCATTTCTCTTCCTTAACAAAAAGTGCTTTACCTCAAGTTTACTTGAGGTTTTACAGTGACACCACGTTAGTTTGTTAGGAGAATAAAAATGATGTTAACAATGAGAAGTCGGACACTCCCCTACCTCACCGGTCGTTTCTTTGATGGTATTTCATCGGGTCTATTTATGATGGCGCTACCGTGGATCATTCTATTGCAACCTGGTATGGGAACCTTCGTTGCACTTACTGCCCTTACCTGTACTGTGTTGTCCTTTTTCCTTACTCCGTTCTTTTCTACTTTGATCGACAGACACTCACGCAAACGCATTCTTGTATGGGTACAAGTTGGTCAAGCGCTTACCGCTGCTTTGGTATTTGTAATTTATACACTCGATCTGGGGTCTCCTTGGATACTTGCTCTGGCTCAGATGATTTTCTGGGTTTCAAGCAACCTAGCATGGGCTACCAACAACGCATTTACTCAAGAGAACTATAAGCCACACGAGTACGCTTCCATATCAGGCAAGCAAGAGATCATTATGCAAGGAACCACTCTTGGCGCTGGCGCTCTCGGTGTTGTACTGCTCGAAACATGGGGAATGTTGGAATTTGCAATGTTTGCAGCCATCGCCTCTTTTATTGCCACAATAAGTTACATTGTCACACCATATGAACAGCAATTTCGCCAATCTAAAGATATGCGCTTCCTCCAGCAACTCAAAGAGAGTAAAGAGATCTTCACAGCTCAGCCTCGTTTTTATCTGTTCTTGATGATGTCTTGCCTTAGCTATCCTATTTTGACTTACTTAGGCAAATTGATACCTATTTGGTTTGCTGAAGTCGGTATCTCAGGAAAGTGGTTAGCCGCTTACAACATCGCATTTGGCTTAGGTTCTCTTTTTACTGGCGTTTTTGTCGCTCGTTTGCTGGCATTGAGTTCGCATTCAAATCTAATGATTTACTCCATGGCTGCCGCGGCTTTGGCCCTGATTGGAATGAGCTTTTCTATCCAACCTATTTACTTGGTTTCATTTACCCTAGTGTTTGGTTTCTTCAATGCACTCAATCGCATCGCTCGCACCAACTGGATGCACCATACCATTGCTATCAAACAAAGAGGTCGAGCAGATGGTGGCTTAGCGATGTTCGCTACAACAGCTCAAAGCTTAAGTTATATTGCGATTGCTCTGCTTAGCCACTGGAACCTAACACAACTGGGCTTCAGCCTAGCGGCGCTCGTGCTAACCCTTGCCATCATCGTCATGTTGAGGTTAAACCGGCATTCGCGAGCTCTTGAGCCTGCCGCCAACTCCGCTTAAATCTGGAATACGTTTAACGTGAGCAGAAGATGAGATTCTGCTCACACTTCTATTGGTATTGCCTAAACTATAGAAGTATCAAGGCGCATACAGTGTTTCATCAAGCTTGGGAGGCGTTCATGTGGAATCGAATGATTGAGCAAATGAGTAGAATGAATATCGTACACAGTTTTTCGCTCATGGTACTGGTTACGTTACCTTTAACGCTTTATCTCACCTACATTGATGCTTGGCTGGCACTAATAATGACATTGGTTTACGTCGGCCTATTTTGTATCTTGTTTAACGCCATCAACACCATGCTTTCTCGCATTAGAGTCGTCGCCCGTCATCTCTCTGAAGGGGATCTGACGGAGCGCTTACCGACTCAAGATGGAACTAGCCATGCGATGTTTCGAACCATTAATCGAATCGGCGAAGATATTTCTAGAACGATCAACGCACTTGGTAAATCTACCCACCACCTTGTCAACGTTGCGAACACGGTTCAACAAGATTCACAACAATCAAAGCTTGGTGCTATAGGTCAAAAGCAAGACGTCGACAAAGCGAAAGTCATCATTCAAGATCTCGCCACGATTACCGCACAAGTTTCCGAACATTGTGATGCCACTTCCCAACTTGCAGATCAAGCAAAACAGCAAGCCGATCAAGGGACAAAGGATATGGTCGATTTGGAAAATGCGCTCGACGAAGCCAACAAGCACATCGATAATTCCAACACGCACTTCGAATCATTGATGGCGGAAACTGCACAAATCAGTCAGGTGATGGAAACTATTAGCAGTATCGCCGAGCAAACCAATCTGCTAGCCCTGAATGCAGCCATAGAGAGTGCTCGTGCTGGAGAACAAGGCCGAGGTTTTGCTGTCGTCGCTGATGAAGTTCGCTCACTTGCGATGCGAACCCAAGAAGCTACTGAAGAAATTCGTGCCAAAATCACAAATCTACAGACGAAAACAGACGATGTGATGCAGACCATGCAAGAAAACAAATCCAGCATGGAACGTTCATTGACCATCGCCTCGACCGCAGAGCACAGTTTTAAAACCCTCAACCAACAGATCGATGACATTCAGCAGCGTGGACGTCAAATTGCCCATTCTTCAGAGCAACAAACTCAGCAAACACATCAATTAGAAGAGTGTTTACAGTTAATTGCCGTTGAGTCAGACAATAACGTGAAATCAACCCAAGAAACACTCATCGCCAGTATTACCGTGCGTAACTTATCGGGAGAAATCGACTCACTGCTCCATCGCTTTGCCACCAATCCGACTCAAATTGAACACGAAGATGCCAAGAGAGATAAGCTACTGGAATGGAACGATAGCCTAGACATAGGAATTGATGAGATTAACCGTCAGCATAAAACATTACTCCACTTGATCAATGAACTGTACCACTTGCTAAATCACAACTATGGCCCAGCATCGATTAAACGAGTAGTCCAAGGTCTCATTGACTATACCGCTAACCACTTTACCTATGAAGAGACGCTGTTTGATCAGATAAACTACAGCCAAACGCAGCAACACAAAGACAAGCATCAGCAGCTCGTCGGTGAAGTGCTCGATTTTCAGAAACGTGTCGAACGTGGTGAGGACATTGGCGACGAATTGATGAGCTTCCTTAAGGCTTGGCTAACCAACCACATCATGCGAGAAGACCAAGCTTACTCCAATGAGTTTAAACAGAATGACCTCAACTGAACCCAATCAACATAACGCACCTGATTCTGATTCACTAGGCTGTGCGTGCCTTGCACCCTAGTGATATTTTTGTATTTTATTTTTATCTGAACATCAACAAGTTAACTGCAAGTCTAAACTTTAGTGATAGCTAATATGAGTTTAACTTCTACACTTATTTATTAATACTAAAGTTTATTTCAAACAATTATAACGTTCATTATTGCTTGCTAGTGGGTTCAGGGAATGAAGAAGCTACTGTTTTACTCTCACGATAGCTACGGATTAGGCAACATTCGTCGTATGGTCGCCATTGCATCCTATCTTGTAAGTCGACATCAAGATATTTGCATACTCATCCTTACAGGATCTCCGATGTACCATGCATTTCGCACTCACCCTCAAATTGATTACGTCAAACTTCCATGCTTGAGCAGAGACAACCGCGGGCAATATCATTCAAGACTCAATTGTTTTGATTCGCACAGCCTCAAAACTCTCAGAGCGAAATTAATACTGAGTACCTACCAAGAATTTCAGCCAGACCTATGTTTGATAGACAAAAAACCCACAGGATTAGCCGGGGAGCTGAATGAAGTGTTTACCAATCGCTCCCTTTGCTCATTGAGTGTTAACCTTCTGCTACTAAGGGACATTCTCGATGCTCCAGAAAAGACGTCGACGATTTGGGAAAAGCGTCATTACCAACGAGTTATTGAAGAGCACTATGATGAGGTCTTAGTAGTGGGAGAGCAAACTGTCTTTGATGTTGCCAAGGAGTACCGCTTTTCCAATCCTGTTACCCTAAAAACCAGCTACTGTGGCTACCTTGCCCGTAAAACAGAAGCAAATGGTCGATGCCACAGCCAAGACCGTCGACGAATACTCGTCTCTGCTGGTGGTGGAGACGATGGTGCAGCCCTTTTTAACTTGTATCTCGACTCGCTAGAGAACGACAATTTTCCTCACAATGTAACCCATCATTTCGTTTTTGGTCCTGAAATGGGTGACCATGACGTTGAGCAGCTCATCAGCCGGGCGCAAGAACACCCACACATCACTTGGCAGAGGTTCTCCGACAACTTTATTGAATTGGTCCAGAGTGCAGATCTGGTTTTGTCCATGGCTGGCTATAATACGGTTTGCGAACTGATGTCAATAAAAGCGCGCGCTATATTGGTGCCAAGATTCACACCTGTTGAGGAGCAGTTAATCCGTGCACAGCGGTTGTCTACTTTGACAGCGATGGACTACCTCTCTCCAAGTCAGCACTCCGCCCAAATGCTAGCGGAAAAAGTCCGCCAACAACTCAATACACCGAAACCCTACGATGGCTATGACAAGATTAATCTCCGAGGTATGGAGGTGATTGAAGACAAAATTTTGTCCTACCTAGTCAACCATTAGCCAAAGAGGAATTGATTATGCACGTCGCTTACATTGTCAAACGCTATCCTAGGTATTCAGAAACCTTCATCGTTAACGAAATTCTGGCCCACGAAGCCGCAGGGATGAAAGTGAGAATTTACGCGTTACTCCCTCCGCAAGACAGCCATTTTCAAGACATTATCTCCCGGGTAAAAGCGCCTGTTTCTTACCTCTCGGCTAAAGCAGAACGAGCAAGCGTATTTTGGGACTTGCAGAAAAAAGCGGCACGACAGCTACCCAACGTATGGCGTGTACTGGCGAATTATCCTAAAGCGAGTGCGCGTGAAGTGACTCAAGCACTGGAGCTTGCCCTTGAGATCCACAAGCATCATATTCAGCACCTTCATGCGCATTTCGCCTCCACTTCCACGACTGTCACGCAAATCGCCGCCGATGTGTGTCAAATACCGTACAGCTTTACCGCACATGCAAAAGATATCTTTCAACAGGATAACGACTTTGAATTGCTTAAACTCAAGTTTTCACGATCCAAGTTTGCCATCACAGTCAGTGACTACAATGTTCGTTACTTAACCCAACAGTTGGGTGTCGATTCGGAAAACGTGTTTAAGGTTTACAATGGCTTAGATTTGGCCTGTTTCCCGTTCCAACCTTACACCCAACGTGAGCCACTCATTCTTGCCGTTGGACGCTTGGTAGAGAAAAAAGGCTTCAAAGACCTGATAGCCGCCTGTCGTATTTTGCTCGATCGTGGCACACAGGTTCGCTGTGAGATCATTGGCTCAGGCGAGCTAAAGCACGAACTGCAGCAGTTGATTGAAGGCTACCAAGTGCAAGATCAAGTGACACTGCTTGGTCCTATGCCTCAGCAGCAGGTAAAACAGAAGCTGACTCAAGCAGCAATGTTCGTCGCTCCTTGCGTGGTAGGGCATGATAACAACAAGGACGGACTTCCAACGGTATTGGTTGAGTCTATGGCATTAGGTACTCCATGTATTTCGACGGATGTCACTGGCATCCCCGAAGTATTGGATCATTTAGCCACCGGCTTGATGACCTCTCAACATGATCCAGAGCAATTGGCAAACAACATTCAATGCCTACTGGAAGATCAGCAGCTCTCCAAGGAAATCGCCTTAAATGCGCGTCGACACATTGAAAACCACTTTGATATTCATGCTAACACTTTAGTACTTAGACACCTGTTTGAACAAAGCTGCATTAAGGAGTCACTATGAAAGGCGCTTACGTTTGTTCTGATCGAGGGGTCCCCGCATTCGGTCACAAAGGCTGCTCATTACATGTACAAGAAGTAATGAGAGCCATGAAGAATCGGGGGATTCAACTGTCACTTTTTGCCGCATCGACGGGCGAATGTTGCCCTAATGATCTAAAAAACATCGATGTATATAAGGTCAAGCACGCGAAAATCCAAGATCGTCAGCTTAGAGAGCAGTCAGACATCCGCGACAATCGAAACGCCATTGAGGTACTATCTCGCCACTCTCCCTTCGAGTTTATCTACGAGCGTTACTCTCTTTGGTCACACGCAGGAATGAGCTTTGGCCACAAGCAAAACATCCCAACCATTCTCGAAGTCAACGCTCCGTTAGTGGAAGAGCAAAAAAAGTATCGAGCCTTGCATGACGAGCAATCCGCTTACAATATTTCCAAACTTTGTTTTAAACAAGCGACGACGATTCTCGCGGTATCCGAACAAGTCGCTGACTACCTTGACTCCTTTAAAGAAGCTAAAGGCAAAATTCATGTTCTTCCCAATGGTGTGAATACCGACAAATTCAGACATTGCTGTCACCATACGCCCCATAACCAGTTGTCGACGACCATCGGTTTTGTCGGCACACTCAAACCTTGGCATGGTGTTGAGCTGCTCATAGAAGCCTTTGCGTTAGTACTAAAACTTCATCCTCATTGTCGATTGCTAATAGTTGGCGACGGGCCAGAATTGAGCGCATTGAAACAACAGGCAAAACGGTTAAATATCGAACAAAGCATAACCTTCACGGGAAGCGTTTCACCAGAGCGTATCGATGAATATTACAATCAGATGGATATTGCAGTCGCGCCCTACCCCAAACAGCACCATTTCTATTTTTCACCACTAAAAATATACGAGTATATGGCGGCGGGTTTGCCTACAATTTCTTCAAACTTGGGCCAAATCAATCGCATCATCCGGCATGGAGAAACAGGGCTTATTTATGATGCAGAGCACCCAGAATCACTCGTGTTTGCACTCTCCTTTCTGATCCACAAACCCGAATTAGCGCTCCAATTGGGCAACAAAGCAAGAGAAGAAGCGGAACTGAAACACAGCTGGGATTTTAGAGTTCAATCGATCTTATCGTTAGCTGGGCTTGCTCAGGTGGCGTAATGGCAAGACCTTCTGGATTAAAGCAAAGCTTGCCAAGCCTAGTGAAATTTGTTCGCCATACCAAGCCGTATCTCAACGAAAAGAAGTGGCTAATAGGCAGTGCCTTCGGCTGCTTGATTTTGCAGGCTTTCGTTCGAATGCTTGAGCCTTGGCCGCTTAAGTACATCATAGATAGACTGGTCGTTAGCGACCCGACAAGCGCTGTTCACTTCGCTGCCTTTGCGCAACTTTCTCCCATCCATTACATCTTCACTTTTTCGCTCATCTTAATCGCCCTAGTCGCGATTAGAGCCGTCGTCACCTATATGGCGACAATCAGTATGGCAGTGGCGGGCAATCATGTCATAACTCGTCTTCGAGAAAAGCTCTTTAGCCATATGCAAGGCCTCTCGATTTTGTATCATCAAAAGCAAAGAAGCGGTGATCTTATCATTCGTTTAATCGGCGACATGGGCATGATAAAAGAAGTCGCTGTGACCGCTGTTGTACCTTTGATTAGCAGCTGGCTGATTTTCGCGCTGATTTTATCCGCAATGCTCTGGCTGAACTGGCAGCTTGCGTTAATTGCTTTGCTGCCATTGCCGATTCTTTGGCTAGTCACCATTAAAAAAAGCAAAAAGATACATACTGTGGCCAAGAAAAACCGCCAACGTGAGGGTGACATGGCCGCAACAGCAGCGGAGTCGATTGGCGCTATTCAATCGGTTCAGGCGTTAAAGATTGAAGATAGATTTGGTAACATTTTCCGCCAAGCGAACAGCAAAAGCCTAAAAGAAGGAGTTAAAGGCAAGAAGTTGGTTGCGAGCTTGCAACGCACTGTCGAAATTCTCGTCGCAATATCCACTGCACTAGTCCTGACGTTTGGTTCTTTAGAAGTACTCGCAGGGCACCTCACCCCAGGAGGTCTGCTGGTCTTTGTCTACTATTTACGCCGCGTCTTTAGGCCCATTAGAGATTTCACCAAGTACACGGCGCGCCTTGCCAAAGCCTCTGCCGCCGGAGAACGTGTACTAAAAGTACTCGACGAAGAACACATGGTTCGTGATCACCCAGACGCGCAGACATGCCCTACATTGACTGGTGATATCGTATTTTCAAACGTGCGTTTCCACTATCCAGACAAAAAACGTTCCGCGATTCACGACATCAATGTCACCATTAGTCATGGGCGTCGTTTGGCTCTCGTTGGGGCATCAGGAAGCGGTAAATCGACACTGATATCTTTGTTACTGCGATTGTGTGAACCAAGCCAAGGCACGATCACCATCAACCATACCCCAATTGAACGCTACACTATCGATAGCTACCGCAACCAATTCGCTGTTGTTATGCAAGACACAGCGTTGTTTTCTGCCACAATCGCAGAAAACATTTCAGTTGTCGTTCCAGATGCTAGCCAAGAACAAATAGTCGCAGCGGCTAAGGTCGCTAACATCGACGATTACATAAAGAGTTTACCGAAAGGTTACCAAACCGAAATCGGCGAACGCGGTGTCACCTTATCTTCTGGCCAAAAACAGCGAATTGCAATTGCCCGCGCCGCACTAAAAAATACGCCTATCCTTATTTTAGATGAGCCAACAACAGGTTTAGACCCGGAAGCGGAAGCATTGGTGAGTAAAGCACTCGTCACGCTCTCAACCAATAAAACCACAATATGGATAACGCATAGGCCCAAGTTTGCTGATATGTGCGACGTTGTGGTCAGGCTCAATCATGGCAGCATTGTGGATACCTCTTCACAAGATTCGGCAGCATTATCGCAGGATATAAAAACGGCGGGATAGATGAATGGCACAGCAAACTCACCCTAGCGACGACCACATTCCTGGTATGCCTATTCTGTTTGATAGCCCACAAATCACGGGGCTATTTAGTGAAATATTCAATATCTCCGGCGTTGAACCCGTTCAACGCGAATATCTTAGGTATAAACCAAACACCAGTTGCCTATGTCTTTATCAGACAAAGTACGCCGGGCAGTTCCACTTGTTTTACGCAAAAGCTTTCTCTGACCCAGCTAAAGTCTCTAAAGCTGTAGAGAAGATGACGACAACAAGTACCTTGGCTCAAAGTCACTGTAAGGTCGACATCGAGAATCAAGTTGTTTTATATCGCTACCCATGCGACAACCGACTTTCTGGATTGGCCGCTCTTATAACGCCGCATGAACGTCGCTCGTTGTTGCAACGCGCGCTATTCGACAACACTCAAGTCCTGTGCTCTGTTACTCCTCTCCAGTACAAACCTGAACGCCGCTTTGTGGGAAGACTAAACTTTCCGAATGGAACACAAGCCGTAGTAAAAGTGTATACCCAAGAGAGGTACACAGCGGTGGCGAAGAGCTACCTCAAGCGTGACACTAGCCCTTTCGCCACGCTCCGCGGCAAAAGCGACAAACATTGTTTATTGATCTACGACTGGATCGAAGGTGAACATCTCAAGCAAGAAGGTCAGCTAACTGAACAAGAGTTGGAGCAATACTACCAATGTGGAAAAGCTCTCTCAGCGCTACATAACAGCCACTGTTCTAAGAAAATTAAACCAATATCTACCGACAAATTTTCTCGTTTGCTCATCAAGCATGTCGATGACGCGAGCCATGTGCTGCCCGAAAATAGCGCACAGGTATTGTGGCTTGGAGAACAATTAGTCCAGCGAATCAACGCCCTTCCCACACCAAGCTGCTTTATACATGGCGATTTCTACGCCGAGCAAGTGCTCATCACTCCTGAGGGAGCCAAGTTACTCGATTTCGACAACATCTGTTGTTGGTACTCCTCCTTTGATATTGGGAACTTCTTGGCTCACTTAGACTACAAAGTCGCAGTAGAGCTGCTTGATGTAGAGCAGCTGGGTAAAATTGAACAGTCACTGCTTGACGGCTATAAGACGCTTGGTGACGTGAACCACCAAGAGGTTATGCTGTTTCGGGCAATCGGCCTAATTCAACTCATCTATCACCCACTAAGATTCGGTATGCATGACTGGCGAGCCGCGAGTCGCAAGATACTCTGCAAGTGTCATCAATATTTGACGAGCTCCGTGCCGCAAGGCGAGTGGCTCCATTTAGACCCCTCAATGCCTCAGTTGACACATTTACTCAACCTTAAAGAGTTGAACTTAGCGCTTTTGGATAGCCCATGCGATGAAATCGAACACTGCGTACTCACTCGGTTTAAGGTCGGCAAGCGCGCGATTATAGAATGCTGGTCGAAAGAAACGAGCCTGATAGGTAAAATACGCGCAAAAGGATTCGACAACGCAAGTTGGTGCACGCAGAACGCGTTGTATGAATCTGGGTTTAGCCCCAAAAACGATGGCAGCGTACAAGTGCCAAAACCCATCGTCGCCCTTCCCCATTTAAACATATGGTTTCAAGAGAAAGTAACAGGTCATCCGCTTTTCCAACCTTTTTGCTATGGTCATAACCTCGCTCTCCCCCGACGACTCGCATTTGCCCTTTATAAGTTGCACAATTGCGTTTTGGAAACCAACAAAGTCCATTCCATCGAGGATGAGCTATCTATTTTGGAACAAAACCTTCAGAGGATAATCTCTAAACTTCCTGAGCACAAAACACGGGTACAGCGAATTCTTAGTTGGAGTCAGGTACTCGTCGCCCAGTTGCCGCATCAACCTTCACGACCAATCCACAGAGACTTCTATCACGATCAAATCCTCGTCAGTGAGCAAACCATTTATCTACTGGACTTCGATTTATTTTGCCATGGTTCACCGTTCATCGATGTCGGTAACTTTGTTGCACACATTCAAGAGCAGTGCTTGCGAGAGGTCGGTGACCCTTTCTTCGCTCAGACCGCTTTAGACGAATTTGTACATCGCTATGCCTTGCTAAGTGGGCTAACCGACAGCGCTTCGGCCATCAATACCTTTCGTTTACTCTCGCTAGCTCGTCATATCGCCATTAGCCAGCGTATACCGGCAAGAAGAGAATTTACACCTCAGATCATTGGCTTATGTGAAGACGAAATTCGTAAAGCCCTGTAAGTGACATAATGAGGCCAATATATTCTGACCATCGTTGATCTGAGTTTGCCTCACCCCGTACTACAGTTAGAACTTTGGACTAGTCCCTAAGCATGACTACTGACACTGGACAATGTCGGTGGTTGCAATCAAATCGCGGCCCGGTATGAGGACGCGAGAAATGTATCGTAATAACGCCGAAACCTTCGGTGTAGGGACTAAATTATGTGGAACAAATACAGCGTCGTCGCCCTCGTGGCATCATTAGCTTTGGTCGGTTGTGATGACGATGACGAAAAAAGCGCACTTCAAGCCGTTCATGCCTCCGTTGACGCACCGTTAGCTAACGTTTGGATCAACAACTCGCCCTCTTTAGTTGGTGTCGACTACGGTGTTGGCTCTGGCTACCTTAGTGTCGATGCAGGTTACAATCGCGTTGAAGTGGAAGTACAGCTTGCCGGCGGCGCAACAACAACCGTAATACCCAAAACTCGCTTATACCTGGACGAAGACAACAAATACACAGTGTTTGTCGTGGGTGAAGCAGCCGCGGGTGGCAGTGAACCCGTTGAAGCACTGGTTATAGAGCGTCCAGCAATCGGAGAGGCTAACGCTTCTTCTCTCGACGTGCAGGTAGTCCATGCTTCGGCAGGGGTACCCGATGTCGACCTGTACGTGACTGCGCCTGGCGCTGATATTAACAGCGCGAGTGCACTGGATACGTTGGCATATAAAGATTCGACCGGCGTAGTGAACATTGCTGGTGGCGACTACCAAGTTCGCTTAACACTGGCCGGGACCAAAACCGTTGCTTTCGATTCTGGGACCGTCTCTCTCGCCTCTAACAGTGAACTTACCATCGCGGCTATCCCCAACCAAGACAGTGGTGGTAGTTCCCTTGTTAAGCTATTGGTTCTAGATGGTTCAAGTTCATCCATCATTTATAACCTAACCGAAAATGCTGAAGTACAAGTGGGCCACTTGGTGAGTGACGCACCGAGAGTGGATGTTTCTCTCAACGGTAGCGAAGCCATCTCTGACCTCGATTTTAAAGATTTGTCTCCTTATACTGCTATTGCGGGCGGAGATTACGATATTGGCGTTTACCCAGATAACACTCCAGGCACCCTTGTGATTGATGAAATGGACGTAGCTCTCAACAAAGGCATGGACTATGGCATATTTGCCGTAAACAAACTCGCTACGATAGAAGCGCTAGTGATCGAGACAGAACGTAGACCCGTCGCAACCAGTGCTGTGCTTAACGTTATTCACGCAGCACCCAGTGCTTCAACCGTAGATGTGTATTTAACTGCGACCACCGACATCTCAACAGCGACACCCGCGATCAGCGGTTTCGATTTTAAAGAGTATCAACAAGGTATATATGTCGCGGCTGGAGACTACTACGTCACAGTTACTCCAACCGGAACAAAAACTGCGGCGATTGGGCCTGCGCTCGTTTCATTGGCAAACGAAACGGTATACCAAGCAGTCGCGATAGATGATGACCCGACAGGTTTTGATTTACTATTAACAACCATTACAGATTAAAAACATAAAACATCAGAATTGTCGCAAAATAACAAAGCCAGAATGCCCTGGCTTTGTTTTATTCCTGTTCGATATATTTAAATTCAACGCAAAAACTGATCAATAAATAACCTTCCCGATATTCCCGCTAGCACTAAAGTACTAATTAAAAAGAAAAAGTCTATATTTGCCTAATCTTAAGATAATGCTAAATTAGAGATATATTCTGTAATAAAGATATAAGTTAGAACCATGTAAAACCATTTATCAATTCACAAGATTATCAACCAAAGAAGTTGGATCTAAAAATTCCTTAGTAATTTATCTAATGCTATAAGGTTAATATATCCCTGCTTTTATTATGGAGGTGCCGATTGAATGACTAGCCCATTACCTAGAAGGCTAAGACACATTAGAAAAAAACAAGGAATTACCCAGGAAGAGCTGGGATACAAGCTAGGGATGGAGCCGGCAGGCGCAAGTGCAAGAATTAGTCAGTATGAAACCGGGAAGCATGCGCCAGATTATGCAACCGTAAAACGTATCGCAGATGTGTTACAAGCACCCGTTGCGTACTTCTATTGTGAAGATGATCTGCTCGCGGAAATCGTTGTTCAAGCAGCAAGGTATAGCTCAGCCACAAAACTTGAGATCCTCGATTTTGTCGAGACATATTGTGCTTCCAAATAGCGTACATCGCTCATTAGTTGGTCATCATATCACTGTATATAAGTAAAAGGTGATCAACAGCGCTTTCCTACTCGCCAGTCCCTTAGCTTTGCTAAATGTGACTATGCTTACCTTAGTCAGCTCTTTAATGTTCTTAGTACCGATATCACGCAGCCATGCCCTTTTAACGTCATTTTAGCTGCGTAATATCGTTGAAAGACGTGTAAATAAAACAATAAGCAAAACGCTCAATATGCAAGTGAAAAAGATCTTCAACTGTTGTGTTGTGTCTCTAATGGCACTGCTCAGTTCAAGCTGTACGCCAGAACCGAGCAAGATAAAAATCGGCGCGGTCCTACCGCTTACTGGTACATTTTCGATCTATGGACAGCAAGCGTTAAAAGGAGCTCAGCTCGCCATTGATGAAATTAACGAGTCTGGTGGCGTACTCGGCCGACAGCTCGAACTCATTATTCGAGATAATCAAACAAACCCAGCGAAAAGTGTTAAGTTTAGTCGGGAGCTGGTGCAACAGTATCAGGTTTTCTCATTGCTAGGCCCAGTCAGTAGTGCCTCTCGCTATGCAATGACCGAGGTTGCAGAAACCTTTCAAACGCCCCTTTTTTATGGCATGGACTACGAAGGTCAACACACCAGCCGCTATCTCGTCTGCTACAGCACCATACCTGAACATTACATTGAACCCATCGTGCCGTATTTAATAAACAACGTCAGCGATACGTTTTATATTTTCGGCTACGACTATATTTGGCCGCACCGAATGTCTGAACGCATTACTCAGTCGGTTAACCAACATAATGGAAAAGTGCTTGGAACCGAGTTTACCGCATTTGGTGTAGGCAACTATCACCCTGTATTTGAAAGAATAAAGCAGTCAGGCGCCGACAATTTAATGCTAATACTGCCTGGGGGAGATGGTTTTTCTTTTCTAACCCAAATGAAGCAATTCGACTTTGAGCGCGATATCCAAATCGTCGCGTTCGCTGCAGATGAAACTTATCTCAACAACCTAGATGATGAGTCCTTAAATGGAGTACTCACAGCGCTTCATTTCTTTAGCAGTCTAGACAATCAAGTCACACAAAGTTTCGTGAGCAACTATCGCAATCGCTACGGCGAGGATGCGGTTGTGACCTATTCAAGCAAATCTCACTATGATCTCGTCTATCTTTTCGCTGACGCACTCTCTCAAGCCGGCGAGGTAGACAAAGAGAAAATGATCAATGCCCTCCCCAGCACATCATTGTACCAAGGCGGCTTAAAGCTCACGGTTAGGCAAGATCACCACATTGATTTACCTATGTATTTGGGTCAGTTTAAGGACCATAAACTTAAAGTAATTAAGAGCCTCGGCATCATCAGTCCGCCAGACCAAAGAAGTAGTACAGCCGATGAACAAACTGAGCATTAAGATATTCTTTATTCTCCTTCCGCTAGCCGCGTGTATTTTTGGCTTCGGTTATGCCTACTACAAAGCCCGTGAGAAACTGACGATTGACCATATCTTCCGTTCTAGTCAGTTATCGGCTTTACTAGGTGCAAACGAGATTAGCCATTATGTCGAGGGACGATTTACCGAGTTTGATCGGTTGAGCTCGGCCATGACGCTTTGTTCAACGAACGAAACTTCTCTTCCCGAACTGTCGTCCAATGCGCTGAGCTTTACCAACGGCTTCTCTGCTATGTTAATCTCAGACTTATCTGGTCGCGTAATTCACTTCCACCTGTCATCCAACAAGAGTAACCGCCACGTACTTAGGCAAAACCTCAATAACGCTCGAATCTTGACTGACAATGCCATCAGCCTATTGAATGGATCATACGAAGAATGGCAACTCAATTACCCAAGAAATCAAGCGCGAGAAAAAGAGGTTCTCAATCAAATACTGGGGCTTCAAGAACATGGTGAAGAAAACTCCCAAGTCAGCCGCGACCTTAGCACTCAGTTGAACAAAATTCGTGAAAAACGCAACCTTCCTAAGCAAGTGGTGAATCTTGCCTCTAACGAAGCCGTCAACCGCTTGGGGCTAATTTTCGACAACGAAACCTACTTTTACTCTCGCCCACTCATCGATTGCAATAAAAACTTGGTGGGTTACTACACCGCGGTTCTAGATAGAACCCTCATTGAAGACCTGATTTTCGACATCAAGCGATCATTGACCGAGAGTGGACTGGAATTTGTCGATGTTTTGATGGTTCGTAACGATGGCTTACAGTCGTTATCGAGTTCGCATTATATGCGTTTAGACCGTTTAAAGCGTAATGGTCTGAACCCGACCACGAGTCCTATTTTTCGCCAAGACCTTGGTGGAATTATGATTAACCAACCTGTCGGTCTAAATATTAAAAAGCACTTGGTTTTTGACGACAACATCAGTTTAAAACTCGAACAACAAGGCGTCACTTTACTGGTGTTCGTCTCTGAGAAAGAGATTAATAAACACAACGCAACCCTGCTCCGCGAAGTGGTTCTCTATATCGCTATGGGGTTACTACTGTTTATCGGCTTAATCATTTACCTTTCTCATTTTATCGCCTCTCCCATCACCGATTTGAGGCGCCGAATTTCAACCTTATCAAGAATGGGTAAAGCAGATACTGAGTACAAGCCACGCAATGATGAAATTGGCGACTTGTTCACCGCTTTTTCCGATATGGCGGGCAAGATCAAGCAGAAGGAATCGGAGCTGACCCGGTTAGCCCGTGAAGACTCACTCACAGGAGTACTGAATCGCAGAGCTTTGGTCAACGGAGCAGAAGAGTTACGAAGACTCAACGCTTCTTGTTGCGTGTGTATGATGGATTTGGATGACTTTAAGCAAGTGAACGACATATGCGGCCATGCCATTGGTGATGAAATACTGATAGCCTTCTGCCAGGCAGTAAACTGTGAGATTCGCAGCAGTGATGTCTTAGGTCGCCTCGGCGGCGAAGAGTTCGCCCTACTCTTGCCCGAGACCTCACTCGATGACGCGCTGCAAATCGCCGAGCGAATCCGCCTGCGAGTCGAGCACGAGCTGGCTGGCAAACTATGCTCAAGCCATGCTCGCCCAGTCACGGTCAGTATGGGGTTGGTAGATTGGCCAAAAGACCAACCATTTGCTCAAGCCTTAATAAAGGCAGACAATTGCTTGTATCAAGCCAAGCATAATGGTCGTAACCAGATCTCGGTTGGTAAATAAAAAAGCCCGTCATATGACGGGCCTATACAATGATCTGAGGTTTAAACGTCGATCGACATACCTATCTGGCTCAACTTAGATTTGAATTCGTCTACGCTGCCTGCCTGATACGTCGGTGAGCCATTAAAGTACCTTGGCTTCTCAGGCAGCATCGCATCTTTTAGTGCTTTCTCTTGCTCGACATCATCGTGATATACGGTGACGCGGTTGGGAATGTCCTGTCTTAATTTCGCCATTTATGTTCTCCTTTTCAACTGACGTTTTGCCTAATTAAGCGTAGAAAAGAACCATGAGTTGTCAAAGTAAACCTAAGGACGACTAAAACACGCTATAGGCAAGATAACTTTCTGATTAGAAGAGAAATAAACACAACCAAGCAAACAAATAAAAAGCTCACAGCGTGTTAATTCTGTGAGCTTAGATCCAGAAATAGAGACTTAGCAGTTACTCAGTTACAAAGTAAACGCTGGAATAATGTAATCCCTCATCATCTCAATGTTTGGCGTTCGGCCCATAAAATGGGTCGCGGTTCGAGCAACAACCAAGTCTAGCTCATTGACAATCGCCACCACCTGGCCTCCATAACCTAAGCCAAAGGTCACTGGGTAAGTTTTACCCGCCACGTCAATGTCATCCAGCCACCAATAGTAGCCGTAATCATAAATGCCATCTCCCGTGGCTAAGTGTCGCTGAGTAGAACGTTCAATCCAACCTTTAGGCAGCAACCGTTTTTCTTGCCAAACACCATCTTGCGCTACAAGTTGGCCGACTTTAAGTAAGTCAATCGGCCGCAACATTCCGCCACCAGCGGCATTGGTCACTCCACCAGTTTGGTTGGTGAAGTAGGCATTTTCAAAGCACAGCGCATTCAACGGACTCGTTCGCCAGTAATCCGCAAAGTTATCCACCTCTGCTCGTTGAGAAAGTAACTCACCGATGATTGTCACCAAACCGCCGTTATAGCGAAACTGCTCTCCCGGCTTTGAAATGAGACCACGATCCAGCACAAACGCGATTGGATCAAGGCTCGCCATTTCCTTTTGTCTCGGGTTGTTAGGATTTTCGTAAGAAGTTGACCACTCATTCCAGTCCAAACCAGCGCCCATCGTTAACAAGTGAGCCAACGTCAGTTGAGCTTTGTCGCCGCTCAATAGCTCAGCGTAGGCTGGCATCAGCTCCGACAATTTCTGCGCTTCACTTTTGATTAGCCCCCGATTGATCGCATCCCCCATTGCCAATGACGTTAAACTCTTGGTAATGGATTGGATGGTATGTGGAAATTCCGGGTCCCAACCATTGAAATATTCCTCAACCACCAACTTGCCATTTTTAGCGATGAGAAGGCTTGTTGTATCTGAGTAAGAGTTGTTTGGGTTGGCACTTAGCTCACTTAACTCACGCACTTTTGACTGGTCAAAGGGTACATCATTCACTTTTTGCCACTTTTTACACTCATTAGCACCTGAAATGGGAACAAAAAGCGACGGAATATCAAACAGCTTTGCGACCAACTCGGAGCCTTGGGGCGTTTCTGTGCGGCTAAACGTATAGTGAACATTGAAGTAAGTAAGTTCTCCGAATTGATACTGACCATTGTTAAGGCGGTCAAACTTGCCATACAGAGTCACATTGTGATCTTTAGCGTTAAAGCCCCCTTGCAAATCGACGTCAATAGCGGCTTTCCCCCAAGCAGTGGTGACATAATCGACACCATTGACTTGTTCTATATGAAGCGAATGTCCATAGCTCTTATTGGCAATAAACATCCCATAATGAGCATCTGGGGGAACCGGTGATGAGAGACAGGCAACGCTAAACATGACCAAACTCGCTATAGAGAAAGGTAGTAAATCCTTTACTGATAGAGCCATAGATAAACACTCCTACTTTCAATAAGTTGCAGGTTTGTATTTTATAAACTCAAGCGTATAAAGATTGATAATTGCCTATTATATGTGAGGCATAACACACTCAATTGGCGAAATATGTGGCCTTTGAATTAGAGATTATTCTCCATACAAATCACACTTTTCGGCTCTACGCCCCCTAAATTTAGCCTTAGGGATGAGTAGTCTTAAATAGGCTTGTTTTAGCCTAAGCGCATAACGTAGAAACCGCGGAAAACTCTGCAAATGAAAAAGAAAAATATCTATCAAGTGTTCACTCGCCTCTTTGGCAATACCCAAACAGAATTTACCCCTTGGGGAACCCCACAGCAGAACGGACTAGGCAAATTTAGCCACTTTACCGATAAGGCGCTGGAAGAGATCAACAAGCTTGGCATCAGCCACATCTGGTACACAGGTGTACCTCATCACGCCGTGATCCAAGATTACACGGACATTGGTATCGAAAATGATCATCCTAGCGTGGTCAAAGGACGTGCCGGATCTCCTTATGCGGTTAAAGACTATTACTCGGTCAACCCAGACTTGGCGGATAATCCAGCTCAGCGAAATGAAGAATTTGCAGCATTGATTCAACGCACTCACAAGGCAGGAATGAAAGTCATCATTGATATTGTCCCTAACCATGTTGCTCGTGTTTATAAGGGGCAAAACAATCCACAAGGAGTGATTGATTTTGGTGCCGAAGATGACACAAGCCAAGAATACACTCGCGATAACAATTTCTATTACATTCCTAACCAAGCGTTTGAGTTACCTGACGAGCTAGAGCAGCACCCTCCACTTGGTGGTGAGCAACACCCGTTACTTAACCAGTCTTTTCACGAGTTCCCTGCCAAGTGGACCGGAAACGGTTCGAGACTGGCGAAACCCAATTTTGATGACTGGTTTGAAACAGTAAAAGTGAACTACGGCGTGCGTCCAGATGGTAGCAAAGACTTCGCCACACTGCCTGAAGACTATCGTGACAAGCCTCATCAAGCGCATTTTGAGTTCTGGCAACAGCAGTCAGTGCCTAGCTCGTGGGTGAAGTTCAAAGACATCGCCCTTTACTGGACCGAGCAAGGGGTTGATGGTTTCCGCTATGACATGGCAGAAATGGTTCCGGTCGAGTTCTGGAGCTACATGAACTCTTGGATTAAACACAAAAATCCCGACGCTTTTCTCATGGCTGAAGTCTATCAACCGGATCTTTATCGAGACTATATCCAGATGGGAAAAATGGATTATCTCTACGACAAAGTCGATCTTTATGATTCACTCAAAGCGGTCATGCAAAACAAAGGTTCTACTCGCGAAATAGGCCGTATTCAGCATCAGCTTGCCGATATTGAGCATCACATGTTGCACTTTCTCGATAATCATGATGAGCAACGTGTCGCCTCACCCGAATTTGCAGGCTGCGCAGAAAAAGGAAAACCTGCAATGTTGATCTCTACCTGCCTGTCAACCGCGCCAACCATGATTTACTTTGGTCAAGAAGTGGGTGAACCGGGTGCAGAGAATGCAGGGTTTGGCCAAGCATCGCGTACCTCCATCTTCGACTATATTGGAGTCCCGCACCACCAGCGATGGATGAATCACGGCGAATTTGACGGTGGCTTACTATCAGAATCCGAAAAGGCGCTGCGTGAGTTCTATAAAACCTTGCTTAATCTAGCATTGGATAGCCCGGCTCTGCTTGGTCAATATCATGACTTATATGCAGCGAACTTTGATAATTTCGCTGATATGCAAGACCAGTTGTTTGCTTTTGCGCGCTCAAGTGCAACTCAAAAGCTGATCATTGCCGCGAACTTCGATGCGAGACGCGATAAAGACATCGAACTCATCATTCCTAGTTCTCTTATCACCGAGTGGCAACTGTCTGATGGCGAGTATTCGTTAACAAACCAATTGAACGAGCAAAAACTATCACTGATCGTCACAAAAGGCGTTGGCCGTATTGCAATTCATTTCTCTCCGCTCGATTGTTTGTTCCTCAACTTGGATGAGTTCACCGCTAAGGAGCCTGCGTAATGACATTGCCGTACCTCTATCATGGCCAAACGTCCAACTGGTTAACCCACACTGATCACACGCTAACCTTGAAGCTCGCAACCGAGAAAAGCTTGCCTGTAAAACGAGTCTGCGTTCGCCATGAACCTGACAACGAAGAGTATTTGGTTGATATGGTGCTAGATGGCGAAAGTGAGCGTCTCAACTACTGGCGTGCGACTATTTCACTAAATAAAGATCGTCCAGTCAGTCACTACGTATTTAAACTGATCACAGAAGATAAGCAATTTTGGCTCGATGCGTTTGGGGTTCATACTCGAGTGCCCGGCAGAGAAACGCATTTTAAATTTAACGCACAGCATCAACCGCCTAGCTGGGTCAGTGAGCAAGTCTTTTATCAGATATTTCCTGATCGCTTTAGCAACGGTAAGCCAGAAATCAGTGTACGGGATAATGAATATCGCGTCTCTGGTGGACGTAAAGCGGTTATTGCCAAGCAGTGGGGTCAGCCAGTTGATAGCGAAAATGGTGGCTGCGAGTTTTACGGTGGTGACTTGTACGGTGTCGAGCAGCAGCTTGATTACTTGCAAGAGCTAGGAGTAACCGCGTTATACCTTAATCCAGTCTTTACTGCGCCGAGTAATCATAAATACGATACCTCAGACTACCTGAACATTGATCCACACCTAGGGACAAATGAGCACTTTGCAGCGCTGTGCGACAACCTTCACCAGCGTGATATGAAAGTGATGTTAGATGCCGTGTTTAACCACACGTCCACAGAGCATCCATGGTTTAATCTACAGGGCTTACACACCACGCTCGGTGCTTATCAATCGGAATCATCGCCTTATCGAGATTACTACTTTTTTAATCAAGGCAGCCAAGACTACATCGGCTGGAAAGGCATCCAATCACTACCTGTGCTCAACTTCGAAAATCAGCAGGTAAAAGATTACATCTATCAAAGTGAAGAGGCGGTCATTAAACACTGGCTTAAACCACCCTACTCCATTGATGGTTGGCGCTTCGATGTGATTCATATGCTTGGCGAAGGTGAAGGAGCAAAAAACAATGCTCACTATGTGAAGGCGTTTCGTGAGTCGGCCAAACAAGTCAATGCTGACTGTTATGTACTGGGTGAGCACTTCTTCGAAGCCAGTCAATGGCTACAAGGCGATCAAGAAGATGGGGCAATGAACTATTACGGTTTTGCTCACCCCGTGCGTGCTTTACTGGCGAAGTTGGACATTGCATTTGACCCGATCGAGCTGTCTATCAGTGAGTTTCTTGATTGGCAGGCCGAAGCAAGAGCCAAGATCCCTTGGGCCAACCAATTGAGTCAACTGAATCAACTAGATAGCCATGATACTGCTCGATTCTTAGAATTGGTCAAACACGATCCTCGCCTGTTTAAGCTTGCGGCAACCTTACTATTTAGTTACGTAGGCACGCCATGTATCTACTATGGGACCGAACTGGGAATGCTGGGAAGCCATGACCCAGATAACCGACGCTGTATGCCGTGGCACGAGGTCGATAGCAACGCCTACTTACCTTTCTTCCAACAGCTTACCCAAATGCGTACTCAACACCCTGAGCTGCAAAAAGGCGATTATCAATTGCTGTACCACGACAATGAAAGCTTCATCTTTAGTCGTCAGCTCGGTGATAAGTGCTCTCTGTGCTGCTTTAACCTTGCAGAGCAGCCCAATCAAGTCACCGTCGAGGCATGGAAGTTAGGGCTGCACCACGGCCAGTTTGGTGCACGATTTGAAGCGCAAGACGTAACAGTGGTTGATGGCCAGTTGACTCTGTCTATTCCCGCGATGTCAGGCGAGGTTTTCCATTTTGAGAGCTAACTGCGAAAGGTCACAATAATTCGAACTGGTATATACGGCGCTATGGTTTCATTGCGCCGTTTTTGCTGAATTACGCCACCTTTTTAATCAGTGATATAGCTTCTATCTATATTCAGCTATTGATAATCTATTTTCGTTTTATATGCATTGGGTTTACATTCGCTCATAACCTAATGACAAGGATTAATAACAATGAAAAAGTTCGTGAAACCTCTTTCTCTCATTACGCTTGCAGTCTTAGCGTCTAGCCCTGTCGCGGCGATGACGGAAGGCGAAATCACTATTTGGATCAATGGTGATAAAAGTTATGAAGGTCTAGCAAAAATCGGTCAACAATTCGAAGAAGACACAGGTGTGAAAGTCATCGTACAGCACCCAGAGTCGCTAGAGTCTCGCTTTGAAAAAGTCGCCGCTAAAGGTATGGGACCAGACATCATCTTCTGGGCGCACGATCGCTTTGGCGGGTACGCAGAAGCAGGTTTGTTGAAAGAGGTCACTCCGAGCAAAGAGTTTAAAGACAAGCTAGTCGATTTCAGTTGGGATGCCGTTACCGTCAACGGTAAGTTGATGGGCTACCCAATGGCCATCGAAGCCCCTTCTCTAATTTACAACAAAGACCTACTGCCAGAGCCGCCAAAAACGTGGGAAGAACTCGTTGATATCCACAAGAAAATGCAGGCTCAGAACAAAACAGCCATCATGTGGGATGTGAAAAACGCCTACTTCACTTGGCCAATGATCTCTTCTGGTGGTGCCTATGCATTTGAAAAAACCGCTGGAGGCTATAATGGTGCCAAAACTGGCGTTAACAACGAAGCGGGCGTAAAAGGGCTGCAGTTCCTTGTGGATATGGTCAATCAAGGCGTTGTAAACCCAGATATGGATTACTCAGTGTCAGAAGCCGCCTTTAGCAAAGGTGAAACGGCCATGACCATCAACGGCCCTTGGTCTTGGGGCAACCTAGATAAAATGGGCGTCAACTACGGCGTAGCGGTTCTGCCAACCCTAAACGGTGGTAAAGGTAACCCATTTGTCGGCGTATTAAGCGCAGGCATTAACGCGGCGAGCCCGAATGGCGATTTAGCGGTTGAGTTCCTAGAGAATTACTTGTTTGTCGATGATGCACTGAAAGTGATGAATGACGACAAACCACTCGGTGCGGTGACGTTGAAGTCTTTCCAAAATATCCTGGAAAAAGATGACCGCATTAAAGCGACCATGACCAACGCTGAGAATGGCGAAATCATGCCAAACATTCCACAAATGACGGCTTACTGGTTCGCAGAAGGTGCTGCGATCGATAACGCAATGCAAGGTAAGCAGACCGTTCAGGAAGCGTTGGATACCGCTGCGAAGCAAATTGTTAACTAGTACTGTTCCCGCCTGTATTTCATTACCACTACCTCATCAGTGAATCCTGTTGAGGTAGCTGGAGTCCTTTATTGTTCGTAATTTTTGCCGGAGTTTATGCTCCGGCTTTTTTTGTGATCAACTCAATTAAATCTGCGGTTGGTTCCGTTAGAGTGCCCACTTTGGTATAGATACCAACTTGACCAATCTGATCTTGATTGAGCCACAGTTGCACCAAACCTCGCTCGTGCATGTAGTCTGCCATTTTCGACGTATACGGCATAATGGCGTTACTCATCTTTACCATGTCAATACTGGCAGAGAGGCTATCTAACTCGTAAATGACGCGAGTTTCTTGCGCCGCAACAGTAAACAGCTCTGCCCCTTCTTCCGTTAACACATCACCATGGCGTGCATGATCAGGCGTCACTTTTAGTAAGGGGTAGTTTGCCGCAAGCTCTTCGATATCTTGCTGGTTAAGCAAAGGATGTTGTGGGCGAACGTACCAAGCTTCTCTCTCTTGAAATAAAGGAATGAATCGCACCCGATAACGGCTGTTGATCCCATTGATTTCATGGCCAACAAACAGGTCAATATCGTCATTAACTAAGTGGTGCAGCATGGACAAACCATTGCCAAATTCAATATGCATTGAACTGTTTGGGTATTGTTGGCTGAATGCCTCAATCGCTTGATGGGCGAACAAAGCCCACCATGCCTCACCAACCCCAAGTTTAATTTTCCCTCCGCTACGCAGCTTCATATCGGAAAGCTGGTGGATCATTTGAGTATGCTTTTCCTGCACTTCCTGAACATATCGAAAGTAAACCCAGCCATACTCCGTCAGTTCAACGCCCTTAGAGCGGCGTATAAACAAGTCGGCACCTAACTGCTCTTCAAGTTTTTTAATCGCAGTCGTCAACGAAGGCTGGCTGATGTAGAGCTTGTCAGCCGCGGCTTTAATGCTTCCCTGACGCGCAACTTCATAAAAATAACGGTACTGTTTATCCATTAGCTATATCACAAGTCAAAATTACTGGGTGAGATTAGCCTTTGGTATTGATTTTTTCTATAACCCAATTCAAAGAATCAATTATTTTTGCGCTTTTTAGTCCGCTATAGTTTGACTCAGTTCCGATTCAAACAGCAGGAAAGAAAAAATGGAAAAGCGTTGGTGGCATGACAGTGTCGTTTATCAAATCTACCCACGTAGCTTTTGTGATTCAAATGGTGATGGTGTCGGTGATCTACAAGGCATCATTAGTAAGCTCGATTACCTAGAGAGTCTCGGTATTGACGTTATTTGGCTTTCACCTGTCTATCAGTCGCCGATGGATGATAACGGCTACGACATCTCCGATTACCAAGCGATCGCGCCTGAGTTTGGCAGCATGGACGACATGCGTGAATTGCTCGACAAAGCCAAACAACGCGGCATTCGTATTGTCATGGATTTGGTGGTCAACCATACCTCTGATGAGCACCCGTGGTTTGTCGAGGCCAAATCTAACCCTGACAGTGAATACCGAGACTTCTACATTTGGCGTAATGCTAACGAAGATGGCTCAGTGCCAAGCGATATTGATTCAATTTTCGGAGGCAGCGCTTGGCAATGGGATGAAGAGAACCAACAGTATTTCTTCCACTTATTCTCAAAGCGTCAGCCTGACCTTAACTGGGAAAATAGCGCACTGCACGACAAAGTGTTCGACATGATGAATTGGTGGATTGACCAAGGGATTGGCGGCTTCCGTTTGGATGTGATCGATCTGATCGGCAAAGAGATTGATAAAGGCATTACAGGCAATGGCGAGCGTTTGCACCCGTTACTGAAAAAAATGAATCAGGCGACCTTCGGTGACAAGGATTTATTAACCGTAGGTGAAACGTGGGGCGCGACACCAGAAATTGCCAAATTGTACAGCAATCCAGAGCGCAATGAGCTCTCTATGGTGTTCCAGTTCGAACACATCACGCTAACTTGGCAAAATGGCGATAAATGGCAACCACAGCCGCTTGATTTAATCGAATTCAAACAAGTCCTCACTAAATGGCAAGTCGAACTGAAAGACCAAGGTTGGAACTCGTTGTTTTGGAACAATCACGACCTACCGCGCGTTGTTTCGAAATACGGGTGTGACAAACAACACCGAGTTAAATCAGCCAAGATGCTCGCTACAACACTGCATATGATGAAAGGCACACCTTACATCTATCAAGGCGAAGAGATCGGAATGACCAATGTCGCGTTTGATACCATTGAACAGTACAAAGATATTGAAACGCTGAACTTCTATAAAGTGAAGACGGAATCTGGTGTAAGCCACGAGCACATGCTCAAGGCCATCCATGAAAATGGCCGCGACAATGCTCGAACGCCGATGCACTGGGACGATTCACGCAATGCCGGATTTACTGATGGTGATCCTTGGATCGAAATTAACCCTAACTATCCTCAAATTAACGTCGCGGCAGCTTTGGACGACAAGCACTCTATTTTCTACCACTACCAACAGTTAGTGGCACTAAGAAAAGCGCACCCTGTTATTGTTTATGGGGAGTTCATTCCGCTTTTGGAATCGCACGACAAAGTCTTTGCGTACGAGAGGAAAGATTCACAACAGCATATTGTTGTCATCAGCAACTTTAGCGGTGACGAAGTTAATATTGAGCTGCCAGAACACTTAGTGGGTAAACCATGTAGCACGCTCATTAGTAATGAAGGAGAGGTCGAAACACTGGCGGCGTCGATGACGTTGACACCCTATCACTCTCTAGCGGTAATGCTGTAACTTACCTTGCAAAACAAAAGGCGCTTTCAAAGCGCCTTTTTTTATTCTTGGTGTCACTAACCGTCAGCGGTAATAACGTCTATCAACTCTTGCTGAACTTGGTCGGCTTTGTCGTTATCGATTTGGCAAGTCCCCGCGGCTTTATGACCGCCACCACCATATTTCAGCATCAACTCACCAACATTAGTTTTTGAGCCTCGATCAAAAATCGATTTGCCCGTTGCAAAAACGGTGTTTTGCTTCTGGAATCCCCACATCTTATGAATTGAGATATTACACTGTGGGAATAAGGCGTAAATGATAAAACGGTTACCCGCGTAAATGGTTTCTTCATCCGTTAAATCGAGGAGAACCAAGTTGTCATGAACCGTAGCACAACGCTGAATTTGATCTTTAAATAGCACTTCGTGCTCTCGATATAGATCAATACGCTCTTTTACGTCTTCTAACTGTAAAATCTCTTCAATTGAGTGGTTCTTACAGTACTCAATCAAATCCATCATTAGATTGTAGTTGGAGATGCGGAAGTTACGAAAACGCCCTAAACCAGTGCGCGCATCCATCAGGAAGTTCAGCAAGTTCCAGCCCGATGCATCTAACACTTCGTCACGATTGAACTGGGCAGAATCCCCTTTATCAACCGCTTCCATCATATCTAGCCACGCGCTTGGAAAGGTATTCTCACCACCGTAATGCTCCCAGACAACACGCGCTGCCGATGGTGCATTAGGGTCGATAATGTGATTTTCAGGGTTACCTTCGTTGCGAATTGTTTCTGATAAGTGGTGATCGAAAACGAGGTGGGCATTAGCAACATACGGTAGATTAGTGACAATATCGCGGGAGGTAATTTCAATTACTCCATCCTGCATGTCTTTCGGGTGAACGAATTTGATATCGTCAATGAGGTTCATTTGTTTGAGTAAAACAGCGCAAACTAGACCATCAAAGTCACTGCGAGTGACTAGGCGAAATTTCTGCTCTGACATCTTGCACGTCCTATGCTTATGCGAATTTAATAGTATAAGATACCTTATTATAAGTGGCCTTTATGTTACAACAATAAAACCGCGAGTTAGTATGACCAACCTCTTATTATTCTAGACTCCCCCCTACTTTTAACAAACTTAAGACAATGTTTTTAATCGCTTATCCTATACTCATATGCGTATTGTTGAGCTACTGGAGAAAGTAAGATGAAAAAGACCCATCTATTGTTCGCTATAGTTGGTACCTTGGTTCTGGCTGGATGTGTAAGTGAGCCAGACGAGTATGAAGTGAAAGAGTACACCTCATTGGCTAACCCTGCTGCGGTCTACTGTGTTCAGAAAGGCGGTGAGTTAGACACAGTGAGCGAAAACAATCAACGCGTTACCTACTGCGTACTCTCAGACGGAAATCGCATCGAACAGTGGGAGTATTATCGCAATCACTCTCAGTCAGACAGCAACTCCTAATCACATGACTGCTGGCTGCTTTCTGGGTCTAATTGACGGTTTAAAGCAGTCAGCTTAGTGTGAAATTTCGGTAAACACTCGTTCACCACATCCCTATCTGTACCACTGTGCATCCGAGTCACAAGTTGGTCGAGGTGAGCGACTTCTTCTCTCACTTGCGGCTCGACAACCCAACTCATTAAGCGTTCCAGCGCTCGCTTAGCAATCTGGTAAGGCTCAAGGTACACTTCCTCTAGCGGACGCTCAAATACCCCAAGTGACACCCCTTGTAAAAACACTCGATAAACAGTGAGCTCATCAAGCGCCAAAAAACACTCTCCTGCTCGGTTTTGATGCGGGTATGGAACCAAGCGATGCTGCCGTTGGTTGTCACTGATGTTCACCTCTAAGCCTGCTTGGTGGCATTGCTGCTGAAAACCTTTCAACAAGCCCTGCTCATCCAACAAAGACTGAATCTGAAACAGACGCTCTAAATGATAGTCGTTGCTGACAAACGAGATATTTACAGGACCGCGAATTCCCTTTTCCAGCAAAATGTTGGCGACGTTAGTAAAATTTTCCATCGTATTGGTCGAGGTATTTTCAAGCAGAATCATTGCAGGCCGATTTAACCACTCCGGCGCAATGGCGGTAAAATATTCAAGCATTCGCTTCGCTTCCGATTGTGTCTGATCGCCCGTCACCCCGCCACAAAACACTAAAACAGTCGACTCAATGTTGAATTGGCTGAGGTGCGCTGGAAGCGCTGAGACTCGTGAGCGACCTTCAGCAGTCAACTCATCACACACCAATCTTTTACCAAGGACAATGATCACATCGCGAATACTCTCTGTTTGACCACTTCTCACTTATTTACCTCTATTTGAATGATATCTGTACAAAAGGAAATTTTGTCGGTAGTTTAAGCCAGGTTAACAGTATGTTAACTATTATTAAGAGAGCCTGACCAACAGGCCTTGTCAGCACTGAAAGATACAGGAAACAAGTTTATGCTGTCGATATTTGATATTTTCAAAGTTGGAGTTGGTCCTTCCAGCTCCCACACCAACGGTCCTATGCTCGCAGGATACCATTTTACTCAGTTACTTGCGTCTGACATAAGCAAGACGCACAGAGTTCAAGTCGATCTGTTCGGTTCACTCTCTTTAACGGGTAAAGGCCACCATACTGACCGCGCCGTCGTTCTTGGCTTACTGGGTAATAAACCGGATACGATTAAAATGACCAGTGCCAAAGAGGCTCTGCATGAGGCCGTAGGCAATGGTGTATTGAATCTTGGCGCGCAACAGCCAATTACATTTAGTTATGACGACGATATCCTCTTCCATAGTGATAACTTGCCCTTGCATGAAAATGGTATGTCAATAACCGCGTTTAATGCCAAAGGTGAGCAGCTCGCGACGGAAACGTACTATTCTATCGGTGGTGGGTTTATTGCTACCGCGGATGAGTTACAAAATGGCAGCAATGACAAGCCGGTCGATGTTCCCTTCCCATTTACCAGCGCCGATGAAATGTTAGCGCAAGCGGAACAAAACGGTTTCAGCCTCGGTGGTATGATCCTGCAAAATGAACTGAGCTTCTGGAGCGCCGACGAGATTGATCGTAAAGCCGAGCAAATTTGGAAGGTCATGTCTTTATGTATGCAGCGCGGCTTTGAAACAGAAGGTATCTTAGAAGGCGGTTTGAATGTTACTCGTCGAGCACCAAACCTGCTGAAAAAACTCGAAGCGAATGCGGCAATCGAGACCGATCCAATGGAAGTAATGGATTGGATAAACTTATTTGCTTTTGCCGTCAGTGAGGAAAATGCTGCAGGCGGCCAAGTGGTTACTTCGCCAACCAATGGTGCAGCTGGCGTGATCCCTGCCGTGCTCATGTACTACCACAGATTCATTAAAGAGCTCGACCTCAAGCAGATCAAAGACTTTATCGCCGTTGCGGGTGTGATTGGCATTTTGTACAAAACGAATGCATCCATTTCGGGCGCCGAAGTAGGCTGTCAGGGTGAAGTCGGTGTTTCTTCTTCCATGGCTGCTGCTGGACTGACAGCACTGCGTGGAGGAAGCAATGAGCAGATCTGTATCGCTGCAGAGATCGCAATGGAGCATTCATTGGGCATGACTTGCGACCCAATCGGCGGTTTGGTCCAAGTTCCTTGTATTGAACGAAACGCAATGGGAGCAATGAAAGCGATTAATGCTTCGAGAATGGCACTAAAACGCACCAGTAAGTGTCTAATTTCTCTTGATAAAGTGATTGCTACTATGTACCAAACTGGTAAAGATATGAATCGAAAGTATCGCGAGACCTCTTTAGGCGGACTCGCCGTAATTCATATGGCGCCACCTTGCGAATAGTCAAACTCAGCTAGTCGACACTGTGCTTTAACCAATCAAAAAACTGGATAGCCATCGGGTTCGATGGGTTATGGCACAGTGTGTAGTGGCTCGTCTCGCAGGGGATTTTCCATTCTCCAACGATCTGCAACTCTCCCTGCTTTAATTGATTTTCTATCAATACATCTTTGACCATTAAAATCCCCAACCCACATACTGCGGCTTCGACTGCAAGCAAAGAATGGTCAAAATTGAGCGTTGGCTTAACCCAGTCTTGGCAGTAGCCGATTCGATTGAACCAGTAGTTCCAGTTTTCTCTATACCCGGTAGTAGAGAGCTTTTCTGCCTTTGCGATATCAGAAACTTTCGCTACGCCGTGCTGCTTGATGTAGCTCGGAGAGGCTGCGAGAACCCAATGTTCACTGGTAAGTCGCTCAGCATATTGACTGCCTTTTGGCAGCACACCGTTGATGATTTCAATATCCGCTGTTTGGCTGGTATTTGGATAAGGATTGGATGTCGTGGCGATCTTGAGCTCTAAATCTGGGTGGAGGCGTTGAAATTCAGCAAGCCTAGGTATTAGCCATTGATGACAAAAACTCTGAGCAATATTGAGCGTGAGCAAGTTACGCCTTTTCCGCTCAAACAGTTGCTCTGTGCCAACCGAAAGTGAGTCGAACATTTGAGTTAGGAGTGGCAAATAATACTGTGCGTCATCGGTGAGTGTCAGTTGTGAACCGCTTCGTTCGAACAGCGTTGCCTCTAGGTACTGTTCAAGTAACTTAACTTGCTGACTCACAGCCGCGCGAGTGACGTTTAGCTCTTGCGCCGCTTTGGTGAGGCTTTTCAACCTAGCGGCAGATTCGAACGCCTTCAAAGCATTCAATGGCGGTAAAAAACGGTGTGAATGTTGAGCGTGCGTATTGTAAGACATAGATGAGCGCTTTAATAAAACAAACGCTCATCCTGCCAACAAAATATGACACCAACATTATGGCCATAAGGACAACTCTGGGCTCAGGCTTTGATTGGTGTTATTCAACCTTATCCGCTTTGCCTGCAGCGCCAGCAAACTTTGCCAGCCATTTATCCCACGGCCTAGGTGTCTCTTCCCGATCTTCAGCGTCTTCTTTTCTCCTTACCGCATTTCTCACCATCATCGCGCCTAACCAACGTATTGGCTCTGGTGGGAAATACCCTAGTGGTCCTTTTGCTAAACCACATTGTGACCAAGCATCTTGTCGCTCCAACACCAAAGAAGTAAGAATCTTAGCTCCGATCCGAGTTTGAGTCACACCATTACCAGAATAACCAAAGCCATAAACGATGTTTTCCTGTCCATCTAAATGACCAAAGAAAGGCAAACCTGTCACTGAGCGATCTGAGCCTCCTGTCCAACTGTATGCAAATTCAGATTGGCCCAGCTCTGGAAACAAGTGGCTAAACGAGCGCGAAATTAAATCAGCATACTGACTTTGTTTATTAAACATAGGGTCAACACGATTGGCGAATGAGAACTGATTGCCGCCTTTACCAAGCATGAGGCGCCCGTCTTTGGTATCTCGATAATAATGGACGAATATTCTTGAATCGACGACTGACGCGCCCTGTTTTAAGCCACTTTGCTCGAGTTGCTTTTTGATTGGATCGGTTATCACCATGTCGGATGAGACAACCACAATGCTGCGCTTAAACGGCTTAAAATGTTCGATCATCCAAGCGTTCAAACCTAACACGACTTTACCTGCATAGATGCTCCCATGTGGCGTATTAACGACAGCGGGAGAGCCAAATTCGAGCCTCTCCATCGCGGTATTTTCATATACCTTGATACCTAGCTGAATTGCCACACGACGCAAACCTCGAACCAATAGCGCAGGTTGGACGCTGCCTGCCGCAGGTGAATAGTGGCCTTCAATATGCTGGTTCGAACCGGTAGAGGCCGTCAACTCTGGCTTTGAACAACTTGTCCAACTGTTACAGGCAAGCTGTTCCAGTTGTTCGACGATCGGTTGCATCTGCCCCTGCTGCGCCGAGTTAGTGGCCGTATAGAAGGTCCCACTGCGGTAAAGCTGCGCATCAATATTGTGCTCAAAGCAGAATTGCTCAATGTCGTACACCGCCTGCTCAGACTCTTCCACTAACCATTTTGCTTGCTCCTCACCGAATAGGCGCTTTAACGTGGGGTACTTGGTCGACCAAGTCAGCATGCAACCACCGTTAGCCCCAGATGCTCCACTGCCACATAACCCTTTATCTATCACAACGATATCGAGATGCGGTTGCTGTTGTTTAAGCATAATTGCGGTCCAAAGACCGGTGTAACCGCCACCCACGATCGCGACATCCGCTGAAATATCTGTTGCGAGAGTTTGAGTGTCGAGCGGGGATTCCATTTCTAACGCTTGCTTGAACCAATAAGATAGATGAGATGACATGTTCATTTCCTTCATTTTGTCGCTGAAGAAAATGTATCCCGCCAAGCGACAGACGCACAGCGAGCATTTGTTACGCAGAGCGTAAGCTTTACTAACGCAAAAGGCGCGGAAAACTCCGCGCCTTTTACATATTTATTGATACAAAGCTTACTAGATCTTTTCGACCATCGCAAATGTCGCGGCCAACATGTCATGACCAAACTTAATGCTACGCTCCGGTGACCAACCATACAGTGGATCGGGGTACTCGTTGTTATCTTTAAATGGCATCTCTACAGTATAAGCCAAACACTTAAACTGCTCGCCTACCCAATTTGAGCCAACCGTCAGGTTTGCCTTACCCGGCTCATCTTTGTCGTAACCATGTTGATCTTGGAACTCAGGAGTCACCGTATGCAGTGCCTGCTTAAATGCATTCTCCAGACTAGCCAAACGCTCGTCGTAAGACGGAATGCCTTCAGAGCCTGCAACAAAGTTGTATGGAATTGCCTCATCACCGTGAATGTCCAAGAACATATCAACACCTGTTGCTAGCATACGCTCGCGCACAAGGAAAACTTCTGGGCTGCGCTCCATGGTTGGGGTTTGCCACTCTCGGTTTAAGTTCACGCCAATCGCATTACAGCGCAGGTGCCCTCGAATTGCACCATCTGGATTCATGTTAGGCACCACATACAACACGGCTTTCTCAAGTAGCGCGCGCGCAGTCACGTCATCTTCATCAAGTAAACGTTGAACAACCCCTTCCATAAACCACTCTGCCATAGTCTCGCCAGGGTGTTGGCGGGCAATCAGCCATATTTTCTTTTTGCCCTCTTCCGGCTCACCGAAGGTCAACAGACTCATGTCATTGCCATCAAGGGTGTGACCTAAAGTTTCTAGCTGACAGTGATGGGCATTTTGTGCCATGTGCAGCAGATCAAGGTGTCGATCATAACTGTAAGGCGCAAAGTAGGCGAAATAGACCGAGCCACGCTCTGGATAAAAAGAGAAGCTTAATGTATCGCCATCAAACTGAGCAGGAATGCGGAACCACTCTTCACGATCGTAAGAAGCAACCACGTCGTAGCCAGTCCAACCTTCAGGATAAGCCGAGCCTTTTAGGTCAAGAATATTGATTGTGTGTTGTTGCTCAGGCTGAGTTTCCAGGCGGAAATGAAACCATTGGTAAAATTCCGATTGATTATCATTAGGAATTTTAAGTTGAATATCGTCCTTATTCTCTGCATTGATGACCTCAATGCTACCACTATCGAAGTTACTGAAGATCTTCATAGAGTTACGTCCTTTTTCAGTTGGACTAGTGACACGCAGGCTAACACAAAGATAGCTGACTAAGAATCATTTTCCACTGGCTAAGCGGCGATAATCTAATCCACTTTTATTCCACGCAAACGTTTTAGATCAAACACATTATAAAAATTTATGCGAAGTTGAGAAAAAATCGTGCATAGAATGTGTTTTCTGCGATAATTGTTTCAATTTATAACATGCCACAGATGTTAAAATATATAGTTGTTAACACTGTGTTATAGCAATAAAAAGAGATTATTATGTGGAATAAACTGAACAAATCAATGATGTTCTGCCAAGCTATGTTTGGCTTATCATTCTACGGCGTGATGGTCATTCTGACTCGTTTTTTCTTAGAAGATCTGGGATATAACGAAGCAGATACCATGATGGTTGTCGGTGCCTTTTCTTCTATTGGCCCACTGTTCGCAATCGCGGGTGGCTTTATAGCAGATAAGTTCCTCGGTGCCTATCGTTCTTTGACGATCGCCTACGGTACCTTCGCAACGGGTTACACCTTGTTGGTTCTTGGCGCTTCAGCGACTAACGTACCCATGGCTCTCGTCGGTATTGCACTTGCGAGTTACGCTCGTGGTTTGATGTCTCCTTCTTACCCAAGTCTTTATAAACGTACCTTTGCCTCAGAAGAAGACTTCGAAAACGGCTACCCAGTAAACTACTCTGTGAACAATGTTGGCGCACTACTTGGCCAGTACCTGTTCCCAATGTTCGTACTGGTTATTGGCTTCCATGGTAGCTTCACGCTATCTGCTGTAATGGCGGCCTTCGCTTTTGCTGTGCTTATCATTTTTAACAAGCAACTTGTTGGTGTCGGTGCAGATATTGACCAACAGCCAGTTAGCACTAAAAATTGGATCGCATTCCTTGGCCTTTCTGCAGCCATGGTTGGCCTGGTATTTTTCATGTTCTCAAACATGGATATCGGCCAAAACATCGTTTACGCAATTGGTGCAGCGGCAATCTTGTACTTCATCAGCCTAATGGTGAAATCGGGTAAATCAGATGCTCTTAAAATGGGTACCATCTTAATCATGACGGTACTGACTACGTGCTTCTTTGTTTACTACGGTCAGATGATGACTTCGATGACCATGGTAACCATCAATACCATGCGTGGTGACCTGTTTAACCTGATCCCTATCGCACCAGAAGCTTCTATGGCGATGAACCCACTGTGGTGTATCGTTGCGGGCCCTGTTATCGCGATGACCTTCTCTTCACTAGAGAAAAAAGGCATTAACTTCTCAACAGCGACTAAGATTGGTTTTGCGTTTATCTTTACCGCGATTGCGTTTGGTATCTTGACCATGGCAGTGATGAACATCGGTGAAGATGTGGTTATTCGCCCGGAAGTTTTCCTAGCGATTCACTTCTTCCAAGCTTTTGCCGAGGTCATTGTGGGCAGCTTAGTGGTTGCATTTATTCTGTCTGTTGCACCTAAGCACATTGAAGGCTTCTCTGTATCTCTGTTCTCAGTCGCCATGGCACTATCTGGTATTGTTGGTGCCGTATTCTCAACGTCTATTGCGTTAGAAAAAGGCCAAGAGATCACACAAGAGATTGTTCAAACGGTATATGGCGATTACTTCCAACTGCTTACTGTTCTCGCGGTTGTTATGGTTGCCATTGCTCTAGTGTGTTCCGTTATCATCCGTAAAATGCTGGCTGCCGCTCGTGCTGACGAGCAGCCAGAGTTGGTTGAAGCAGAAAGCTAATCAGCAAACATAAAAAGAAAGCCCCGGTACAGAAGACCGGGGCTTTTTTATTTGCGCTAGCGAAAATAATAAAATCTTAGTTTCTCTCACGAGCTCGGTATTCATAGCTCATGTTGATCACTGGTTGATAAGCGATATCACCGTCACTGGTTACGATCTCATTGACCGTTACCTGAGAGTTACGAAGTTCAAATGAGTTTACATCGACTAACTCATTAGACGAATAATTCACTGAACGACTAAGTTCAAACGGCGATTTGTTGTTAATCTCCATGATCATTTGTTTGCCTTGCGCCAAAGCCGCATCACGAGACATTTGCGGATTACCATTCATCGTTTCACTGTTAACGACGGTGTTGTATGCACCAGAACCTGCTAGTGCAACTGAACTGAATAACGCGATGCTTGCTAAACTTACTAACTTAATCATAACTGACTCCTTGGTTACCTAAAATCGAGCTTTATGCCTTGCTCGAATACCTTAATGGTACGTAACAAATGACCTTTGAGACTTAGAAATAATTGCACTAGATCATCAAGTTTTTCGAAATCGCCGAAGAGTTAAATCTGGCGCGATTAGTGCGGTTATCACGGTCTGTTATATGCAGTAAGCAAGAAATCACCAAGATTCAATCACTTGTTAGTTTGAGTCTAGAATTAAGAAAGCGAACCGTTCTCATTCTTTAGAGTGATTTGTTATAGCAGTAGTGGCAAATATCATAAAAGAATCTGCCCGTTTTCATCCAATCACACTAATGATAAGCCCTGAAAGGATCAATAAAGTGCCTACAACTCGGGTTAATAGCCACTTCTCACCTAAGAATAAGATACCGAAAATGAGGCCAAAGACGATGCTAAGCTGTCTTAAGGCAACGACATAGCTGACGTTTTCGGTCATCGTCATGGCGTACAGTACTAGGCCGTATGTCGTAGACATCATGACTCCAGCCATGGTTGCTGTTCGGCGAATAGACCATGCTTGGCTGAAATCCTCTTTCTTGCCACTTAGCAATAAATACAGCGCGATCGGCGTAACAATGGCCCAAAACTGAATGCCAAGGTAGAACACCGCGGATTTCCGGTCTGAAACAAGGTGTGACACGCTCTGGTTAATTACGAGTAGTGCCTCTTTATCCACTAGAGAGTAGCCAGCCGTACCTATCGCGGCGATTAACGCGAACAGCACGCCCAAATTTTGATAGTGCTTGAACTTGAATTGTTTGAGCGACTCAATTGGCACAAACAAACACCCCAAGGTAATCAAACCAAAACCAAGCCACCCTGCGAACGACAGCGAATACCCGAGTAAAACAGATCCAAGACCGACCATGAGCACTGGCAAAGATCGGGCGATCGGATAGACCAAGCCGATGTCAGCGTGCTTGTAGGCAAAACCCAACCCGAGCAGATAAACCACTTGTGCAATACCGCTCACCATAAGTAGCAACCAAAACTGGCCAGGAAAGGACTCAAGGCCAACCTGATGCAAGTACCAAACGATATAAGGGGTTAGGAGCAATGCGGCGGCACTGCCACTGGCAAGAAAGAAGGCGGGGCCGGAGACTTTATTACTCTTACTCAGTAAGTTCCATCCTGCATGGAGAAAGGCAGAAACGACGACTAAACAGATTGCCCAAATTGACATGAATGTTCCTTATAAAAAAGGCCTCCACTCGGGAGGCCCGCCATATACAGTGATAGATTATGGCTGCAACTGCGCCACCGACTCAATACTGATTGCATCATGACGCCAGTATTCAATGTCGCAATCGATAAGTTCACCATGCTGGTTATAGTTGACCCGCTCAACCACCATTGCTGGCGTCCCAGAGGTCGCGCGTAGTGCTTGTGCTGTCTCACCCAATAAAGTGCTGGTAGAAATGCGGTAACGGATTTTTTGATAGGTTACGCCAAAGTGCTCGCGATAAATATCTGTGAGTGAGTTGGAGAGATCAAAATCTAGTAAATTAGGAAACAGTTCAGGGCGAACATAATTGACAACGTAAACGACAGGGCGCTCTTCAAGATAGCGAACGCGATCCACACGATACACATCAGAGAATGGTTGCAAATTCAATAAACGCGCCGCCTGTTTGTTGGCTAAGATACCTTTCGCTGACACAACTTCCGTTTTGGGAACACGATTTTGTGCCTTAGCCATATTCGGAAAGTTAAGTGTCTGGGTCGGGTCATACTGAAGTGGCTCAGGAGAAATAAACCAACCACGGCGATCTTCTCTGTATATGCGACCTTCCGCTTCTAGGAGGGACAGCGCTTCTCTTAACGTGACACGAGTAGTATCAAATGACTCTGCTAACTTGCGTTCAGCAGGGAGCTTTTGCCTTGGCGACAACAATCCAGATTCAATTTGCTCAACAATGGAGTCTTTAATTTTTACGTATTGCACTTATCGCCCTTACCTTTTGCGCCATGCTTGCGTTTTGTTTTCTAGCCATTTACCTAAGGTCATATGAACCAACTTGGCTGTGGCTGCAGAAATCATGATCATTACCGCCATCGCTGCAGCTGCGCCAGTCTGTCCTGCATCATCCATGTTCAATACCGACACTGAAGCAGGAATAGTATCCGTCGAATAGATAAATACTACCGCAGATGTGGTGGTCAATGCATTAATAAACAGATAGCTAGCGATATCGAATATGGCTGGTAAGCAAACTGGCAGCGTCACTTTAAAAAACAATTTGTATTGTGGCAGCTTAACCGATGCCGCCGTTGCCTCAATCTCGGATGGAATCTGCTTCAATGCAGTAATGGCTGTCATATGGCCAACGGTGTAGTAGTGCACCACCGTATTGATCACCAAGAAAGCTAAGGTGCCATACAATACGTTCAAGGGATTGTTCATGTCATTGAAATAAAAAATATAGCCTAATCCCAACACCATACCCGGTACCGCCATAGGCACCACACTTAACATTTGCATCGCTTGCCTTATCGCTGCAAACGCTCTGCCCTTCTCAATGCAGTATGCACCGACAAAAATCAATCCCGTCCCTATGATGGCCGTCCACGTAGCAAGAGAAATTGAGTTAAAGAAAGGGCTCCAGCCATAGGTGCTCATTTCAGCAAAATTGTAATTGTTTAACGTCAACGCTTTATTCCAAGGCCAGAAAGTGACCAAAGAGCCGTATACTGCCATGCCAAGTACGGCAATGACGGCAAGAGAAATAACGCTACAGTAAATCAAACACACACCATCACGGATCGGACTTGGCTCTGGTTGATAAGGAACAGAGCGGGTATCGAACAAACTTTTTTGCTTTTTCTGCACCCAACGATCGGCCACAAACGCTAATAACGCGGGGATAAGTAAAACAATGCTGGTCACCGCACCCATCGAGAAGTTCTGCTGACCAACCACCTGCTTAAAAATGTCCGTCGCTAGCACATTGTAGTTACCGCCAATGACTTTAGGGACCCCGAAGTCGCAGACCACCAGCGTAAACACAACAATTAGTGTGCTGATGAGTCCGTATTTGGCCGCTGGCAACGTCACCACAAAGAAGGTTTTAAACGGCGACGTTTTCAACGCACGGGAAGCTTCATAAAGTCGAGCATCTGATGTTCTCAGCGATGTTGTTAATATCATCAACGCATGGGGGAAGGTCCAAAAAACAAGTCCCATTGATATACCAATCAACCCATACACCGAGTGACCTTGGAGTAACTCTTTAGCGATACCCTGATTGCCAAACAAAAATATCAAGCTGATGGCCGGTAATAATGAAGGGGCAAGGATGGGTGCAGTACCCAATATATGAAATACCCCTTTGAACGGCATGCAAGAGCGCGTCAACGCGTAGGCATAACCAAAAGCCAGCAACCCGACGATACTGGTGACAATCAGGCCAACGGTAAACGTATTGCCAATTGAGTGCCATATCGCAGGCTGAGAAAAGTAAAGGGCGAAGTTGGCCAGTCCAACAAACTCTCCATCACTATTTTGTACACTCTTGGTCATCATCGCCCATAACGGCATCACAATGAACAGCAGCATGATAATAGCGATGAAGGTCAGCAGACCAAACAAAACGAGATTGTCGCGACTGATGCGACTTAAATAGCTATGCGCAGAAGGCTTAGAGGTCGCCACGCTAGGTGTTGTCATTGTATCCATCTCAACCTCACTACGCCGCTAACGCTTTGTTATTGTTGGGACAGAGTGATGGGTAGGCTCTTAAACCGAGGCTGGCAAATTGAATGTAACGGATGTCGCCACGACGTAACTTTAACTGCTGAGCGGCCTCACAAGAGACATCGACATAGAGTGTATTCGCTTGATGGTCATGCTGTAGCTCACATTCAACCCGGTAGAACGCACCAAGAAACTCTTGCGAACGGATACGCACAGGCAACGCATTGCTATAGCGCTCAACAAATTTGATATTTTCTGGCCTGACCGCTAAGTCAAAGTGGTCGCCGCGTTTTACCTGTTTATTGTCGATGGCGGGAGCCTTAATCAAAGATTCCGCGATACGCAGTTGATCGTCAGCAGAGGCCGAGCAGGAAATAAAGTTCATTTTACCAACAAACTCCGCGACGAAACGTGAGGCGGGTTTTTGATAAATCTCTTGTGGCGTGCCGACCTGTTCGATGACCCCGTGGTTCATTACAACGATCCGATCCGCCATGGTCAAAGCTTCGTCCTGATCGTGAGTCACCATGATGGTGGTAATCCCAAGTTTACGCTGTAACTTACAAATTTCATCGCGAAGATGAACCCGTACTTTAGCATCCAATGCAGACAACGGCTCATCTAGCAATAGTAGACCTGGAGATAGTGCCAACGCGCGAGCTAAAGCAACTCGCTGCTGTTGACCACCAGAGAGTTGGTTGGGATATTTTAGCCCCGACGTGGCTAATCCGATCATGTCGAGCCACTGCTCGACCTTCTCCAGCGCCTCTTTTGTCGTCATCCCCTGATTTTTAAGCCCAATGGCAATGTTCTCTTGAACCGTAAGGTTGGGAAACAAGGCGTAAGATTGAAAAACGATACCGAAGTCGCGCTTTTCGGGTGGCAAAAAGGTGGTATCGACACCGTCTTGAGAAATCGTACCAGCAGTGGGTAAATCCAGCCCAGCAATAGCTCTCAGCAAGGTTGTTTTTCCACAGCCTGAAGGGCCAAGAAAGCAAACGAACTCACCCTTTTCGATCGATAAGGAAATCTGTTTTAATGCGGTGAACTGGCCAAACTGTTTGACCACGTTTTCGATTTGTAAATACGTTTGGTTAGCAGACATAACACGCCCCTCAAATGGTATATACCAAGATTAGTGCGAGTTTGTTTCAGTCGAATGACAAATTTATAGAGGAAAGATGACAGAAGGATGAACCGGTGAAGCAACGGGGCAACACCTAGTCAGTCAAACTGAGTACCATTTTGAAGTAGGCAACCTCACCTTTATAGAACCTCTCCCCTTGCGGCTCAAGACCAAAACGTTGATACAATGACGCAGCCGTTTCTCTTGCGTCACACCAAAAAAGTGTGCAGTGTTTTTGCCTTACGTCTTCGAGTATCGCGGTGAGCAACTGACTACCAATGCCCTGCCCTTGATAATCTTGTAAGGTAGCAAACTTTCGCAATCGACTCACCCGGTTGTGGGTAAATACAGAGGCAACGCTCACCAGTTCATCATTGATAAAAGCGCCATAATGTTCGCCAAATTCATCGTCATCTACACGACAATAATCGATACTCTTGTGCGGCCAAAGCACGGCAAAGCGAATGGGCAATGTTTGCTCTGCGCTTATAGGCTTAATGATCATGCAACGCTCCTTATTCTGTGACCTCAGTGTGCCGTGCCAGCTCTAAAAATGCAAAAAGGGAGCCTTCGCTCCCCTATTCCTGTGACAATTCAGAGCCCGTTACGACTTAGGTTCTGATTTAGCGTCAAATTTTGCAGACCAAGTTGCTAAGATATCCGCGCGCTTACTTCCCATTTGGGCAAAGTCCATCTTCGCCATGTTGTCTTGCACGTTAGGGAAGTTAGAAACGGTCGCTTTTACATCTTTGTGAGCAACAACTGGGTACATCTCAACATACAGCTCATTGGCTGCTTTTGAAATTGACCAATCAACAACACGCTTAGCGGCGCTAGACTCTTTTACCAAGCCGACCGCTTCAGATTCCCAGCCAATTCCTTTTGGAGTGATGACAGCCAGTGGCGCACCTTGAGTTTTCAGTTTCGCACCACGACTTGCCATAGAAATACCAATCGCGACCTCACCCATGCCCGCTTGAACACAAGGTTTCGACCCAGAATGCGTGTAATGTGCAATGTTATTGTCTAGCTTTTTCATGTAGTTCCAAGCTTGATCTTCACCCATATTTTGCAGCCAAGCAGAAACTTGCATGTAACCAGTACCAGAAGAGGCTGGGTTTGGCATTGCAATATGACCTTTATATACAGGTTTAGTCAGGTCTTCCCATGAATTTGGCTTAGGCAAGTTCAACTGTTTAGCGACCGCTTCGTTGAAGCATACTGCATTAAAAAAGGCGTCATTACCAAACCACGCTTGATTTGATTGTGGGTCATTCAGGCTAGCGTGAAGCTCATTAATGCCTTTTGGAGTGTAGGGTTTAAGCAAGCCCTCTTCTTTTAGAAGTGCCATCGACGAGCCTGCTAATCCCCACACGACTTCCGCGCGAGGGTTATTTTTTTCTGCCAGCAGCTTAGCCGTCATGATACCGGTTGAGTCACGTACCCATTTAATCTTGATATCTGGGTTCTCTTTCTCAAAAGCAGACTTGTACTTAGCGAGGATGTCTGTCTCAAACGCGGTGTAAACCGTCACTTCCTGAGCGGCCATTGCATTCGTAGCTAGCAAAGATACAAGTGCAGCCAGCGATCCTTTCATCAAACGGTTTTTCATCATCTTCTCCAATTTAGACTATTTCGTTTGAAGACCATGTGCAGAGTTTAAACAGGCTATACACATTGGTCTGTACCAGTTAACGATAATCACCCTAAAAGGAGTGTGTGACGATTATATGAACAAAAAATGGCAATTTTTAGACACCACAGCAGGATGAGATCATCGGCTTAACCCACCATAATGACATATTAAAGTTTTATTAAATTGCCAATAACGCTATTTACCGGCGATTTTCTTCCTTGTTAAAGTACCCATACAAACTGGTATATACCACTAAACGGATGCAACTATGAAGAACGATTACTTACTGCTCACCCCCGGACCTTTATCAACCTCAGAAACGGTTCGCCAAGCAATGCTCAAAGATTGGTGTACTTGGGATGATGAGTACAACAAAGACATTGTCGAAGTAATAAGAGACAAGCTCGTCACGCTCGCAACGCAGTCGAGTGGCTACACTAGCGTATTGATGCAAGGAAGCGGTACCGCCGCTGTAGAAGCCACGATCGGCAGTGCAATCGGACGCCAAGGAAAACTGCTAGTTGTTGACAACGGCGCTTATGGCGCGCGCATTGCTCAAATAGCCCAGTACCTACAAATCCCTTGCCATGTTGTCTCGGTGGGGGAAACATCACAACCGCACTTGAACGATGTAGAGACAGCATTGGCATCGGACCCTAGTATCACGCACGTTGCCATGGTTCATTGTGAAACAACAACTGGCATCCTCAATCCAATTGAAGACATCACGAAGCTGGCGAAACGGTTCAATAAAGTGGTTATTCTCGATGCCATGTCGAGCTTCGGTGGTATTCCAATGGACATCGGTCAGCTCGACATCGATTTTATGATCAGTTCCGCCAACAAATGTATCCAAGGTGTACCCGGATTTGGGTTTGTTATCGCCAAACAAGCGCAACTTGAACAATGTGAAGGGCAAGCCCGCTCACTCAGCTTGGACCTCTACGACCAATGGCAGTGCATGCAAGCAAACCATGGCAAGTGGCGCTTTACTTCGCCAACGCATACGGTCAGAGCCTTCTATCAAGCACTCAGCGAACTCGATGCGGAAGGTGGCGTTACAGCTCGCCACCAGCGCTATGTGACCAACCAAACAACGTTAGTCGCAGGAATGCGTTCACTGGGTTTTGAAACCTTACTCACCGATGACCTTCACTCGCCAATCATCACCTCGTTTTATTCTCCATCGCACAGCGACTATCAGTTTAAAACCTTTTATGACCAATTGAAGCAGCAAGGATTTGTCATTTACCCAGGCAAGGTTTCTGATGCCGATTGTTTCCGTATCGGTAACATTGGTGAGGTCTACCCAGAAGACATCCAGCGCTTAATTCACGCCGTATCGAAGGCAATGTATTGGACTCAAACAGAGACGGTAGCCGAACATGGATAAAGCGCTAGTAACGGATCACTTGCGCAGTGAAGGGGATATAAACACAACACGCGCAAGACAAGACTGGGCCTCCCGACTAAAACACTCAGGGACACAGACTCTACTGCAACGTGATTGTGACGTGTTTCTCCACCAAGCAATGTCTACCCCATGTTTAGACGCGCTACAAGCCGCGCAGGGTATCTACCTTGAAGATACGGCAGGTAAGCGCTACATGGATTTTCATGGCAACAATGTCCACCAATTGGGCTATGGCCACCCCCATGTAATTAAACGTGTGCAAGATCAAATCGCTCAACTACCTTTTTCACCTCGCCGTTTCACCAATCAAATCGCCGTTGAATGTGCGGAAAAGCTAACCGAGATTTGTGGTGGAGAATTGAATCGAGTGTTGTTTGCTCCCGGAGGCACTTCAGCTATTGGTATGGCTCTAAAGCTTGCCCGCCATGTCACCGGTAATTATAAGGTCGTATCGTTGTGGGATTCTTTCCACGGCGCGTCATTGGATTCAATCTCGGTCGGTGGAGAGGCCTGCTTTCGCCAGGGGATGGGCCCTTTGATGGCTGGCGTAGAGCGCATCCCACCCGCCGTATCCTATCGAGGGGCTCTTCCCTCACCTGATGGCGGCGACGTCCATTACGCAGACTATCTAGAGTACGTCATTGAAAAAGAAGGTGGCATTGGCGCTTTCATTGCCGAAACCGTTCGCAACACCGATGTACAAGTCCCTAGTAAAGCCTACTGGCAACGAGTGCGAGAAATTTGCGACAAACACAGTGTCCTGCTCATTATCGACGATATCCCTAATGGTATGGGCAGAAGTGGCGAGTGGTTCACCCACCAAGCCTATGATATCGAACCCGACATTTTATGTATTGGCAAAGGCTTAGGGGGAGGTCTCGTACCGATTGCGGCAATGATCACCAAAGATAAATACAACACCGCGACTCAGATCTCGATGGGGCACTATACCCATGAAAAAAGTCCAATAGGCTGCGCGGCTGCTCTCGCCACTATCGAGGTTATTGAACAAGAGAAATTGCTCGAGAAGACCCGAAATGACAGTGAGTTCATCCACACTACCTTGTTGGCGATGAAAGAAAAATATCCCGTCATTGGCGACGTCAGAGGCATAGGGCTGCTATGGGGGATTGAGCTCGTCAAAGACCGTATGACGAAGCAACGCGCTATCGATGAGGCGGAAGCTGTTCTCTACCAATGTTTGAACCATGGCCTTAGCTTTAAAGTATCACAAGGTAATGTGATTCAACTTAGCCCACCACTCATCATCAATCGACAACAACTTATTCACGCGTTGGCCATCTTTGAACAAGCCATCGCTGACGTTTGCGACCAATACCACTATTGCAATAAGGAAAACGAACATGACAGTGCCACGCTCTAACATCCAAGCCGTCATTTTTGATTGGGCAGGAACCATCGTTGACTTCGGCTCTTTCGCCCCAACCAGCATTTTCGTTGAAGCATTTAAACAAGGGTTCGACTTTAAAATTAACCTAGCAGAGGCAAGAGAGCCAATGGGCTTAGGCAAATGGGACCACATTCAAGCCGTTGGACGTTTGCCTTCAGTAGATGCTCGATGGAACGCCCAATTTGGTCGTTCAATGACCAGTGAAGATATAGACACGATTTACGCGGCTTTTATGCCATTGCAGAAAGCCAAGGTAGCAGATCATGCGGCGCCTATCTTAAACGCCGTTGATGTGGTCAATAGCCTTAAGCAGCAAGGAATCAAAATCGGCTCTTGCTCAGGCTATCCAAGAGAGGTGATGGACGTACTGATTCCCGCCGCTGCCGACTACGGCTATCGCCCAGACTACGTGGTCGCGACTGATGATTTACCGCAAGGCGGGCGCCCTGCTCCATTTATGGCATTAAAGAACGTGATAGAGCTCGGTGTAACCAACGTTAGCGCGTGTATCAAGGTGGATGACGCCGCTCCTGGTATTGAAGAAGGCCACAACGCGGGAATGTGGACGGTTGGCTTACTGCTGTCGGGCAATGAAGCTGGGCTGACCTATGAACAGTATCAGGCGGCCGATCAAGCTACGTTGGACAGCGCGAGACAAAAAGCACGCACTAAATTGATCAAAAGTGCGCCTCACTACCTGATTGATACGATCGCCGATCTGCCAGACGTGATAGCTGACGTTGAGCGTCGTTTGGAGGCGGATGAACGTCCATAGCCGAGCTGGGAAAGCGTCAATTTGGAAAGACATAAGGCGTAACCTTTGAGGTTACGCCTTTTATGCTAAAGAGTTGCAACGAAAACCTGCAACTGAGTAATCATTTCGGTCAGCGCCAGACTGCCCTCGTAAGTTAACGTCCAGCAATAAAAGCCCACGTTCAAAGCCATCGAAAGCCAGAACAAAAGCTTAAAGTCTAAGTCAGTGTATTTATGGTGGAGAATAGACTGGGCAAACAGAGCACCAGGCCAACCACCAAACATGTTAAGTAGGTAGAAAATCGTGTTCGGGATTTGAACACCACCATTGTGGTACACCTGTCTGTCGACGGCATATACCAAATAAGTAATGGTCGACACCGCAACAGAAATCACCAATGCGATGGGAGGAAAATTCAGTAAGAACACACTCGCCACCATAGTGGAGACGAACCATATTGCAACGGCAAGTGGAAAATTAAACACAAATTGCCTTTCTACATGAACGGCTCGTAGCTCTCCTTGGTCGTCCTTAGCCAGACGAAACTGAACCCGGTCTCTTAATTGTGGTGGGTGACCAAACGCTTCGAAATCAAAAAGGTGAAAGCGAATTTGCGCCTCTTGGTCATCAACGGCAATGTAACCATAGCCTTTATGTTGATCCCACTCGCTGATTGTTCCTTGTATAGCCATTGTCTCAATCCTTTAACGACTAAATTGCTTTGATTTAGTCAGACTTGATCTAACCTAACGTTTATAAAATTTGTAATAGTGCACGTTAAATGTAGTCAAGATAAGAAACCATGAGCATAACCAAGATCACAACTTGAAATCGAAAAGGCAATAATTTACTCAATAATCACTACTGACAGGTTCTGACAATGGCACTAGCTAGTATTGCTATCGAACCAAGTCAATCCCATACAAGGAGTACCAAATGAAAAGCGTCGTTGAAATTGTCTCTTTTAAATTACTGCCAAACACACCCCATGAACAACTGATTGCCGCTGCAGAGCAAAGCCAACGTTTTGTCTCGCAGTTGGATGGGTTTCAATATCGCTCTACCAGTTTCAATCAAGAAAACGAGGTATGGACAGATGTCGTCTATTGGGACTCAATGGAAGCGGCCCAAGCGGCTGGCCAGCAATTTGCCAGTTGTGAAGACTGCGCACCGCTCATGGCTTTGATTGACCCTGCAACAGTCGACATGCAGCATCAAACCATTATGATGAGTGACCTCGCAGCGAAATATCAATAACAGAAAAGTAAGGAGGGGTCGCCCTCCTTCATTGAGTAACGTAGACCATGAGTAAATCAGAACGGCTATTTGAACTTCTTACTTTGTTGCGCTCAAAGCGTTATGCGGTTACCGCCGCAGAGCTTGCACGGACCATGGAAGTGAGTGAAAGAACGATTTACCGCGACATACAGTCACTGCTCAACTCCGGCGTTCCTATCCAAGGAGAAGCTGGTGTCGGCTATTTACTCCAGCCAGGCTCTCATCTTCCTCCACTGATGTTTACTGAGAAAGAGATGATGGCTTTGGAGCTAGGTATGAGAATGGTCAAAGCCTGGTCAGATGCCGAACTGGCTGAAGCGTCTCGAAGTGCCTCTACTAAAATTCGGTCGGTTCTCCCCGACAGGCTAAAGCAACAGGTCGAAGCGTTTCCGGTGATGGTTCCTGACCTCCACACCCAAACACTCACATCGCAGCGAGGTCAACTGCTCCGTCACGCCACAGACAACAAACTGAAGATAGAAGTAGAATACATCGCTGAAAGCGGCCAAGAAACAACCAGAGTGCTGCAGCCACTTGGTCAGATCTTTTGGGGCAAACTGTGGACCTTGGTGGCTTGGTGCGAGCTAAGAAACGATTACCGCCATTTTCGTATCGACCGCATTCAAACTCTATCGGTCAAAGAGGAATGCTTCACGGTCAGTAGTCGCAAATCATTTGAACACTACATTTCACTCAACGCTCACGACTGATCGCAATCCTTAGATAATCGGAGTGATATGCTGAGCCAAGCCACAGCCGCTAAAATCAGTTTCTAATTCGAAGGCCACACGCTCGGTGATATATGGGGGTAGCGCTTCAACATCCATATCGGTTATATGAAAAAATATCTGCTCTTTCGTCGCGTCTGATCGAATCAAACCACAGCCGTGCTTCTCATCCCAATTCACTATTCTTCCCGACATCGCCATGACATGTTCCTCGTTTATCTGTTGAAGACTTTTACTCACGCTGCCGGGTGATGGATCAATTAAGCAACCAATATATCCTTAAGCTCACTTAGCGAACCCACATTGTAATTTGGTCGAATCCCCTGCACTTCCGCTTGCTGAGACGCATTCAGCCAACAAGTCTCGATACCAAAATTGATACCGCCCAAAATATCAGAGTGAGGATTGTCGCCCACCATAAGGATACGGCTTTTACACGGATTACCCATTTTCTCTAAAGCGTAACTAAAAATACCTTGGTCGGGTTTAGCCACACCAACTTGCTCGGAGATAATCACCTGCTCGAAGTACTCAGACATACCTGTACGTTGCAAACGTATCGCCTGAAGCTCAGTAAATCCATTAGTAATTATCCCCAATTTCGCTTTACCATGCAGAGCATCCATCAACTCTTTCGCTCCCGGTAACAAAGTGCAGATATCAGCCATCGCTTCAAGAAAGGCACTGTTCAACTCCACCGTAGTCGTTTCGAGTTTTTCGGCCCACTCAACAAAGCGAGTGTGCTTAAGTTGGCCAGCGGTGATCTTGCCGTCTTGGTAATCAACCCACAACGGCTTGTTGACTCTCTGATAGTGGTCAAAGTCCTGTTGAGTAAACTCCACCCCTTTGCGCGCAAACATCAGTTGCATCCCTTTAAATGCATCAAAATGGAACAGGGTTTCATCCGCGTCAAACAGGATCCAATCGTACTTCATTTTTCTCTCCTCAAATTGGTGATGCTAGTGTAGATTGTTTTCCTGAGGATGATAATCACCAAATAAAGAAACTTATTGTTTACCTGAGGTCAACTATGCAAACTTTTTCGTCGATACCCGTTTTCGTTGCAGTGGTTGAGTGTGGCGGTTTCTCCCCAGCTGCTGACAAACTGAAAATTACCAAATCTGCTGTGAGTAAACGGATCAACCAATTGGAAGACGAATTGGGCATTCGCCTGTTGCACAGAACCACCAGAAAGCTCAGCTTGACCGAGGCGGGTCAACGCTATTACTCCTACGTATCGCAGTCGCTAAGTCTGGCACAACAAGGCGTAGACGCGGTGACCGAGCTACAAGGCCAACCAAGAGGAAAACTCAAACTCACCGCTCCAATGTCGTTTGGTGTTCAGTATGTCGCGCCTTTAGTCGCCGAGTTTCTTGCTCTCTATTCGGATGTGGAAATCGATTTGCAGCTCGAAGATCAAATGGTCGACCTGATTGAGTCAGGATTTGATATCGGCATCCGTATTGGCCACCTGCCTCTATCTAACCTTGTCGCTAAAAGGCTGACTCCGTGCAAAAGCATCTTGTGCGCATCAGAGGACTATCTTAATCAATTTGGCCAGCCCACTAGGCCGTCGGATCTCACCCAACATAACTGCTTGCAATACGCTTACTTCAGAGGAGGGAACGAATGGACGTTCACTTCGCATGGCAAAGAGTTCAAGGTTATGCCGAGAGGCCGTTTAGTGGTCAATAACAGTGAGGCGATTCGCCGTGCACTATTAGAAGGGCTCGGAATTGGTCAATTACCTACCTTCATCGTCGCTAAGGACATTGCGGCCGGCAAACTGATGGGGGTAATGCAGGAGTATCAACTTCCAGAGCATGCGGTGTACGCCGTGTTTCCAGAGCGTAAGCATATGCCGCTAAAAGTTCGCGCCTTCCTTGATTTTATTGCGTCGCGGCTGGACGCCCAAAACGCTGAGTGGGACAAAGTGCTGTAAACGTAAACTGTGACCCGCAGCTCAAATACAAGTGCGCCGGTTTTTTCCCAAAGATTTAGTGACTTAAAACAAGTTTACCCTACGCAAAGCATTGCACAATCAAGCCACTACCTGCTTAGGCTATGGAGGCTTATATGAAACGCTTTTTCCCTTCCAGTGTCATGCTCACGCCTTTTGTCGTTAAGTACTACGATAATGATGAACAAGAAGACAACGAAACCGAAGCGCAGCAAGAGCAATCCACAACAGAAGAAGAGGAGTGACCAACGCTCGGTCGTTCTCCCTCTCTCTTCAATAGCGACAGTCATACCCAGACTGTCGCTAATACACTGCTTGCTTACCTATCAAACTGCGACGTAAACCAAGGCACTATCACACCGTTTCAACTAATCTAATATCGTCAGATTAATAAGGAACAAACAATGAAAAAAATCGCAGTTATTCTTAGCGGCTCAGGTGTATTTGATGGTGCAGAGATTCATGAAAGTGTACTGGCTCTCTACGCGATAGAGAAAAATGGTGCCACTTGGCAGTGCTTTGCCCCCAATATCGATCAGCTTCATGTCATCAATCATAAGACTGGCGAAGAAATGGACGAAACGCGCAATGTACTGATTGAGGCTGCGCGCATCGCTCGCGGAAATATAGAGGATGTGGCCAAACTGAATGTGGATGACTTCGACGCCTTACTCTTACCAGGAGGATTTGGCGCGGCAAAAAATCTCACCGATTTTGCAGTAAGTGGTGCCGAGTGCAGTATCAACGCTCATGTTGCCTCCGCATGCCGCGCTTTCGCTCTTGCTAGCAAACCTGCCGGATATTTATGTATTGCTCCCGTGATCATGCCGATGATTTATGGTGAAGGCGTTAAAGGGACCATAGGTAACGATGAAGCAACCGCAGCTGCATTTAATGCATTATCTGGGCAGCATCTTGATTGCGCGGTAGACGATTATGTTTACGATGAGCAACATAAGGTTCTTTCAACACCTGCCTATATGCTCGCCGGATCCATTTCGCAGGCAGCAACTGGTATAGAAAAACTGGTCGCGAAGCTCGTCGCCATTGCATAATTTTTCTCCATTTTTAACCGCCCATTGAGAGCGATTCTCAGTGGGCTTTTTTTCGCTGGTTATTTTGTCATCGCCCGCCCTACTTGAGTTAACCACACTATCTGTTGAGAAAACGATTGCGCTAACCCACTAATATTTAACAAAATTATCAATGATAGTTATGCAATCAGCGTTACATCACACTTTCGATGCAAGTTTAACTCTTTTGGGGTAGAGAATTGCTCAAGATCAAATATCAACCGTGAAATATTATGCGAATCTAACTGCAGTTCTTAAATCCTATAATAATGGAGCAATGCAATGACAAGCGCATTTTTCATCCCTACAGTTAACCTAATGGGTGCTGGCTGTCTAAAAGACGCAGCAGACAGCATTCAATCTCAAGGCTTTAAAAAAGGTCTAATCGTTACTGACAAAATCTTGAACCAGATTGGTGTAGTAAAACAAGTTCAAGACCTACTAGCTGAACGCTCTGTTGAAGCCGTAGTATTCGATGGCACACAACCAAACCCAACGATCAGCAATGTAAACGATGGCCTTGCTCTACTGAAAGAAAACGCCTGTGATTTCGTTATCTCTCTAGGCGGTGGTTCACCACACGACTGTGCGAAAGGTATTGCCCTTGTTGCTTCAAATGGCGGTAAAATTGGCGACTACGAAGGCGTAGACCAATCCGCTAAACCAATGTTGCCACTTATCGCAATCAACACAACAGCGGGTACCGCATCAGAAATGACTCGCTTCTGCATCATCACTGATGAAGAGCGTCACATCAAGATGGCTATCGTAGATAAGCACACAACGCCACTTATCTCTGTAAACGACCCAGAGCTAATGCTAGCGAAACCAGCATCGCTAACCGCAGCAACAGGTATGGATGCACTAACGCACGCGGTTGAAGCTTACGTTTCTATTGCGGCAACACCAATTACTGACGCTGTTGCAATCAAAGCCATTGAGCTAATCCAAGCGCACCTCCGCACTGCGGTAGAAAACGGTGAAGACATCGAAGCGCGTGAACAAATGGCTTACGCTCAATTCATGGCAGGTATGGCATTTAACAACGCTTCTCTGGGTTACGTGCACGCTATGGCACACCAGTTGGGTGGTTTCTACGACCTACCTCACGGTGTTTGTAACGCTATCCTTCTACCTCACGTACAGCGCTACAACGCTCAAGTATGCCCAGAGCGTCTACGTGACGTTGCCAAAGCAATGGGTGTAGAAGTTGAAGGCATGACAGCAGAACAAGGAGCGGAAGCGGCTATCGACGCTATCGTGGCTCTAGCGAAAGACGTTGGTATCCCAGCTGGCATTAAAGAGCTAGGTGCGAAGTCTGAAGATATTCCAACTCTTGCAGACAACGCACTAAAAGATGCTTGTGGTTTCACTAACCCTAAACAAGCAACGCACGAAGAGATCTCTGCAATCTTCGAAGCGGCTATGTAATTTCCTTCATTTTCTTTTCCTTGCGTATGTTGAGCCTCCCACTCGGGAGGCTTTTTTTGTGCCTTTCAATTGATAACAACGTACTACACTTGCAATACAACAAGGAGAAAGACGATGAAACATGTACTTGGTCTTTCATTAGCAATGTGGAGCGCAGTAACATTGGCTGGTGAGGATAAAATTTACAATGTAAATGGTAGTAACTACGAGGGCTACTGGTCCAAAGTATCCGATGATGCACCATTGGTATTGCTGGTTCACGATTGGGATGGTCTAACCGACTATGAAAAGCAACGAGCCAAAATGCTCAATGACATGGGCTACAACGTTTTCGCAGCTGACTTGTTTGGCGAGGGAATCCGTCCAACGGAGGTCAAAGATAAAAAACAACATACTGGAGAGCTGTATAAAGATCGCGAAAAACTCAGAGCATTGATGCAAGGAAGCCTAGATTACGCCGCTTCTTTAGGTGGCAACAGCAATAATACCGTTGTAATGGGTTATTGTTTTGGTGGCGCAGCGGTACTTGAATCGGCACGAGCAGGTATGAAAGCAAAAGGCTTTGTCACTTTCCATGGCGGCCTCAAAACACCGGATGGGCAAAATTATCAACAGGCGACCGCGCCAATCCTCGTTCTTCACGGCACGGCTGACAGTGCAATTCCCATGTCGCAATTCGCCACCCTTGCCAGTGAGCTTGAGCAACAGGGCGTCGCCCACGAAATGATTACTTACAGCGGCGCACCCCATGCCTTCACTGTGTTTGGTAGCTCTAGATATCGAGAAGATGCCGACCAAAAATCATGGCAGCGATTTGGCGATTTTCTTCAACAGTACACCCAATAACAGAAAGGGCTAACCCACTTGGTTAGCCCTTTCTCATTCTCACATATGCCTATCGCTTATGGGGCACTGTCTATCTCGACAGGGAGGTAGTGTTTAGGTTCCAACTTCAACCATTCGGGTAGCACTGTACCCATAGAGATCGATGACCAAGTCCCTGACAATATTCCGATAAACATTGCCGTCGCAAAGCCTTCAAGCGCATTACCACCCATTAGCCATAGAGCCGCGACAGTCATTAAGGTTGTACCTGACGTCACCATAGTACGCGAGAACGTCGCAATGACCGCTTGGTCATTGATTTCTTCGGTTGGCGTCGACTGTTTAGCCACCAGCAACTCGCGAATTCGGTCAGCAATGATGATTGAGTCATTCAATGAATAACCTAAGATGGCCAAAATCGCCGCAAATACGGTCAGGTTAAACTCCATTTGCGTCGCAGCAAAGAAACCCAAAACCAATACAACATCGTGAACAAGCGCCAGCAAGGAACCACTGGCAAGGCGCCATTCAAAACGAAAACAGAGGTAACCTAGAATACACATCATAGAGATAAGCAGCGCAAGACCGCCTTGATCAACCAAGTCTTCTCCCACTTGTGAGCCGACCATACTGTTGCTCACCACCGTGACTTGATGTGATGCCTTTTCTAGCACTTTTTGCACATCCGGTGCTGTTTGACCTGCTTGCGGAATTGGGTAGCGGATGACCCAACGCCCTGCCTCATCGGAGCGGGTAACTGAGGTAAACTCACCGAGCTCTGGTGTTAGTACTTTCAACAAGTCGCTATTGGTTAGATTATTATCGACGGCGACCTCTGTCACCATACCGCCAGTGAAGTCTAACCCCATGTTCAACCCCCTGGCGCCCAGTGCCACGAGAGAAACAACCATTAAGGCCACGGAAACAAATGTCGTGATGTAGCGAATTCGACGAATATTGTGCTTTAGATACTCAACCATGATTAAACCCTCACGTCACGACGGCTGTCGCGTCCCCAAACCAAATTAATAATTGCTCTTGAAGCAAACACACCACTAAACATACTGGTCAACAGACCAAGCCCTAAGGTCAGAGCAAAACCCTGAATTGGCCCATTACCGATCGAGTAAAGAACAACGGCAGTGATCATAGTCGTTATGTTGGCATCGAGGATGGTGCTGAGCGCACTGCCAAAACCCAGATCAATCGATTGTGCAAAGGTTCGGCCTTCTGCCAGCTTATCTTTGATACGCTCAAAAATTAGTACGTTGGTATCAACCGCCATACCGACAGTGAGTACCAAACCAGCAATACCGGGCAGCGTTAATACTGCACCAGGCAGCAATGCGATCAAACCAAGCAGACTGACCATATTGATCATCAGTGCTACGTTCGCCACCCAGCCCAAACGACGGTACCAAAGCGCCATAAAGGTCAAAGTCATCGCTAAGCCCAATGCCAGAGCTGCAAAGCCATTTTGGATATTCTCTGCACCAAGAGACGCGCCTATAGTGCGTTCTTCAACAATTGTGACAGGCGCCGTTAATGAACCCGCACGAAGCAACAGGGCAAGGTTTTGCGCTTCTTCCATAGTGCCTGCACCTGTGATACGGAACTGGCTACCCAATTGAGATTGAATAGTCGCAACGCTGATCACTCGCTCACTACGTTCAGTTTCACCTTTTGCATTCGTGGTGTACTCGCTGTAGACCGTCGCCATCGGTTTACCGATATGCTTACCGGAGAAATCACTCATGATTTTGCCGCCAGCATGGTCAAGCGCGATGTTTACCTCAGAGAAGCCCATTTTATCGACGCCAGCGCGCGCATTGACAATGTGTTCACCCGTTAAAACAGCACGTTTTGCCAGAATCACATCACGTCCATCATTGTCTTTTAAAACGATGTCGCCATAGCCAACGCCTTCAGAAGCCGCTTTTGCTTCATGAAATGCCAATGTTGCCGTCGCACCAATCACATTTTTCGCGAGGGATGGATCCTGAACACCTGGCAGTTCAATACGAATGCTATGTTCACCTTGGCGCTGCACTGCCGCTTCGGTGATGCCTAACTCTTCGATACGATCACGCATAATCTTTAGGTTCTGCGTTAAGGTAACGGTTTGGAATTCGGTCTTATTCTGCTGCGTCGGTTTCACGGCCAAATAATCAGAATGGCGTTTCACATCCCAGCCTGGATAGTTCTGCTTGATGTACGTCGACGCTGTGGTCAACGCTTCCGTCGATTGGCTTTTCACATCAAAGCCATCCACGCCAACCTGAGTGAATTTAACGCCGCGAATACGCTCTTGACGCAACATATCGCGCATCTCATCAACCAGAGTATTACGTTGCTCTTCAAATGCTTTATCGATATCGACGTTAAGTAGGAACTGTACCCCACCACGCAAATCAAGACCCAGTTTGATAGGGCTGAAACCCATGTCTCCGAGCCATTGCGGCGCAACCGACACGTAAGAAAAGGTGATCGAGTCCTCTTTACCAACCAGATCATTCAGAACTTCTCTGGCATGGGTTTGCTGAGTCTCGTCTTCAAACACTAAGGTTGTACTTGAGCCAACCTGTTTTATCTCAGACGCTTGCACATTGTGCTGGTCAAGGTAGCGGTTCAACTCCACCGGGTTATTTAATACACCACCACCTTGTGACGTTGTCACCTGAATTGAAGGTTGTTCACCATACCAAGTGGGTATGGCGCTAAGAGCAAGCAGTATAACGGTGACCACGAGCACCACATATTTCCACGCCGAGTAATGATTCATTAGTCGAGCATTGTTCGCCTTACTGGCCGATTTTCGCTTCATATTATTTTCTTATCATGCGTTTGATCCCTCAGTGCATCACTGAGTCGATCAACTTAGAGAATGACTCCAACAGCGATATGACAGGTGTTGTTCACCTGTATATTGTCGGAAATCGAGTGTTGTTTAAGTTTGGGCGCGTGGCCCGGTAGAAAAGGAGTTAAGCGAACTGACTGTTTAATGCGACATAGAGCGCATTAGAGTCTTTCCAACCAGAGATTCGGTGGTTGGCGGTAAAATCGGATTTTGCCCAGTAAGCCAGTGTTTGCACCACTGGATGGCAGTAGAGTTTGCGAGGCGGCAGCGAACCGCTGGGAGCAGAGAATTCATCACTCGGGTTGTTATCCGCTTCTTCTAGCCAGCGGCCTGACACTCCCCAACGGTTGAGATGAATGATGGCAACGACATCCACCTGCCCTTCTGATTGAGACACAGGTTGAGAGTCAGAGTCATGCTTGTCACGGGTGGTTTCAAAAAGCGCTTGGCTTGCGGCTTTTGACAGAGATTGGGATGCTTGTTTACTTCGGTCTAAACGCGCGCTGATATCACTTTCGGCTTGAGCAAAATACGCCACAGCCTGCGCTGGAAGTACCATCGCAAGCATTGCAAGCCAAAACAGTTTTATCACGCGTTGAATCATTCACGTAACCAATTAAACAATATGTGCTGATAGTAGGCTCAAGCTAGTCAACACACAACTAAAATAATCTAAAACTTAAGCTTTCAGATTTGGCTGTTCACTTTAGCGATAAAATATCTCGCCACTTTGTACATCCAGATAGATTTTGTTGGCCTGCTTAAGCCCACCACAGTAAACAAAATACACATCTCGCTCGCTAAAGGTCACCGAGCGAACCCAGCCACTGGTTTCCTCAAAATCTTCAGGTGTACAGGTTTTCTCCTTCAGCAGCTGATCGGTTTTTTTAACGAACATTTCAAAATGCTGCTTAAAGTTATCTGATTTTTCAATGTAGCTACTGACGGTTTCGCGACGTTCTTCTTTAGTAATAGTCGGAGCGACTTCGAGTAGCGCTTCCATTGGCACCCACTCCGCGACTTCCGGTCCACCGTCGTCATAAACATAATAGGCAGAGATACGTCCCCAGCCGTCTTTCTTTTCCAGCACGTGTAACTTATCTCCACGATAAACCACGCTCTCCACAAACGCATCAAAGTTTGGGGCCTCACGCACGCCTAACCTTTCAGGACTGACGTAGTAATCGGTCACGGGTGGCTTTGGCGCTTCTTGCTCTTCTTCCTCTACCACCTCCATCGGCATAGGTTCAGGCTCAGCTTCTTGCATTTGACTGGCAAGTTCCGCTTCTTGCTGAGGCTTTAAGTAGAAAATGTAGTAGCCACCGCCAGCGCAGGCGATACCAACCAACAGCAACACAACCATAATTATCTTTTTCATTTTTGCTGATTTTCTTTTCCTATAATGATCATGTCTCAACTTGAATAAGCATCGGCATGAAGTGGCATTGGGTTACTTTTACTATAGCGGCAGTTTGCCTCAGCACTTTACCTTTTCCCAGTAATAGTGCCCATTGTGACGCCAAAACTTGGAATAGCATCCTCAAAAGCCAAAAGCAGATAGACCACTCTTACAACTTCCACGCCACACGTTTTAATCAGCTGCTCAAACATCACTCAACACAACCCCTACTCCACCAGACGTTCGAAGAGCAAGATATAACGGCACTGTGGCGAGCTGGTAACCCCCAATCGCAGCAAAAGCTCAGCATGCAAATTGAGGCTTCTCAGCAAGTTATTCAAGCAATTGAAGAAGAGCTACTCGCGATCAGTCAGCTACAACATGATGTCCTTTTACAGGCGGGTGAATGGCAAGGGATGAGTGAGCATTGCGCATTGGAGCAGCGCACCGCAAATGTGGCCGTGAGTCATAATTACGGTCAAAGCAACCGACTGCTGGGTAAAAGCATTGAACAGTTAAAGGGGAAACTGACACTGATTCAACGCCGATACGAGCAAGAGGTAGAGACCTTGGTTAACGCCAAACCAAGGCCTTTGCAGGGATCACTCAGTGATGCAGCTGCTGATCAACCGCAACAGCAAGTGCCACTGAAGCGCCAACCATAGGGTTATTACCCATACCAATAAAACCCATCATCGCAACATGCGCAGGGACAGAGGAACTGCCAGCAAACTGAGCATCAGCGTGCATTCGACCCATGGTATCCGTCATGCCATATGAGGCGGGACCAGCGCCAACGTTATCTGGGTGCAATGTTCGACCAGTGCCTCCACCCGATGCCACGGAAAAGTAGCTTTTACCTTGAGCATGACACTCTGACTTATAGATACCCGCAACCGGATGCTGAAAACGAGTGGGGTTGGTTGAGTTTCCAGTGATACTCACATCAACACCTTCTCGATGCATTATTGCGACACCCTCACGAACATCATCGGCGCCGTAACAAAGGATCTCACCACGTTCTGTCTTGGAGAAACGTCTACGACTTGTCTCATTCAACTGACCCAATTGGTAGTCAAACTCGGTACGAACATAAGTAAAGCCATTAATTCGTGAGATAAGGTAAGCGGCATCTTTACCTAACCCATTCAATATCACTTTCAGTGGAGAGCGACGCGACTTGTTGGCGTTTAAGGCAATCTTTATCGCCCCTTCCGCTGCAGCAAACGATTCATGACCGGCCAAAAATGCAAAGCATTGAGTCTGCTCATTGAGAAGGCGTGCCGCTAGTGCCCCATGCCCTAAACCAACCTGACGCTGCTCAGCAACACTGCCAGGTTTAGTAAACGCTTGCAGTCCTTCACCAATTGCTAATGCGGCAGCCTCTGCGCTGTCAACGTTTCGGTATAACGCCAACGCCGTGCCTAAGGTATACGCATCACACGCACTTTCAAAAGCTATTGGCTGGGTCTCCAACACCATTTTTTTTGCGTCGATGCCGAACTGCAAACAGTAGCGATGCGCGTCCTCTAAACTGTTCAGGTTCATTTCAACCAGCAGACGACGACCTAGCGAAGTGTTGTGAGTTTGAATTTCGTTGTTCATAGTGAGACCTCTTTTTAAGCGTGACGTGGGTTAACAGTGTTTACTGCTTCATCAAACCGACCGTAGGTGCCGGTCGCTTTCTCCATCGCCGCTTGTGGCGATTCACCGCTGTCAATCAGCGCCATCATTTTGCCTAGGTTGAGATACTGATAGCCAATCACCTCACTCTCGTCATCAAGCGCTAACTTAGTCACATACCCTTCAGCAAGCTCCATATAACGAACGCCTTTCGCTTTCGTTCCGTAACTGGTGCCAACCTGACTGCGCTTAGTTTTACCTAAGTCTTCAAGCGCAGCTCCAACTTCCAGTCCTCCTTCAGAAAAAGCCGATTGGGTACGCCCATAAACGAATTGTAAAAAGATCTCACGCATCGCGACGTTTATTGCGTCGCACACCAAGTCGGTGTTGAGGGCTTCGAGGATGGTTTTACCTGTTAGGATTTCAGCGGCCATCGAAGCAGAATGAGTCATGCCGGAGCAGCCAATGGTTTCAATCAAAGCTTCTTCGATAACGCCACTTTTAACATTTAACGTCAGCTTTGCCGCGCCTTGCTGAGGTGCACATGCGCCAACACCGTGGCTTAAGCCGGAAATGGCAATCACCTCTTTAGGGCGAATCATGCTGCCCTCGACAGGAATTGGGGCACTTGGGTGTAAATCGCCGCGTTGAATGGGGCACATGGTTTGAATATCGGAAGAGTATTGCATGGCGTTTTCCTTTGTTGTGAGGAAAACAAGCGAATGGGCGTACAGAGAAGCGTCTTCTACAAGCAGCTCAGCGTGCATCTGGACAAACTCTTTGCCCAAAAGATTCACCTGTTTTCTTACCTGTAGGAGTCATCAGCCACAGCGGCGGTTAAGTAGGTGGAACCCCATCACCTTGGTCGATAAGTTAGATCTTTATCGCATTTCAGTGCAAACAGTTAATTAGATCAATTCGACATATAAAAACGGTTCAATATAAACCCGCCATTATTTCCTCGATTTTACAAACAGATACATCAATACACTCAGTTGATATTAATTATCATTTACATAAAATACAATTATCATTACCCTTGAGACAACGTTCATTGCCAAAGCTATCTATTTTGAAACTCTCTCTTTCATTCAAACATATCGGACTCATTTGGTTGACGGGTGTAATGCTCGCAGCAGCCAGCGTTACGACCGTGTTCTACTATGAATCCAAACAGATGAAAGATCAGTTGGAGCGAAGATTAGAAAACAAGCTGCACTCGCTTGAGCAAACACTCAGTGCCACCCAACGCTTGATGTATGCCACGCGAGACTTTCTTCAATATGGTAATGCCCCGTCACAGCAACAGTTTGAACAATTTCTCACTAACCAAACTGGCGCAGACAACGGGGTACGCTCGATAGTTTGGGCCCCACTTACACTTATAAACGACATCCCAGAGCTTGAAAGGCAAGCCGCTACCAACGGGTTCTTCGGCTACAAAGTGGCACCTCCCCTAAAGAATCAAAGAAGCGTTCCGGAGTTTCTTCGCCATGCAACGCTACCTATTTTCTATGTCTCTTCGATCTTTGAAGCTAGCGATGAGTTGGGTCTACGCCTTGAAAGCGACGCCGCCAATGTCACCGCAATTACGTTAGCTTTAGAAAACAGTCGAATTGGTGTTGCCCATTATGAAGCTGACCAACAGTTAGGGATTCGCCTATTCCTTCCTCTATACGGTTCAAACGATACGATTAAAGGCTTTATTGTCGCTAATGTAATTCTGCACGAGCTATTGGGTATGGCTTGGAGTAGTGAAATCAATTCGACGGAGAGTGACCTTTCTGTCTACTCTGTCGCCGCAGAGCAATACATTTTTCGCTCTCACCTCAACACTCAGTTACTCGACGATAAACTCTCCGAACGGATAACCTCACTGGAAAAACAGCTTGATATCGCTCTGTTCAATCAAACTTGGATACTGTCCGTTTCTATGGTCGATCGAACAGGAAGCACCGCGCTCTATGGCGCATCTTTGGTGTTCTTAATTCTACTGTTAACCACAAGCGCCACCCTCGCCGCCAACTTCTACGCGACTCGATTAGAAGTGTCAGATCGGGTGATTGAAGAAAAGACCAAGACTCTGGCATTGCAGGCAATCAAAGACAATTTGACTGGCCTTTTCAACCGAACCGCCCTTACCAAAGAGATTGAAAATAGGCTCACTCGGCTTGAGCGAGGTGAGAGTCAAGGATTCTCAATCCTATTCATCGATCTAGACCGCTTCAAAGTCATCAATGATTCCATGGGCCATGTGGTCGGGGACAAGCTGTTACAACTCGTCGCACAACGTCTGATCGCCAATTGCAGAAACCATGACATCAGCTTCCGATTTGGAGGGGATGAGTTCGTGATCTGTCTACCTGAGTTTGTCGATCGGGGCATCTTGAGTAAAGTGTGTCAGCGCTACACTCAACTGCTCAGCCAGCCTTATATCCTAGATGGGCAAGCGTGTTACGTTGGTGCCAGCATTGGAATTTCGGTGGTGACTGATCACAGCCGTTCAATGGCGGAAATACTGCGAGAAGCCGATACGGCCATGTATCAGGCGAAAAACTCCAGTCACGACAAAGTGGTGTTTTTCCACGAGACTATGTTTCAAAAAGCCAAACAACGCTTTACCTTGGAACAAGAACTGACGAGCGCGCTAGCGCTCAAACAACTGTCGGTCGTCTATCAGCCTATTTACGCAACGCGTTCAGATGCCATTGTTGGTTTCGAATCACTGATCCGCTGGCATCATCCAGAGTTTGGCATTGTCTCCCCTCAAGACTTCATCCCAATCGCCGAAGAAACCGGGCTAATCTTCACCATTGGTGACTGGGTCGCGAATGAGAGCTGCAAAACACTCCACCGTCTTTGGCACAATCCATCCATCACCGATATGCCTCGAATCAACATTAATGTCTCCGCCAGACAATTTGAATCAGAACATATTTATCACACTCTAAAAAGCTTGCTTAGTCAGTACGACTTCCCTGCGCATTTGCTCGGTGTTGAGATTACTGAGTCTATGCTGCTTAGCGACGAGTGCAATGCGGAGCAATTACAGCGGATTAAAGATTTAGGAGTGGTGTTATATTTGGATGATTTTGGCACTGGGTATTCTTCTCTATCCGTACTCAATGACTACCCGGTCGATGTGATTAAAGTCGATAGAAGCTTTGTTAGTCGAATTGCACTTGGCGAGACCAAGGCTGATAACTTATGTCGTGCCATTATCAACATGGCGCACACCATCAATTTGAAAGTCGTGGCAGAAGGCGTAGAGACACCTGAACAGCTGGCGATCTTAACTCAATACCAGTGTCACTACATTCAAGGTTATCTAAAGTCCAAGCCTGTCACTGTGTGTAGAATCCCAACCATGTTGACCGAGCAAAAGCGCGTCAGTGCATAAAAAGAGCCTGCACTTCAGCAGGCTCTTTCTTTAACGCTAACCTAAACGGTCACACTTGGCTGCGCAGATAAAATCATTTTGGTGTAACCCTTTGATGGAATGGCTCCACCAAGTGACGGTGACTTTCCCCCACTCCAGTAATATGGATGGGTGATGAAATTCTTCCTCTGCCAACTCAGAAATTTGGTTTGCGAAAGCCCAAGCAAGCTTATAGTTTTTGAAAGTATAAACTTTCTCTAATTGCGGTATGCCGTCTCGCTCTAACATCTGCCAGCCATCTAGCTCCGTTAAGAGCAAACGTCTTTCCTCTGCACCCAATGCAACGGCAGTACTGCTGCACGCTTCACATCGTAATTCATCAAGCATGTGTCACTTCCTTTGGTTCAAATAATGGGGGTAATAGACCTACTTTCATCGCTTGTTGTACTTGGAACATCAGGTCCATCTTGCTCAACTTGTACAACTGGCCTATATCTTCGAGAACAAAGTACTCGGGCTGCATAATATCTATGCGATACGGTGTTCTCAGCACAGTATGAATATCAAACTGCTCACGAAGAGGGACCGGATCTTCCATGGCGTATAGCGTCTCACCTGGAGAAGATAGAATACCACCTCCGTAAATCTTCAATTGCTCGCCCTCTTTCACCAGTCCAAACTCCACCGTAAACCAGTACAAACGCGCTAAATAGACACGTTCTTTGCCGCTAGCATTCATACCCAGTTGACCGTAAGTATGAGTAAATTCGGCAAATTGGCGATTGGTCAGCATCGCACAATGACCAAATATCTCATGGAAAAAGTCAGGTTCTTGCAAATAGTCGAACTCTTCTCTGCTGCGTAGAAAAGTCGCCACTGGGAACTTCTTGTCCGCCAACAAGGCAAAAAAGCGATCAAAGTTAATCAATGCAGGCACAGGTTCAACTTGCCACCCCGTTTCACGCATGAGAACTTGATTGATCTCCGGCAACTGGGGAACCCGATTTAAGGGCAGGTTTAGCATCTCCAGACCATCAAGGTACTCTTTGCAGGCACTTTGCTTAACTAATGCCAATTGACGAGAAACGAGATCGTGCCAAATGCGGTCTTCTTCCACACTCCACTCAACAAAACCCTTCTCATTCACAGGCTTAGAAACGTAGCTAGTCATTGTTATTTCCTTTAACAACTTCGTTACATTAAGCCTATCGCTCCGAGAGTTTGGTGACAATTTAACCAAGGATATCCGCACCTTATTGGGTGTAACATTATTTTTACATTTGACAGTTTTTTGCTTATTTTTCAGAGAGCTGATTATCGTAACAAGTTTGACTTTGATTAAATTTGCAACAAAACTTAACGAGTTAATAAGGAAATATCGACGAGGACGTCATGTCGCAGTGTGTAGAATCCAGCAACGAACCTTTGTGGGTTCCTAGCCAAGAACGAGTAGCAACTTCCAACCTCCAACAATTTATTGAACACGTCAATATTCAGGGTCATGACTTAAGCAACTACTCCGAGCTGCATCGGTGGTCCGTTGAGCACAAGAAAGATTTCTGGCTAGAGATATGGCAGTTTTGCGATGTTATTGGATTCAGAGGAGACTGCATTCACGGCGAAGGACTCGCTCGCTGGGGAAACTTCCAACCGAGCAGAGACACCATCTGGTTTCCTCAAGCGCAGCTAAACTACGCAGAAAACTTGCTGGCCTATGCATTCCAAGCGCCTGAAGAGATTGCGATATGGTTTAAGAACGAACGAGGAGAAAGCCACAAAGTCACTTGGCAAGCGCTATGCGACCAAGTTTCCATTCTACAACAGTGGTTAATACACAATGGCGTTGGTAAAGGTGATGTGGTTGCTGGTTACTTGCCTCATATGCCAGAAACGGTGGTTGCGATGCTCGCGACAACCAGCCTTGGCGCTATCTGGACGTCTACCTCGCCTGATTTTGGTGTCGAGAGCGTTGTTGAGCGCTTTGGCCAAGTTCAACCCAAAGTCATGTTTTGTTGCAACGGTTATCAGTTCAACGGCAAAGTGTTTAATATGGAGCCAAAAAACCGCGAGATTGTACAAGCACTAACAAGTGTAACCAATACTTGTCAGATTGATTATCTGCATCAAGGCTTCTCACAGGACATGAGCAACGAAACCTTTTCTGATTGGGAGGCGATCCAAGCCAGCTTTCTACCAAGAGGGATTCGTTATCAACGAATTAGCTTCAACGATCCTCTCTTTGTACTCTATTCGTCGGGCACAACAGGTAAGCCAAAATGCATTGTTCACTCGGTAGGAGGAACGGTACTGAACCATCTCAAAGAGCATCAATTACACTGTGATGTCCAACCTAAAGATCGGGTGTTTTACTACACTACTTGTGGCTGGATGATGTGGAACTGGCACGTCTCCGCGCTCGCCAGCGGTGCTTCATTGGTCATTTTTGATGGCAGCCCTATGTACCCCAACCCAGAAGTATTATGGCAACTGGCAGAAGAAGCCGACGTGACCTTATTTGGTACTTCAGCAAAATATCTGGAGGCGCTGCAAAAGACAACCTTTAGGCCGGGCGAATATCAAAACCTTAATTCGCTTAAAACCCTGTGCTCTACTGGCTCTGTGCTCTACCCGCAGCAATTTGATTATGTGTACGCCAACATCAAAGTTGACCTTCATCTGGCGTCAATATCCGGCGGGACCGATATCTGTGGGTGCTTTGTGCTGGGTAACCCTATATCACCCGTTTATCGCGGCGAATGTCAGGGACCGGGTCTAGGCATGGACGTGACTGTGTTCAACGAGCACGGAATCGAAATCAGTGGGAAACGTGGTGAACTGGTTTGTCGCAATAGCTTTCCTAATCAGCCGCTCGGTTTTTGGCACGATAATGGTGAGCGATACCACAATGCCTATTGGGACAAATATGAAAACACCTGGCATCACGGTGATGATGTAGAGCTCACCACTAACCAGGGCATGCTGTTCTATGGCCGCAGTGACACTACACTCAACCCAGGTGGCGTGCGTATTGGTACCGCTGAAATCTATCAACAAGTAAACCAGTTAGAGCAAGTGAAAGATTCGATTGCCGTATCACGCCATGTGGACGGCGATGAGAAAATTGTTCTGTTTGTACAGCTAAACTCAACAAATGAACTGCAAGACAGCTTAGTCGATCAAATCCGAACCACCCTCAAAACCAAGTGTTCGCCACGCCATGTCCCCAGTGAGATATACACGTTAAGCGACATACCGAAAACCAAATCAGGTAAATTGGTGGAGCTGGCGGTGAAACAAGTGCTGCATGGGCAAGAGGTTAAGAACCACAATGCGATTGCGAACCCTTGGGTACTTGAGGAAGTCAGCCAATACGCGACCAACTAAATTGTGGTTTAAAAAGCAAAAAGCCCTATTCAAAAATCGCTGTTTCAAGCAGCTTTTGAATAGGGCTCTTTGCCTCTATGTTTCATTTTACGACTGAAACTGCCTTTACCTTTTTTCGCTTTTTCCACTCGAACCTTAAACAACTCACTGGTAACGATAGCCTTTAAAGCGTTGTCTTTTACTTCTCCTCGCCCGACTTCTAAGTTCGCTTGAAGTGACTGTGAGCGATGCTTATTCGCTTGCCGTTTTTTGGACATTCTCTGTCTTCCTATTGTTGATAAATCACTGAATAATGGTCTATTCATAACTTTGCTATCGACATTCATCTCAACAAAGCACTCAGACGAATATTACACTAATAATATGCTTAACAGCATCATTTTAAATCTTTTACCTAGCGCAAACTTTGAATGAAAAAGCCAATGACACCGGGTATTTGCCCCGTCTTTTTATTGACTTAGTTGCACTACAGCTTACACTGGAATCCAGCTAGAAAACGGTTCTTGTTTACTTCGCCGTTTCGTTGGATCTCGTGTATGTCCGCGGTAACGTCGTGCGCAATAGCAATCTCCTTTTCCACGCTATCGGTGCCGTTATGGCTCTTACAGATTTATCAAGGATTTACATTATGTCTAACACTGTTACTGGTACAGTTAAGTGGTTCAACGAAACTAAAGGTTTTGGCTTCATTAAACAAGAAAACGGCCCAGACGTTTTCGCACACTTCTCAGCAATTACAGGCGACGGCTTCCGTACTCTAGCTGAAGGTCAAAAAGTTGAGTTTGTAATTACTCAAGGCCAAAAAGGCCCACAAGCTGAAAACATTAAAGCTGTTTAATCACAGCCACTTAAGGATTACAATAGCCAGCATGATTGCTGGCTATTTTTTTATTTCGATATGGCACTGAAACCTACTATTTACAAATTTCGTCTCTCGTTATCTGATACAAACCGAGACATCTATGATTCTGCGCAACTGACGATTGCCCAACACCCTTCGGAAACGACGGAAAGAATGATGGCGCGCATCCTTGCGTTTTGCGTTAAGTACCAATCCGATCTCGTGTTTACCAAGGGGCTATCTACCATTGAAGAGCCTGACTTGTGGGTCAAATCTCTCGATGACCAAATTCAGTATTGGGTTGAGATTGGCGAACCCTCTTTAGATCGAATCAAAAAGGCCACTCGTCTATCCCCTAAAGTGGATGTATTTACCTTCAACAGTAAATCTGATGTTTGGTGGGAACAAACCAAAAACAAAGCGTATCAATATGATGCAAGCATCTATCGCTTTAACTGGGAAGGAATCGAATCACTGTCTCAAGCCGTTGAACGTACAATGGACTTGTCAGTCATGATCACCGGTGAAAGTCTGTTTATTGATTGTGCACAAGGCTCGTTTGAAGTTCAGTTAGAAACGTTACATTCCCATGAGTAATTTGGATGTAACACTGAGAGCAATCCAAGCAGATACATTGTTTTCAGGCCCTCAACATGAGGAGCTATGGCAAACATTTTGCCAGCAAAATCAAGGTTTGTTCGAACGGGTAAAGCAGAGTAAACCCGATGTTGAGCCGATTTCTCATTTACTCGGCATTTTAACTAAGGCACATATAGACGCACAAACCTCTCTAGAGCAGCACCTTTCTTCTCTCCAAGCTATGCAACAAGCATTAGAGGAAAACCTAGGTGAGGCTAACGCGGGACGATTTAATAACCATAGCCTGACAACCTTAGTGTTCATCACGCATTTGTGGCTCTACTTACAAGGCTATCTCAAAATGGATTTCAGCCTTGCCAACGATCATGCTGAGCAGGCAGCAAGCTTGATCTCTAAGGTCAACAAGCATGATGTGCATATCTTAAGAACTGAGTTTATGCAAAGTTTTTACTTGGGCGATCATAACTCACCAATTGTTGAAAAAACGAACCCAATATTGCGGTGGTTCAAATCTCTGTTTTCTTAAATTGGAAAAGCCCTTTTTATCAGGGCTTTTCTTTTACTTCATATATCAATCAACGGAAATTACGCTCCCATACGGGTGGCGTACCGATGATTTCCCGCACAATATCAATGAAGGAAGTAGCTAACACGGATTGTTTGCGATGGGTATACATTGCGTAGATATCCCCAAACGATGGTAAGTAGAGATCCGGTAATAATTGCACCAATCCCATTTGTTCCAGATCTCCTGGAATCATAAACTGACCGATCTGAGCATACCCTATTGACGCTTTAACACTTTCTACGATCAGTTCCGCTTCATTCACTCGATAATTCGACTTAATGGGATATACGATAGATTGTCCGGAGTCTTGATCGGCAAACTGCAGCTTATCAACAACAAAGTTGCTGTTACCATAAATAACCCCTGGAAGCTCGACGAGCTCTTCTGGCGACGTTGGCATACCGTGCTTAGCAACAAAGTCTTTCGACGCAATGATGGCTACTTTGTTTTCAGCGAGTCGCTTGGCTATCATTGATGAATCTCGCATAGGGCCAATACGAAACACAATGTCAAAGCCTTCGCTGACAACATCGACTCGCTCATCGTTCAGTAACAGCTCAATTGAAGCCTTAGGAAACTTCTCTAAAAACTTCTCAACTGCTGCTTGTAAATACACGCGGCCAAACATAGTCGCGCTTGAGACTCTAAGGTGTCCAGTCGGTTCGCTATGATGTGAGTCGGCAATACTTATCGTATCTTCCAGAATGAGCGTCACTTTCTCGGCTTGTTCTACAACGCGCTTACCTACACTAGTCAGCGACATAGAGCGCGTCGTACGATTGACAAGTTTTACGCCCAACTGCTCCTCTAGTTGCTTAATCTGCTTAGACAACACAGAACGATCTAGGTTGAGCTTATCTGCGGCTTTAGCAAACGAGCCATTTCGTGACACTTCAAGCAACAAGGTTAATTTACTCGCCAAATCCATCAAAACACCTTCATTCGACAAATCAATATTTCATTCTAAACGATACTACACTGATGCGTTAGCCTATCTCTAGGTTGTTAGGTAAAACCTAATAGTGATTTCGACTTCACCTAAAGCTTATCTCGACTTAGATTCGATATACTACTGACACAAATATAATCTATAAAATTCGATGAAGTGAGAGCCTATGGACAAGCAAACACCTCCAGAAAACGAGTCACTTGACGAGGTTAATGAAGCCAAAAGTGAAACCGACTTGAAGCTGGAAAGAGTCAATCAACTCGCTGAAGAAACCATACTGGATATGATTCGCGCACAGCGCAACTGGGACTCAACTAGAAAGGAATAAAGGGCGCCGAGTAACGCCCTGAAACTTGAATTTTACAAAACCTTAGACAGAAATTTCTTTAGTCTTGGGTTGCTCGGGTTATCAAAGAAGCTCTCCGGTGTGTCTGAGACAAGCAGCTCCCCATCTTCCATAAACAACACTCTGTCTGCGACTTCTTTCGCAAAGCCCATTTCATGGGTAACGACCACCATGGTCATACCGTCTTTCGCGAGGTCTTTCATTACGTCTAGCACTTCCCCAACCATTTCTGGGTCGAGCGCTGAAGTAGGTTCATCAAATAGCATGATGTTTGGCTTCATCGCCAACGCACGCGCAATAGCGACACGCTGCTGCTGTCCACCAGACAAATGATTGGGGTAGTTGCCCATTCGTTCAGCTAAGCCAACTTTGTATAGTAAGTCTTTCGCTTCAAGTTCCACTTCGTCAGCATTACGATTCGCCACCTTTAATGGTGCCAACATTACATTGCCAAGCGCAGTTTTATGAGGAAACAAGTTAAACCCTTGGAAAACCATTCCTACATCCTCACGCAGCTTGTTAATATCAGTGCCTTTAGCATACATATCAATGCCATCAACAATAATTGAGCCGCTGTTGATGGTTTCTAGTTGATTGATGGTGCGTAAGAATGTTGACTTACCAGAGCCAGATGGGCCGACAATAACGATAACTTCGCCTTTATCTACATTTACCGAAACATCTTTAAGTGCATGGCAGCCATTTGGGTAGATTTTATTGACCTTTTCGGCCTGAATAATATGTTGCATGATATTTTCCTACTTAATCGCTGGCTGCTAGTCTCTTTTCCAATGTTTGAATCGCCCAAGATAGGCCACTGGTCAGAATTAAATAAAGTGCCGCAACCGTAAACCAGACCTCAAAGGGGGCAAAGCTGCCACTCACCACTTCGCGCCCGGCTTTAGTTAGATCGGTGATCGATATAACGGATACCAGAGAAGAATCTTTAATCAGGTTAATGAATTGTCCAGCGAGGGGCGGAAGTGTTTGCTTAAATGCTTGAGGAAGAATGACGTAAATCATCGCTTTAGGGTAATTCATCCCAAGCGAACGTGCGGCTTCCATTTGTCCTTTAGGGATAGATTGAATGCCAGAACGTACAATTTCAGCAACATAAGCAGCAGTAAACACCGACAACGCAATGACGCCCGCCGTAAAGCGCTCTAGGTCCAAAACCGTGCCGATAAAGAAATAAACAATAAAAATTTGTACCAGCAACGGCGTACCACGAATGATTTCGATGTAGACAATGGACAGTTTCTTCAATGCGGGGTTACTTGATATCCGCATCAAGCCAATAACAAGGCCTAGTGCAAGGGCGATAACCAACGACCACAATGAGATTTTTACTGTCGTAATTACCCCCTCTAGAATAGGTCCAATACGCCACTCTTCAATTGAAGCTAAGGTATCCCCTTCAAAGATCAAGTCTCCTTCGTAAACATCAACTGACTCATATATGCTAAGGTCAACAACGATGTCGCCACTAAGATTTTCCAACGCCAACTGGTTGTTCGCAGTTAATACTATGTTGCCATCTTCAGGGGCGATAATTGACGAGGCTGCGTTGGTCGCGATATACGGAACGACACGTTCCCAATTCCAGTTATAATCAATTCGCTTACCTGACAAGTACACCAGGCCGCCAATTGAAAGCAAGGCGAGAACAAAAACAGCGTTCCAAAACAGGGATTTAAGATTATTTTGCATGTTATTCCGAGATTAGTTTTAGATGGGCTCTAATGCGAACGCAAGATTGGTTTGCAAATGCGAGTTCCAGCTACTTTTCGACTGAAACTCGCTATTTCAACGATAAACAGGGGAAGTTTATTTAACTTGCTTTAACCATTTATCATCGTTGAACCATTTGTTGTAAATACGATCATAAGTGCCATCACCCTTGATTTGGCGTAGATAGCCGTTCAAGAAGTTGATCGTATCAGGGTTACCTTGTGGTACCGCCCAACCTAGAGGCTCATAAGTGAAAGGTTCAGCCAAGTGAACCAGTTGACCTTTGTTTTCAGCACTGTAAATCGCGTTGAAAGGCAGGTCGTAGATGAACGCATCTACTTTTCCGTTGGCCACTTCTAGTACTGCTTCAGACTGAGTTTCGTACAGGTTTACTTTTGCTTTTGGTAGGTAACGTTTGATGGCTTGTTCGCCTGTTGTACCTAGTTTAGTTGCAACGACAAACTCAGCGCTGTTTAGATCTCGGTAGTCTGTAATTTTACCTTCATGTTTAGGATCGAGCAGAATAGACTGACCAATAACCACATATGGGTCAGCAAAATTAACTTGAATATTACGCTTTGGCGTAATGGTCATACCGCCCATGATCATGTGACACTTTCCAGTCAACAGCGTAGGAATGATGCCATCCCAAGCCGTGTTTACTGGTACATACTTCACCCCGATAGCACGCGCCATTTGTTTGCCAAGATCAATATCAAAGCCGATGTACTGACCATTCTTAGCTGTCATTTCGAATGGCATGTATCCAGAATCAAAACATACCTTTAGCTCACCACTACTTTTAATGTCGTCTAAAATTGGGTCAGCAAGAGCAGGTGTTGAAGCAGCTAACGACAATGCAGCAGCGCACAATAACTTTTTCATGGATATTCCTTTATCGTTTGTTAAAAAATTTTTATACCGCAGAAAGAAATAAAAAACCACTATTTATTGATGATTCAGGCAATAAACCCCTACCACAGCGATCACACAAAGAATAGTTATGCATAATCGTCCACATGGACAAATATCATAACCACAATCAAGCCAACACTTATTTCACAAGATTACATTTTGCTAACAGCCTATTTCTTCGAGCTTATTCTTAGTAAAAACTTAATAAATAGCGCCTTCCACTTTTTGGTCTGCGTATCGACTGTTTTTTAGCAATAAGTACTCAACTATTGCCATCGACATTACATCGTCGCATGTATAACTTTTAGTTTAATCAGTTATAACTAAAAGTTGAAATGGAGCATAAAACGAACTAGTTATAATATTGACCACTATCTCGACGAGGAATCTCTATGTTACCCAGTCAACTTCCGCTTTTTATCGCAGCAGCTCAAGAGGGCAGCTTTTCTGCTGCGGGAAGAAAGCTCGGTATTTCTGCTGCGGCGGTCAGCAAAGGGGTCGCAGCATTGGAAAAACAAACCGGGGTGCGACTGTTTCATCGTAACACCCGTCAATTCTCCCTCACGGAGGACGGAGCAAATCTGTACCAAAAGGTATCGCCATTGTTGCTTGAACTCGAGCAGAGTATCGATGGCTTAACGGAACAAAATCGAAGCGCTGCTGGCAAGCTCCGAGTCAACATTCCAGATAGCTTTGGTCGCCGGTTTGTCATGCCACACATCGCCAAGTTTCTTCGCCTGCATCCTAATATAGAGTTAGATCTTGTACTAAGCGATCGTGTGTTAGATGTGGTTGATGAAGGGTTTGATGTAAGCGTCGGCAATCGAATCAACGAAGACAGCCGACTCGTCGCCCGCCCTATTTATGATATGCAAAGTGGTATCTTTGCTCATCGAGACTATGTAGAACAGTTTGGCCAACCTAAGACCATAGAAGAGTTAAGCCACCACAACTGCATCATCTACCGGCCACTCTCTTCCGGCCGAACTTACAACTGGGCGCTCACGGATGAGCATGGTGAGCACATACAATTTCGGCCGAAAGGCAATCTGAGTGTATCGAATATCAGCGCGGCAATAATCGCACTGCAACAGAACTTGGGCATCGCGTATATGGGCGCTTGGCATGTTGAAGAACAAGTAAAACGTGGCGAGGTAATTCCTGTATTAACGGACAATTGGGGAACATCGAAACCGGTCTGGATATACTACTCATCTCGAGATAATTTACCCAAGCGAACTCGACTGTTTATCGACTTCCTCGTCGAGCATATTAAACAATAGATTGTCTTAGCGCCACGTAATATGAAACACGAGAAACGGTGCTTTGCTACATTGTGGGCGTATTTCTGCTTTTTTGTACGCTTATCTTCAACTTTTAGTTACAGGTCAAACAACCATTACCCCTCTACACGATTAAACCCGACTGCCGAATAATAGCCTCACTCAACGAACACGGAGCTATTAACATGAAGAAAGTCTTAGTATTGGGTGTAACAGGTCTTATCGGTCGTCAATTTGAAACACAGCTAGCAGGTAAAGCACAAGTGGTTGGTGCATCTCTCAGTCATCCTGAAAACCCCGTTGACCTATCTGAGCCACAATCATTGAAAGCCTTATTTGAAAAAGTAGGTAAAGTGGAGGCGATTTTCTGTACCGCCGGTGTCGCCAATTTAACACCATGGGGTGAGGCACCTGATTCAGAATGGGAATTTGGTATTCAAAACAAAATGATGGGGCAAATAAACACAATTCGCTTTGGTGAGCAGTACGTTAACGACGGTGGAGTGATTGTGTTGACGTCAGGAATACTGGCTCAGTACCCATTTGCAGGCAGTGGCATCGTGACAACGGTTAATGCCGCAGTTGAGGCTGCGATTAAGGCCTCGGTAACTGAAATAGACCGCATTCGCATCAATGCCGTATCACCAGGCTGGGTTGCAGAGACTATGGTCGCTATGGGAATGGATCCTGAACCAGGTATGCCAGCACAAGAGGTTGCTCAGCATTATGTCAACCTACTGGATGACAGCAATAGTGGTGAGATTGTTATCGCAGCAAAGTAGAGAGTACGCTGATAAATTAAAGCCAGCAACAAATGCTGGCTTCTTATTCTTGAACACTTTATCGGTACTTAATGCGTGTTGAGCCAATCACTGGTGACTTCAATACTCGACTTATCAAAATCTATCTTAACTGAACTGCCCAAAGGCGTGACTAGCATGGGATGCGTATGACAACTATCAAATCCTGAGACGATAGGCACTTGTTGACCATTTAACACTTCAAGCAGCACATCGAGCGGCTCGCGTCCCGTCCCTTTGTCATCATACAACTCGTGTTTACCCAGTATAATCGCTGCTACCTTATCAAACACTCCGCATGCTTTTAAATGACTGAATGATCGCTCTATTTCCGGCGCTCCCTTTAGTGAATCTTCAATAAGTAAGATATCGCCCTGTTTGAGCTCCGGCATATAAGGTGAACCCCAGATCCCCCCCATGGTATTGAGGTTGCCGCCAACGATTCGGCCAGATACCATGCCACGACCCAAAAACCGCCAGTGATTCTTTTCTACTTGTTTCGCTTCTACCTGACTCTCCCAATCGATCATTTTATCCGTCCAATGAGATGGCATCACATACTGATATGGAGCCGTTGGCTTACCGATGAGAAAATCAGAGAAAGAGGCGAACGTCTCGTCCACCAGCGGAGCCAATTCACCAAAAGAGGCGACTAACGCAGGGCCATAAAAAGTCACTAGGCCAGTTTGTGCATAGATCCCCATCAATAATGCCGTAACATCTGAATAGCCGATGATTATTTTAGGGTCGTCTCGTAACGCTTGGTAATCAATATAGGGAAGAAGAGCATTGCTGTTATAGCCGCCAATCGTCGACATAATGCAACGAACTTCAGGATCGCGAATTAGCGCATTTAATTCCTCCGCTCGCTCTTGAATCGAACCAGAGCGATAGTAATCACTGCTGCCAGTTAGCAGCCCTGCTTTGACGTTAAACCCCATCGAAGTCAGATACTCTTTCGCGCGTTGAAAGCGTTTAGGGGCGAAAACAGTCGCAGGAGAGGAAGGAGAAAAAATACCTATCGTATCTCCTGCTTTTAACGCTTTAGCCAACAACATACTTCACTCCTTGAAAGATTATTCCATTAGTTGCGCTCTACACTATATTTAAATGCTTTTTAATACAACAGGTTATGAAGTCGCGTTGTCTAAATCTGATTTAACATTACTACGGCTTCTCGACAATAAGGTACGTATGTAGCTCTGGATGCTGGTCAAACTCAAGGTGTCTGATGACACACCCCAACTCGATAAACAGCTGTAAAAAGCCATTCGTTCCTAAAGAGGAATAATAAACCTCAGGTCCCATAAAGTTATCGCAGTGGTCACCAGGTTTGTCTGTTCCACCAAACGAAAAGATAAATACGCCTCCAGAGTTTAAGCTGTTGACAATTTTAGTGAGAACGGAGCGCTGCTGAGCCAACGGAATATGCCAAATACTGTCCCAAGCGGTAATGAAGTCGTAACGGTCAATTAACTCAACCTGACAAATATCAGCGTGATGAAAATGAATATTAGGATGACGCTCTTGAGCGAGTTGGATCATTTTTTGAGAGATGTCCAACCCTTCGACGGAGAAGCCTTCATCAATCAGAAGATCAAGAAATCGCCCCGTGCATCCACAGCCGATATCCAATGCTTTATGTTTACTTTCGACGAAGGCTAGTGCCTTTTTATGGGCCGAGATGCCATTTTCGCGATTGAAGTCTTTACTTTGCCACATATGAGTAATTTGATCATAAGCAGCACCAATTTGTTCTGGTTTCATATCCGTTAAATAAACTGAGTTAATATCACAATAAAATAACAACCTAAATCAACTAAAACAACGAGACATAAAATAAAAAGTGCAAGCTATCAAATAACTTGCACTTTCGATTAACCACAATGTGATTTAAATATAACGAGCCAAATTATATTTATACTTGTGGTGGTGTACCTTCACCATTAGAAATAACCGCGTCGATCTGTACTAGCGCACCCATTGCGATATCACTCACGCCGACAACTGTTCTTGCTGGCAACTCTTTTGTGAAGAATTCAGTGTAGATTTCATTCACCGCGTCGATATCCGCGATGTCACGCAGTTGAACGTTTATCTTGACCACATCGTCCATCTCATGACCAATGCTTTCCACGATCGCTTTGATGTGTTGCATACATTGCTGTGCTTGCTCTTTAGCGCCACCTTCAACGACAGCACCTGTTGCAAGTTCTATTGGTAATTGAGCAGCAATGTGGTTGTAGTGAGAAAATGCGACCGTTTGAGTGTACAGCGCGTTTAGCGGCGCAGCATCAGTATTGTTTGGGCGAATCACGATACCGTGTCTGTCTTCCACTTCTTGAGGAGGGGTACCATCACCGTGTGAGATAACGACATCAATTTGAACCGCTGCGCCCATAGGTAAGTCTGCAACCGCCGCGATAGTGCGAGCTGGTACATAAGCTACAGTTCTTGCAATCGCCGAATCTGGGAAGAACGTTGTGTAGACTTGGTTAACTGCGTCAAGGTCAGCAAGGTCTTTTAAATAAATGGTTGCTTTAACGATGTCATCAAACGGCACATCAATGCTTTCTAGAATAGATTTCACATTACGCAGACATTGCGCGGTTTGTTCTTTGATGCCACCTTCTACTAGTTTACCCGTTGCTGGGTCAACAGGTAGCTGAGCTGAAATGTTGTTGTAATGAGAAAACGCAACAGTGTGCGTTGAAAGCGCATGGCTCGGCGCTTTTTCAGTGTTACGAGCCACCTTAATCAGCTCGCAAGGATCTTGAGGGTAAGTTCCCTCACCGTTTGAAATCAACGCATCCATTTGAACCAGTGCATCACCATCAGGCAGTGCCGCAACCGCGACAACGGTGCGTGTTGGGAAGTACTCTTGGAAGAACTCAGCATAAGCGGCATCAACCGCTTCAACATCTGCAATATTTTTTACAAACACATTGATTTTGACGACGTCGTCCATAACGTGATCAATACTCTCTACAATCGCTTTAATGTTAGCTAGACATTGCTGCGCTTGCTCTTTGACTCCACCAATGACAATTTCTCCAGTTGCGGCATCGATTGGCAGCTGAGCAGAGATGTTATTGTAATGAGAGAATGCTACAGATTGAGTAGAAAACTCACTCATTGGGGCTTTTTCAGTATTTCTAGATACTTTGATGATCGCGTCACTCATTGGAACAGTTATCCTTATATTTATTAAAATACTAAAAAGTATTTTCGTAGGTGTTATTGGTTATAAAAAGAAAGTGAGAAAATACTAAAGTAAAAAATACGGGCTAAATGTGACGCTATTCAAAATATATTTTCACTAGAAAGGCCGAGATGTATGGATAATTAATCAAGCAAAGACTAAATATCCCAATAAAATTCAAAGCGAGTGTCTTATGTGAATAAATCAACTCTATTGATTCGTAATTGTTGATTAAAATCCCATGTTAAATTTTCCATACAAGGGGAACTTTGATTTCAGAATGATAACCGCTTCACACTAATCAGCCTATTGCTAGCAAGACTCCTGTCAGAGTATGCAGATTAACCCCAAAAGATTGCATAAATTCCCTTGATAGAAAAAGAGCCAGCAACAATGCTGGCTCCTAATTCTAGAGTTGTTACATACTTTTCACAGGCTTAACAAACATACCCAACACTTCTCACTTTAGTCCAAACCCATCCTAGCTAAGGTTTGTGTTACAAGCTCCGATCTAAGAAATCAACCATACGCTTAATAAGAGGCTCTCTCGTGAGGTTGTCACTCAGTGTAATCGCTCCTGATGGATAGAAATGTCCAAATCCTGCAACCCACGCCTGTTCTACATCTATCCCTGCTTGAGCATAATTGGGCAGCGCATGCTGAGCTGCATCAATAAGGGCATCTATGTCATACTGGCCAATGTTTAACAATGCAGGTGGTAATTCACTCTTGTTGTGAGGATTGATATCGAAACCGATAACAAAACCTGAGTTCCCCATGACTGCTTTCACCGGCGCATTCATACCATAAGCGACGTTAAAACTGGTTATGGCACCGGCAGAAAAACCACCCAAAGCAATTCGGTTCGGGTCAATACCAAGTGCTGCTGCATTTTCTTGTAAGTATTCGACCGCCTGATACAAATCCTCTGCCGCCGAGATCACTGTATTTCGCAGGATATCCGACTCATAAGGCAACGGCTCTAGCCCTTTGTTTGCACGTAACATGTTGTGGCGGTCATGCAACGCCTTGATACGCAACTCTTCTTCAACGAGCATTTCATCATTGTAACCGATGTTCGAAGGTACTGGCTGTTCTCTAGAGAGTCGATAGTCAATAGCAACACATGTATACCCTACTTGAGCGAACTGTTCACAGTAGTCTCTCATTGTCGTCGTTTGTGCGCCCAAAACTGAGTAAATATCATCACGACCACCTCGAATAAAATTGCCGCCAAACGTCATCACAACAACTGGGTTTTCCTCTGCCTTTGGCTTAGTCGGTTGAACAATGTCCATCACTAAATCTCGCTCAGTGATTTCTCCGTTAATCGTGACTAGGCCTTTTGCATAAGGCACATCGAGTTGAGCAGTGTAGTGCTCTGCGACGATATCAGCCATAGCGAAATTTGAGATAAATACAGAAGCTAATGCAATGCTACATAATGTCTTTTTCATATTCGAATCCTCGTCTTGGTATAGAGGTATTTTGCGCCCCTGAAGAAAATCGAACAATATGATAGATTAAATACTAACCATCGATTTTTTCGATATGCAGGTTTATAGTAAAGGCGGTCTGAGTAATAGAGGAAGCGACAAAGTGACTGTGCAGTTCGATAAGTTAGCTAAACTGGATTTAAAAATGTTGCGCACGCTGCTCGTGCTGATAGAAACAAAAAACGTTTCCCAATCAGCCGAGCGATTAGATCTGCAACAAAGCACCGTGAGTTATCAACTTGGAAAGCTGAGAGAAGTGTTAAATGATCCTCTTCTAATTCGTTCAGGAAGAGGTTTCGAGCCAAGTCCTTATGCTCAGCTCGTTCAGCCAGCCTTAACCGCACACTTTAATGCAATGGAAAGCTTGTTGTTTGATAGTCACTTTGACGCAAAAACATCAACAGGTACTCTGCGGCTAGCCTGCCACAGAAACGGTTCTCGTCACTTTATACGTTCACTGATTTCAGAGTTAAAGGGCCGTCTTCCATTGGTTCGTCTTGAGATAGTAGACTGGACAGATCAGGTGCCCTCGATGCTCAGAGAAGGGTTGATGGATTTTGCTTTAGGCTTTGAGCCAGAACAAGTATCGCAACTGCAGGTTTTGCCCATTGTCGATGTTGGCTATCAACTTATAATGGCAAAAGATCACCCTATGGCAAAGGGCATCATTTCGGAGCAGAACGTATTTGATTACCCTCACGCGATAATTAGTACCAATAAAGCCGTTGAGCGGTGGCTAGATTACCTCGCAGACAAACACAACAAGAAGCGGTCGATTGAGTTTGCATCCACGTCTATGGAGTTTACAACCATGGCTATTGAGGGAACACAAAGATTGATGTTTGTTGCAGATATCAAGGATGGATTCTTCGATAGTTACAAAGTTACGACTCAACCTGCGCCTTTTATCGCTAGACAAAACATCAAGCTGTTGTTTCACGAAAGAGCATCCATCGATCCTCTTAAAGCTTGCATGCTGGATATCATTATGGAGACGGCTAACAAAGTTCTCAAACCTTGAGGCTGACACATCACCAGGAAAACGAGCCCGTGGTTTCAGCCTCTCTACACAAAATGCGTCAACATAAAGTGCTTTACTAAGCTATCAAACCGCTTCACCGACTTCATCCTCTTCAACAATGTCCTTTTCTAAGCTTGCTTCCCTTAGCCATTGCTGTAATGAATCGCTGGTCAAAACCTTTTGTTGATAAGCACTCGCGCCTTCAGATAACTCGACCCCGTAGGTTTGAAAGCGCAGTGCAACAGGTGCGTACATGGCATCGGCAATTGACCAGTCTCCAAACAGCCACTCCCCTGGGTACAGCTTAGCTTGCTCCGACCAAATGGCATCAATACGCTTAATATCCCTCAATGCGCCTTCAGTTAACTCAACGCTTCTACGAGCACGAATATTCATCGGTAGCTCATTCCTTAAATCAAAAAAGCCAGAGTGCATTTCAGCGGCAATGGCTCGGGCTTTCGCCCTTTCAAACGCCTTACGAGGCCATGCTCTTCCTTGTAAGTGCTGCTCATTCACAAATTCTAAGATTGCGAGTGAGTCCCACACTGTTACGCCATCATGGACCAAGGTTGGCACTTTGGCCGTGGGGGTGATGTCCTCCAAAGTGGTGTAGAAATCCTCTGTAAACAACTTCAATTTGGTTACCTTTACATCCAAATTGTATTGCGAGAAGATCAGCCACGCGCGAAGTGACCAGCTTGAGTAATTTTGGTTACCAATAAACAGTTCCATTGAAGCCTCCATGCAGTTTTTATTTACGATTACGTCAAGTTGGCAATCACAATATCCGATTGCTTTCTGTCCGACTAACGGATAGTTTTGATGGAATACTTCAACAAAAACGATGGATGGTTTTTATATGGATATTGACGCGCTACGTAGCTTTCTCGCCTTTGTGGAAACCGGTAGCTTTACTCGCGCCGCCAAACAAATCAACCGAACCCAATCCGCGTTTAGCGCCCAAATGCGTAAGTTGGAAGCAGAACTCAGCGTCAGCTTGTTTGAAAAGGAAGGCCGCAACCTCATATTGAGTGAAGCCGGTTTAGCACTTCGCTCCCATGCAGAACAGCTGGTCAGCTTACATAATCAAGCACTCAAACAAGTCAAACGATACGAGAACAAACGCCCTCTCCGCTTAGGCTGCCCGGAAGATTACAACGACAACATCTTGCCAAATGTCATTAGCGTCCTGAAGCACGCCGAACCTACATACTCCATCCACGTATTTAGTGAACCTAGTATCAGTCTGAGGAAGAAGCTTGATGAAGGAAAGTTAGACGCAGCCATTGTTACTCGAGCCCCCGATAGTGAAGAGGGATACTGGCTTGCCAGCGACAAAGGCGTGTGGATAAGCCACGCAGAATTTGATTTAGACAACTCCCAGCCCCTGCCACTAGCCTTGTTTCAAACTGACTGCAAATATCACGCCGCCGCTATTGATGGTTTAACCAAAAGAGGCACTCCTTACCAATTACTCGCATGTTGTAATACCGCATCAGCTCAACGCGCCATCGTTCGTTCAGGCATGGCTGTAGGCGCGATGGGAAGGCTTAGCGTGCCTCACGATCTTAAGATCCTTAATAACATGCCTCCATTGCCAGCAGTAGATATTGTCCTAGTTACCGGCATAGAGCCTCACCCAATATTGGATAAGGAATGTTTAACCCAATTGCTTGGAATTGATACCAAGCCAGCCCCAACGGCTCCGAACGCTGAGGACCTTGCACTCACCCTTGGATAAATTCTGGTACCAAAAGAGCGGCTTGATAGAGTTTAATCCACTTTTTTGCGCCGAGTTAAGAAGAAGCAAGGGTGTGCACCATTGACCAACACACCTCTAACCAAATTAATCTGAACCTTAAGGGCGAGAAGGATCGTGGTCTGTCAGCACAATCTGTATATTATATTGTTTTACGGACACTCGATCACTCATCTTACAAGCAAGGGATAACGATTCATCGACTTGACCACATACAATAACTCCGCTGCAATCGTAGCCAGGAAACCTCTCCTCTAATAGTCCTAGGTACATTGCAATTTGTCCAAATACTTTAAAATCTCCGATTCCTGTTTTAAGTTCAATCGCAAGCAACTCCGATCTTTCTTTGTGTTCTAGTAATATATCTATCCGTTTCCCGTTTATTGCAAACTCAACTCCCTCTAACGTATCCCCGCCAAAGATTTGATATTCAGGAAATAAAGTGTTTATCTGAAGAATCATTGAGGATTGCAGATCACGCTCGTATGAAAGGTTGAAGGTTAGTTCATCATCGGACACTTTGCTTTCATTATCTAAAGGTACAGATTCTTCTTCAACCGCAATTGGCGAGTTTAAAGCCCACTCAACTCGATATCTGTAATAAGTTGCAACCGCATTTCTTATCGTACCATTCCCTTTACCTCCGAATTCACTAAACTTCCCATGCAAGGAGTAATCTTCTTTTATTTTCCTTAGCATATCTGTATCTAGAATTCTGTACAGATCAACATTTCGCTGAGCATGGTTAGAGTAATGATTAGATACCTTATCGATTGACTGTGCATATTGATAAGCCGTATTGGGCTTTTTCCGTTCTTTTTTTACCATCCAACGTTCGAACTCTCTTCTCATCGGTAGTTTCCTATTCAAAACAGAATACTCAAAAAGTTTAGACCTTATTTGGTGTTTAGGCGTGGCATGAACTTTGGGGCTCACGATGGATCCCAAGACTAATGAAAGTCATTTGTGTATTTCGAATACACTTGAGTTTACTTGGCTTGTAGTAAAAAGAATCTGCTCAATAAATCGACTCATTTTTGATTAGGCGTTGTCACAAACTTTTGGCTAGATTAGAGAGAGGATTGATGATTCCAATTACAAGCCACCCTTGAGGGTTACGATTCCAGAGTGTAATGAAATCACGGCGCCTTGATAGCAAGAGGCTGGTGTTAGCCAGCCTCTGTTCCGTATTTAATTGCGCATCTTTTTAGCCATTGCTCCTCGGCCAACCACCAGCAATATCATGCTCAGTAATACTAAGATGTTCATACTGCCACCACCGCCGCCACTTCCACCACCAGAGTAGCTTGGTGTTGGCTGACTAAACGTCGGTTGATTCTTATCGACGCGGGTTGGTTTCACGGGTTGGTTCTGTTTAATCTCACGCGCACTTTGCTCCTTCAGTACTCTCGTTTGGTTTTTGCGCTCGATACCCAGTTGCTGAAACACTTCCTCTTCTACCACCAGCAGCGAGGTGTAATCTGTTAACAATCCATACTCCAAGGCGATGTCTTCAATGGCCTGCTCTTTGTCGTGGTCTTTTTGCTCCAGGTAATCCATTTGTGCTTGCAGGTCACGAATCGCTGAAAACGCCCACATTCTTTCTAGTTCGGGATGCTCAGTTGCAGTATCTGGCAGCGTCACTTTAGTGCGATATTCGCGGGATTGACCACCAATGCCCATAGTCAGCTTGATATCCGCTTCCCCGCCTTTGAAGTAGTGACCAAATACCGTCAGTTGTTCGCCACGATACAAGCTGCTGATCTGCTGCGGCGTCAGGTCTTTAATTTTCACTCCATCAATATCAAGCTGGATGTTTCGGTATGCCTGATAGGTCAGTTTGCTGGTGATACTCATCAGATGCCCAATAATGTCATCAGCGTTAGATACTGAGGTCGCAATACCGTTCGACAACTTGGTCATGGGAACTAAGAGCGGCGTGTTGGCACTGTTACCCATGATGAATGTAAATAGTCGCACATCGTGTTTTTCCATCAGGTCGAAGAAACGGCGCTTTTCAGTCACGCCAACGTTCGCCACACCATCGGTCACCAACACAATACCAGTAGGGCGATCGTCATCGAGTTTACGAGTCGCGGCAGCCATCCCTTCGTAAAGATTGGTGCCATTACTCGGCTCTACTTGTTCAACTGACTGCAACGCTTTAGTGACATTGGCCGCATTAACCGCCACAAATCCGCCTGTTAAATCATAAGTATTACTATCGAACATCACGACGCGAAATCTGTCTTCAGAAGGTAACTTACCCAAGCCTTGGCGCACACCTTCCACGAGTGTCGAATACTTGCCAGACATAGAACCTGACTTATCTAACACGAACACCCAGTCGCGCCCTTGTGTTACTCGAGTAAGGTCATCACCCGGTGTAAAGGTCAGTTTCACCGTACCGCGCTTTGATGATGCAGGATCTCGGTACGCCACCATATCAACTCGGCCGGGTAAGCCTTCTTGCAAACGCCAGTAGAAAACCACATCCTGATCGAGTCTCATTGACGCCTGAGCAGTTTGCACAGACTCACCCTCTTGGATGGGATCGGCCATGTGATTGCTGATTGTCGCCTTCCACGTGGTGTGCTCGCCATCGGCTTGCTGGGAGATCATCGCCGCAGGGTGTGCGGGCAGCCTGACACCATCTACCGAATAAGCGGAACGTAATGTCACATTGAATGAGAAGTCTTGTTCTACTTTATCGTTTCGAGTCCAGAAGCTATTTTTGGCTTCATCCACACCGCCTTCTTCAAGCGGGTATACATAACGTCCAATGCCATGGTCTAACAATGCATCTTGCATATATACCAACCGCACCTTCACGCTCTGCTGCGGCTGTACGGGGTACACTCGAATATCAAAGGTTTTGTATGCGTCTTTTTCTGTGAGTGCTGTGGCGTTGCCCTGCGCTTTTTGATCATCGTAAATCTTACGCGCTTTTTCCTTAGAGACAGCCTCGGCAATCACCGGCGAGCCATTAATCCAATAGATAAACTCGCCCACAACGGCTTTTTGCGGAACAGGGAATGAGTACAACGCTTCTAACTCAGTATCATTGGGGTTGTAGAATGTCTGTTCAATCGACGTGGTCGCATAGCCGTCTTGGATTGCAACATCAACATGGTGGGATTCGATCTGAAGATCTTTGTATTGACTATTCACGGGTTTAAGTAATCCCGCTGCTAGTACCTTTGGTGAAAACGTAGCGATAGATACAGCGATAAGCAAAACGCCCCAAATGGCGGTTTGTGAAATCATTTTCAGTCGGTTCAACATTGTTGCCTCCGTTATCTTCTGTCATCAGAGAGTCTTTCTCTGGTTGCTCAGTAGATTGCATGAAGGCAGGCATGCGACAAAGCTCAGCGAGCAAAGTAGCAAATAGTATTACCGTTGGTGCTATTGGGCGCGACTTTTATCCGTGTCGTCCCCTAATTCGAATTCATCGAACAACGGGAAACTCCAACGGCGCATGGCAATCACCATAGAGGTACCATGCCGTTCTTCCATCGATAGCTCGCTGTCGCTGTTGCACGATTCATAGAACTCTCTCACTAGGCGCTGTATACGCTGTTGGAACTTATAGTTGGTCGGTAAAGACATCAGCCCGGTCGACATCACCAGTTTTTCGTCATTGTTGGAAAAGTGCGTATGGAAGAAGGTGTTTATCACCTGTTGTTGGAAGAATTGCTGAATAGGCCCTCCTGCAATCCACGAAAACGAGGAGGATATCTTGAGTTTGATACGATTACCCGGCATCAACTCAATCACTTTGATGCGATCGAGGTGCGCCAGTTTTTGAATCAACTGAGGCTCACTCAGATTGTATTGGCCTAGGATCTGCTCAAAACGATAACCATTGGTGATACAAACAGCGACCAGCAGCAACACCTTATCTGCCACTAACTGTTTTTCCTGCTCCCAAGTCAATGAAGAAAGGTTCTGGCTCTCTTCTTCGGCAAGCTTAAACAGTGCTGTCATTTCCAGATTGATCAAGTTACACACAGCCGATAAACGCTCAAGGCTCATGCTGCCACCGTTTGAGAAAAGTCGCTTCACCGAACCTTCACTCAAATCCAGCGCTTTAGCAACATCTTGATAATTCACCCCATGTGATTTTAACTGCTGCTTCAGCGTCTGAATGACCTGCGCGCACTCTGACATTCGTCTCTCCTTGATAAACCCGTTTACTTTAAGCGCAAACCGATAAGTAGTACTTAAATCACCATGTTTTCGATTGGCGGAGCCACACTTTTGGACATACTGCTACGCTATCGTGAGTAATAATACCAAAGGTTTGCAACCTCACACCTAACGCTTGTATTTGTGGCAGGTTTGATACGATATTTCAACCGCTAATTAGATGTAAAAAGAGCCAGCCTTAACGGTCTGACTCTTTTGAATAGGCGCTTTATTAGGAGAGTTTTACAGACTCCGCTTGCTGATTAGTTGGGCTGAAGACCACTCTTTTTCGCGAACGTTTGCATTGCTTCGGCAAACGTTGTGGTTTTGCCTTTCGCTTGAACTTGCACGACCTTATAGCCCATCTTTTCTAACGCTTGGCGCTCAGCTAATACAGCCTTATCATCTTGTTGGCTACCTTGAGCTGGCTGATGGATATAACATCCCTCGAGTTGGCCATCTTCGACCAGTTGGTGATGTCGCAGTGCTTCGATATCAAAATTCATAGTCAGTCTTTTAATTTAAAAATGATGAGCTTATGTTTTAGGTTACATTCTTTTTAAAGGCTTAACCACGCTGTCTAACCCTTCAATTTTCAGAGCAAGGCACAGTTTCAATAACTCGCCCAACTCTCCTTCTGGGAAACCTTTTTTATCAAACCACAGTAAATACTCTTCAGGTAGGTCAATGAGCGCTCTGCCCGCATATTTGCCAAATGGCATCTGCATTCTTGCCAGCTTCAACAGATTTTCTTTTTCTAACATATTGGGATTCAATGATGGTACTGATAGTCGGTAGAGTACCATCTAAGCATCCCGACAAGTAGTGCTCTTCACTCGGTTAGGTAATTTCAGTTTAGCGTTGTTTATTCGGGGTTCACCGTATGTGCGTACTCGACGATAACTTGATTGCCTTCGATATAGGCGTTTTGAATCTCGCCATCAACGCTCATCGAAGTTTTCAAATATACCACCTTTGGCCCAGTTTCATTGTGCTGTTTAAGTGATGGGAAGGTGTGCTTGGGTTCCAGTTGCAATAAGCGGCAAAAGTGACTGACGAACGACATCGTCATTGGTCGCTCACCTCTCAGCACTTGAGAAAAGGTCAGCTGATTCATACCAAGCTTTTTTGCAAATTCCATCTGCGTTAGACGCATCTTTGATTTCTGTGACATCCAAGTTTGATAAAGTGCGTCGCGATCTTGTTCGGTGAATTCCATGGTGATTCCTTTGTATATCTTGCTGTAATGAATTGTCGGTAGTTTCATACAGCGCGATGTCAGCCCAAAGTTAACGCTCATCAAAGGTTTGGTTTGCCCTACTCAACAAAACGCCTAATGCCAACGGGATTATCAATCCACAAAGCATCACTAGAACAAATGTATTTTTTAGGATATACATTAGATATCAATATGTTATTCATCTCATGATTGCAAATTTATCAAGTTGATTGGTCGCTTAAATTTGAAATCGAGAATATGCTTCCACAAACCCATTTCATTCGTCGCTTTTCTTAAATTATTTAACTACATTTCGTTTGCTCATATGCACTTCTGGCAAACTATCTGAAAAGATAGGACGCAAAGCCACCGGTCTGTCGACAATTTTGTCTATGATAGCGGGGCCGCCGCTCTAACCCGATATAGAGCGTCATGCCGGGGTGTCATCGATAGTTGTCAGCCAAAGGATCAAAGACAAATGATGAATAACCTCCCTAAGAAATCACTCATAGCTGCTGCACTGTTTAGCATTAGCTCACTCAGCTACGGACACGGCTATGTCTCCGCATACGAGAATGGTGTCGCAGAAGGCCGCGCCGCGTTATGTAAGTTCCCAACTAGCGACACCAATGAGAAAAACACTCAATGCGGCGCTATTCAGTACGAGCCGCAAAGTGTAGAAGGCCCTGATGGCTTTCCATCTTCCGGCCCGCGCGATGGAAAAATTGCCAGTGCGGAAACGTCATTGGCCGCGGCCCTGGATGAACAAACAGCAGACCGCTGGGTGAAACGCCCAATTCAGTCAGGCTCGCAGTACTTTGAGTGGACGTTTACAGCAAATCACGTGACAAAAGACTGGAAGTACTACATTACCAAGCCAGATTGGAACCCCAATTTACCCCTTGCTCGAGACTCGTTTGACCTAACCCCTTTTTGTACGGTAGACGGCAATATGGTTCAGCCTCCTAAGCGAGTCAGTCACTTATGTAATGTACCAGAGCGTGAAGGCTACCAAGTTATTCTAGCCGTTTGGGATGTGGGTGATACTGCGGCTTCTTTCTACAATGTCATTGACGTAAAATTCGATGGCGATGGCGCTGTCATTCCTGATTGGAGTCAGGGGGGGCAAATTAACCCAACGATGGACCTGAATGTGGGTGATAAAGTGTTTACTCGCGTATTCGACCATCAAGGCGAGAATCATCAATACAGAACCGAGTATGTGATCACCACAGAGCAACAGGGCTTCGCAAATCAGTGGTCACACGCTCTAGCGAGCAAAATTAACCAAGAGCAAAGTTCAATTCAAGCGGGTGAGTTTGATGGTGAAGAGACCTTCTCGCCTGTATATGGTTCAAACCCTGTTTACCTCAAGGCCAACTCCGGTTTACAGCGTGTTGAAATTGGCTATGAAATCGAGACTCCGATTCCCGATGTCGAGCTTACAGTCAGCGGTCTAAACAGCGAATATGTGATTGGCAACGACGCCACTCGTTTAGATTTGCTTCTCGAAGCAGTAGGCGATCTCAATGCAGAGCTAACGGTCTATAACCATCACAGGGAAGCACTAGCAAGTCATGCTGCAACGATGAAGGATGGCGATGTTGAGCCAGTGGCACTGACATTAAGCAAATCCGAGCCTGGGCACCATATGTTGGTGGTTGTCAGCAAAGATTCGCAAGGCAACCTGCTTGATCAAGTCACAATGGACTTCCACCTCGTTGACGAACAAACACCGCCGCCCGCTGGAGATTACGACTTTATCTTCCCTGAAGGGTTAGAAAGCTACACAGAAGGCACTAAAGTGCTCGCAACCGACGGTGCCGTATACCAATGTAAGGCCTTCCCTTACTCTGGTTACTGTGTTCAGTGGTCACCATCGGCCAACCAATATGAGCCGGGGGTTGGTTCTCACTGGCAATCGGCTTGGACAAAGCTAGATTAATAACCAAATGAGGGCGCCCTTGCGCCCTCACTTATATTTGGTGGCATGCAATGTTTAAGTCTTCAGCGCCCTTGGGGTTAAAGAAGAAAAGCTTATCTCCATCGACATAAAAGCCTAAGTCTAATTCAAAATCCGCCAAGCTATTTTTGTCTCTCACAAACACGGGGGATGATTTGGGGATCAAATTCCAATCAACCGTCATGAACTTCTGCTCGATCCGTTGCCCAACAATCTTGTTGCGTGCACTCAGTACCAACTCGAAAGGCTCTACAAGCCCGGACTTGTGGTTCAACACGCCCGATTGGTAGTACAAGACACTGCCATTGGTTGGAAAGTACATGGTTGTGAGCTCTTCAATACTTGAATAACCTTGATACGCCTTCGAAGTAAAACTCGCCTTGGTTGATGAACAATGCCATCGGGTACCACTCAGGTCGAAGTCCGCAAACTGCCAATGATAAAGACCAAACCCACACGCAACCGCGGCCAGCAGAGTGAACATCAATCGCATTTGACCTCCGGGTTATTCAGCGAACGAACAACATTGCTAGCGATGTGAGTTGGTTCAACATCAAAATAGCGGTACATGTGATTGCGTTTGCCCTGTTGCTGCTGGAGCCACACCGTCATTGCAACCGTATTAGACCTGTACAATGAAGGATAAAATCGAATATACACATCAACTCCGCAAGTAGAGGGAACAAGTGGAGCTAGGGCTTGTTTAAGCTCTCCAATGCGAACAAAGTCTCCTCCCTCATCATGCACATAGTAATCGGTATCACCGTTACTAAAACGTTGATAGTTTTTCATTTTCACATAGGAAGGTTTTTCAACAAACGGCTCGAGTGCTACCAGAGCAAACACCGTCAACCCCATTACTACAGTAAATAAGCACAGCAAAGAGCACGATTGAATCGATTTACATTTCCAACTGAATCTTGGAGCACGTTTTGGCTTTTCCTCCACCACAGCAACTGGTTTGGCAATGTCTGACTTGGTCGCTTGAGATTGTGCTAGCCATTCGATTTCGATCGAATCCGCATTGATAAAGTAGCCAACTTTGCTGATTGTGGTGATTTCTGCGCCCACCGCTTTAAGTGACAAAAAATTTCGGCGCAATCCAGAGATAACATTGGTTAACGCTTGGTCTGTCACTACCATCCCTTGCCAGCAATGAGCAAACAGTTCCTCGCGAGAAACTGGCTCATCTCTCTGCAGTAGCAGTAGTAGAACTTCGTAAGGCAACGGCCTTAGAATGATTTTATTTCCGCTCTGATTGCGTAACGTCCGTGTTGCACACTCTAAAGTTAAATTCGAGAACTGAATCGCTTTCATTAGATTAATAAATTTGTTTAGAAGGCAACTTTTTTAGCTCTTACTAATTGAGCAAAAAGTGAAGAAAACCTTGTAGGAGGTTTCTGAGTGCAAATTTTAAAAACGCACAGTCTACCTAGATGTTTTTATAAATCAAGATGAGGCAGATTGTGATGAAACAAAAATAAATCCTTTTAAAACATAACCCTATAACTCAGGCATTAAAAACCTAAAAACTCATCTCAATATTGAGACGAATATAAATGTGAATTTTATTTGTTTTCCATTTAGTCATGAACTGACAAAGACCGTAAAGTCCGCCACCTCAATTCTTCGTACACAATGTAAATGAGAAAACACAACATGAAAAAAGCACTTCTGCTTACTGCAATCCTTTCTAGCTTCGCTTCTGTCGCTTCTGCACAAGATTTTGGCGGTTTTTACTTAGGCGCTGGTCTAGGTACAACAGACTTCGACGACGGTGGCCTTATTGATGACGCTAACGATTACACTAACAACGCGGCGCGTTTATCAACAGATTCAGACGGCACAACGCTAAAACTGATCGCGGGTTACCAAATCAACCGTATTGTAGGTATCGAAGCTCAGTACACTAAATACGGTGATACCGATGTGAAAGCTCTAGGCACTAAGCTAGGCACTCTTAAGCACGACAGCTTTGCGATTTCTGCGAATCTAGGTTACACATTCGACAACGGTCTACGTCCATTCGGTACTATCGGTCTTGGCTCAATTAGCTACGAAGAGAAAGGTACTGGCGAAGCACAAGGTTTTGACTTTGATGATAACGGTGGTGCACTGCGCGCTGGCCTAGGTTTGGAGTACGCACCAGCGTCATTCAATGGTTTCGCGATTCGCGCAGGCTACGAAGCTGATTTTTACGTAATGGAAGTGGGTATTGAAGACTACAGCCAGTCTGTAGGTTCGTTCTACATCGGCTCTACTTACAAGTTCTAATAAAAGCGGGCCTATCAATTGGCCCGCTTTTTTATTTTTCTAACTCATTTAAAACCAGCTCGCGATTGTACGCTTGATCCAGTCCATAAGACGCTTGAAGATGCTTCCCTCTTCCACCTCTTCTAATGCGACCAAATCATTACGCGCCAACTCCTCTCCATCGACGGTGTACACCACGCTGCCCACAATTGCCCCTTTGGCAATTGGTGCTGTTAAGTCGCCATTAGTTTCAATTTCGGCTTTAAGCTTGTCAGAGTCTCCTTTGCTCAGTGTCAGATAACTGTTCGTTGCAATCCCGACTGGAAGACTATCCTGCTGGCCCATCCACACTTTTACTTCACTAAGTGTCTCTCCCGCTTCGGCTGGTGCAATGGTATCAAAAAAGCGAAAACCGTAACTCAGTAGCTGTTTGCTTTCTGATTCGCGACTCTTCGTACTGCTGGAGCCCATCACCACACTGATCAATCGCATATTTCCGTTGGTGGCGGAGGTCGCTAAACTGTACCCCGCCCCGCTGGTGTAACCGGTTTTCATTCCATCGACGTGTAGGCTGCGATCGCGCAACAAACCGTTGCGGTTGTATTGTGTGATGCCGTTATAAGTGAACGCGCGCTCACTATACAAGGGATAAATGGTCGGTAAGTCACGAATAATCGCTTGGCTCAGTGTCGCAATATCACGTGGGGTTGAATAAAGCGCATCACTGTCCAAGCCGTGAGGATTAGAAAACGCACTATTCTCTAAACCGAGCTTGGCCGCCCAACTGTTCATCAAACTGACAAAAGCACCTTCACTGCCAGCAACATGTTCGGCGATGGCCACACTGGCATCGTTACCAGACTGAACAATCAAGCCACGGTATAAATCACTCAAGGCGACTTGTGTCCCCACCTCAATAAACATTTTCGAGGAGTCGGGGAAGTTTTTTGCCCAAGCGCGCTCACTGATCGTCACTTGATCGTCTAGGCCAATATTACCATTGGCGACTTCTTGCCCTGCGACGTAGGCGGTCATGAGTTTAGTTAAGCTGGCCGGATTTAATTGAGAGTCGGCGTTTTTCTCAACCAGCACCGCACCCGTGTGGTAATCCATTAAGATATAGCCTTTCGCACCAATGACTGGGGGATCAGGCACTATGGTGGGAGCAGCAAAGCCAGCAAAAGAAACAGACGTCAGTAACGTAACAGCAAAAAACGGTTTTCTCATAGTTGTACTCAAGACCCTAATTAGTGTGGGAACCCTTTGAGTATAAACAACCTTTTTCAACTGACACTGGCTTTGTAATTAATCGTTACTTTTAAGCACGATTTCTCGCAATTATTGAGAATTTGCCCCAAATCTGCCGACAAAAAAGCCAACGCATTGGCGTTGGCTTATGTCTGTTAAAAGCATGAGTTAAGCGGGTTGCTGAGCCATCTGCTTCGTCACCGCTTTGTCTTTCACTTTGAACCATAGATAGCTCGCCACAATAGAAAAGAACAGGTATGACAAGGCAAACACAAACGGTGATGTAATCAAACCTTGGCTAAAGCCCCAGCTCACTCCGGCAATAGTGACCGCAATTTTCGCCATCAAGCCGCAAATAAGTAGTAGCAATGCAAGTTGCGGGAATCGGCTGCTGCGAAAAGCAAACCAGTAACATGCGCCGACAGCCATCGTTGAAATGTAAAGACCTAATAAGAATGAATGAAGGTGCTCCGCAGATGCAACACCCGCTGTAATAGAGATAACGAACAAAATAAATAATTTCATATGCGCCTCGATTTCTAAATATAGAAAAAGCTTCCTTTCATTTTTGCAAACTCATTTTGCACATATTTTCGCCCTTTTATAGAAAAGATCAAGGGGGCAAGTTGTATCTTTTTTGTACAAAAACATCGCCCCTTCCAAATGTAAAAACATTGTTAAGATCTTATTTTTAAAGACCTCTTGTAAACTGGTAAACATTCGGGAATTTGAAAAAATCCCTTTTTAAATGTTACACATCGATAACAACTGAAATATTTTGAAACTTTCTAATTTTGTGACCAAATCAGAGATAAATCTTGGATAAAACAGCTCAATTAACACTTTGCACATTAAGATTTCATAAATCGTCATCATTCAATGTTAAAGGTAAGAATTTAGTGTGAGCTTAGCCACTGTTCACTAAAGACTGGCTCGAATCAAAGGGTGGCCTCTGTTACCTTTGCGGCAAAATTTTTTACGTACTACATACCATGCCTTCAGAGTACAGAATTCGAAAGATCGTTGAGATAGGAGATACTCTCCATCGCTGTGGCTGTGCACCTTATAAACTGGAAAAATACACTCAGTTCTACGCGCGCAAACACGGTGTTGACGTCATGATCCAGGCGACACCCACCACGGTGAATTATCAGTTCCCCGACGACAATAACGCCGTCGTCATGAAGCGCCACCAGCCAGCATCAATCAACTTAAGTTTGTTGGCCAACACCATCATTCGCATCAACCAACCCAGTCAAGAACCTGTCCCTGAACCAACGGGCTACCCTAAATGGGTCATCGCTTTAGCAAACATGGGGATTCCGCCCGCGTATCTCATGCTGGTCGGCTCCACACTTGATGCTATCTATATCTCTGTATTTCTCGGCTTTCTGGTTTGGGGAGCGCAACAAGTCTGCCGTGCTCGCCGTTCAATTGCGGTCGAATTTATTGCCGCTTTACTGACTGGGGTTTTGGTCGCCTTCTTTGCAAGTACCGGGGCTGAGATACCCGTGTGGGCACTGTGTATCGCCGCTATTGTCTTATTCGTCCCCGGATTATCGATTGCCAACTCGTTGGAATGTTTGGCGTTTAATGACTTGGTCTCGGGCACCAGTTTGCTTGGTCAAAGTGCACTCACATTGATCAAACTCTTTGTTGGTATCGTTATGGGGCTGAACATTGGAGAATCGATTTGGGGACAGGCAGAGCCACTAAGCTACACCAACGAAGTCCCCATATGGCTACATATCTTCGGCTTGTTTCTAATTTCCATTTCGCTCGGTATTATCTTTAACGCTCGACCGAAAGACATTTTGCTGGGCTTACCTGTCGCCATGCTCGGTATGTGGGGGCCATTTTACCTAGGCTTTGAAAGTGGCTGGGTGGTCGGTACTTGGATTACAACCGTGTTGATTACCTTATATGGAACTTGGGTGGCGAAGAAAATGGACCTAACTGGCTCTATCTATATCGTCCAAGGCATCATCATATTGGTTCCAGGAAGTCGAGTTCTGGTCAGCGCCAGTCAATCGGTTTTTGAACAGTCGATTCTGCCTATTCCTAGTATTGGGTTGTCTGCGCTGTTTATGTTCTCAGCGATCGTAGCAGGGCAAATCACCGCCTACTCTATCTATTCACCAAAGATAGAACGCTAATTAATAGCGCGGAGTAAACAAGCCCTCCTAAAACACAAAAGCGGCTCACACTGGAAGCCGCTTTATTGATTTAATGCACCACTAAAAACTTACTTAGTCGCAACCGCCATCAATACCGTTTGCTTTCCTGCTGGAGTATCAATGTCGAATGGCGTGGTAACCGTAACGTCTTCAAATCCAACACTGGTCAATACTTGATGGACATGGGCTTGAGTCATTCCGCCGATTTCATCCTGGTCAGACAGCCAATCCCAGTGGACAAAACATCCGCCTTTGTCGAGTAGGCTGTAAACAATGTCTGCAACATCTGAGTAGTTAGGAAGAAAGCTACATACAGAAGAGGCTAACACGGCATCGAACTGGTCACGGAAGGCCGGGTGCATAGCAACAAGGCCACGACTCAAAATATCAACCACAGGCTCAACATTAGCCAGTTCTTTTTTGTCCATTTGCTCAATCATCGCTTCAGAGCTGTCTAATGCGACAATTTCCTTTGCTGCTGGTGACAATTTCTGGCTCAGCAACCCTGTGCCACAACCAAAGTCGAGCAAACGAGCTCCTTGTAAATCAATGATACCTTGCAGTGACTCAAACGCTTTGGTGGCATAGACACCTGTCGATTTTTCATTGTCCCAATCTGCTGCGACATCATCCCAACTAGTAGCCATCATGATCTCCCTATAACTTCATTCATTTGGCGTCTTCCAAGAGTATCAAAACTGCATGAAATTCCTAGCGTTTCAAAGCGGAAAACGGACAATCTGCGATTATTGTTATACTATCTGGCAAAAGATGTAGCATAACGACCAATCTATGAACTTGTCTCAAATCGAAGCATTTTGCTCTGTCGCCGATACTGGCTCGGTATCTGAAGCGGCACGCCAACTGGAATGCAACCGAACCAAGCTAAGTATGGCCATTAAAGCACTGGAAAAAGAGTTAGACATTGAGCTATTTGTTCGTAGTGGCAACCACCTGACTTTATCTGAAGCGGGTAAAGCCATCTATAAAGACAGCCAAAACCTACTCGTAACAGCCGCTAGAATTCGCCAAACCTGTGCCCAAGTTTCTGGTGACTTCAACGCCGAAGTGTGGATTGCTCGCGATGATTCATTACCGGATGAAATGTGGCACGAATTATCACATAAGCTGAATAATCGATTCCCCGCCACTGCATTTAATATTGTCCTCGCGTCAAGCGGTGATCTTGCTAACTTAGTCGCTACCCAACAAGTGGATTTCGCCTTTGGTGTGGATTACGAGCGCATCGATGATCCACACATCACTTATCAACCTCTAGGCAAAATTCGCATGATGTCTGTGTGCAGTGCCGATCATCCCCTAGCTAAATTACGCCGTGTATCGGATGACGAACTGCGTAACGCCAACCAAGCAGTGATGGTTTATTTAAACGAGAAAGACAATCCCGAGCTGCAGCCATTTTCTCTACGTCATATTGGTTTCTCAAGCTTTGATTACATGCTCAACACCATTTTGGAAGAAGAAGCCTGGGGCGTACTACCCGAGCCTCTGATTCGACACCTTCTTAGAAAACAAAAACTTGCTGTGATTAAGCACACCTATGGTTTGACGCAAGAAGATTACTGTATGTTCACCGCTGCGGGTATGGCAGAGCACCCGGGAATGTCATGGTTGGCCGATAAACTCAATGAATATCTGTTCGATTTTTAACCTCCAAAACTCTTAAAATTCACGCAATATTACATACTCCTGACGGTAAACATCACTGAGCGTCAACAATCCTGACAGCAATATTCGCTATTAAGCTATTGTTTACATTGACAATGTTTAATTTTCAAACTTTCCCGCTGTGTTTGTAAGCAGAAGGTGTTTGTCAATTCGATCGGTTTTGAGAAGACTATAAGTGTGTTTCCCATCGAGATTACGGTATGTGTGCTAGGACAAGCTTAAACGAAAAACGAATTCTGACTTTCTCAGCCCTTTTAGCGTCTGGCTTTGCGGGTGGCGGTCTGATTCTTGGTTTGCTTGTTGGCTCACTGGTTATCGTTTTTGACGGTGTTTATTCTTTAGTCAGCTTACTGTTAACTTTATTGTCGCTGGCGGTTTCTCGCTATATTGAGCGCCCATCTAAAACTGAATTTCCCTTCGGTAAAGCGATTCTTGAACCCGTAGTGATTGCGATAAAAGGCAGCGTTATCCTTCTGGTGGTCAGCTATTCGCTCTACTCGGCAGTACAAGCCATGTTTTCTGGCGGGCGAGAAGTAGACGCCTCTATTGCAACACTCTTTGGTGTGGTCAACGTCATCGGTTGTGGTTACGGCTGGTGGTACATCGCAAACAAATCAAAGCGTTTTTCATCAGGCCTTATTGAAGCCGAAGCAACACAATGGCAAATGGATACCTTACTCAGCGTTGCGGTTACACTTGGTTTTATCGCGGCTTGGTTAGTTTCAATTTCCCCTTATGCTGAGTATGCAGTGTACGCAGACCCTATGATGATGATCTTAATGTCTTTCTACTTCATCAAAGTACCGTTCGATATGCTCAAAGAGGCAATGCGAGAACTGCTTATGATGAAGCCAAGCGATGAGATCGTAACGGCCGTTGACCAAGAAGTCTCTGCGCTTGATAAACAAGTTAGCCAGCAATTGCAGGTAGCTGGTGTCACCAAAGTGGGCCGAGAGCTACGCGTTAACTTAGAAGTGCATGCAAAAGGTAAGCAGGTCCATGTAGCGGAATTGGAGAAAACGCGTCGCATCCTGAAAGACAAGTTATCCAAACTGTCGCTAGACCTGAATTTGACCATGAATATTGCCAATTAAAGAAAAGCCGCCTAGAGCGGCTTTTTTACTATTGGGCCGAAAATGTCCGCTTCATCGACACAAAATGGTCCTCGCGCTCCACAATTTGGTAGCCCAAGTCTTGATACAACGCAATGGCGCGCGTATTGCCGATAAAACTCGACAAGGTTAATGCCGTGCGTTTCTCATCAATCACCTTCTGATGCAGTTGCTTCATCACTTTCCTACCAATACCCAGCCCTTGATGCTCAGCCTGTATTACCAATAAGTGGAGATGAATTGCGTTGTCATATGGCTTAAAACAGACTACACCGACTTTTTCTCCATCGCGTAAAATCCAATGAAACCAAGAGAATTCATACTCATTTTTTAACCTTTCACGTTGAAACTCATCATTCCAACCGAACACAGGTTTAACATGGGCATACAACCCTTGTTTTACGCAGTCGAAAAGTAACTCGAATTCTTGAAGCCTTACAGAAACCCACTCCAGCGTCATACTCACTCCTTTGAATTCGTTGAAGATTAACAAATCTTAATGTTTCACAAATGCTCGCTGAATGACAGAGGGAAGATAATCAAAGCCTCTAATATCTAAAGATTTTTCGGCTTACCCCCTAGGTCGTCATGGCTCGCATTAGTCACGCGAGCCTTCTTTTTATCCATCCCACTTATGCGTGAATGAGATATGATAAGAGGCGCACAAACAAGGAGTCACTGTGAAACTACTGATCATCGAAGACGACAGCACAACGCGTGAGTTTATCGCCAAAGGCTTACAACAGCATGGGTACACCGTAGACCAAGCAGAAGACGGCAATAGCGGACTTATGATGGCCTTAAGTGGCGAATATGATCTGGTGATTCTCGACCGTATGCTGCCTTATCTAGATGGCATGAAAATCTTGTCGGCAATCAAGGCCACTATTGAGCAATTGCCTGTTTTGATTCTCAGCGCCATGGACAGCGTCGAAGATCGCGTCGACGGTCTGCAAGCTGGTAGTGATGACTACTTGATCAAGCCTTTCGCTCTGGCCGAACTTATCGCGCGAGTCGATATCATAATTAATCGCACTCAACGCCAAGGCCGCCCACAAACGTCACTCAGTTACGACTGCTTAACGGTGGATTTACGGGCGCATAAAGTCACCTGCCACGATATAGAGCTACAACTTCAGCCTAAAGAATTTCAGTTAATTCAGCACTTTGTTGAGCACCATGAACAAGTCGTTTCCAGAATGCGCTTGTTTGAAAGCATCTGGAGTTACCACTTTGACCCTAAAACCAATGTGATCGATGTTCACGTGGCAAACCTTCGACGCAAACTAGAAGAGGCGGGCTGTCAAAATCTGCTTCATACCGTGAGAGGGGCGGGTTATGTCCTTCGTCGATGATTACACGCTTACCCGCTCTTCCGTTTTTAAAACGCTGGTCGGTTTATTTGTCGTCATTGCGGTCATCAACATTATGGTCGTGCGTCAAGTATACCTCGATTCAGATACCTTCCATCGTCAGCAGCTCACCAAACAGCTCAATGATGAGATTATGGAGTTCAGCTATTTGGCTCAGCAAAGCCGTCAAGAAGTCGAAAAGTTACTCTTGGTAAAGCAAACTTCCAACACACCTTTCTATTATCGATTGATTGAGCATATCGACTCTCCCTTTGCCACTCAATACTACCCGATCAGTACTCTGCCCAACGACAAAACCAATATTTCGCTCAGCGACAACGTCAAACTGGAAATCGGTGTCAATCCACAAGTCGTTGAAGCTTATCGTAAATCGTTAATACCTATCGTGCTCTCTAGCATCGTGCTGCCCATCGCCGTGATGCTGGTCGCCGCATTGTTTTTTACTGTGTTGATTCTGCGTCGACTTGAAAACGTGAATCGAGCCATGAATCGAGTGCTTTGTGGTGAGCGCAATGTCAAACTGGCTGTTTCAGCCCAAGATGACGAGTTCGATATTCTCGCCATTCACCTCAACTATATGATTGAACAAATGGCGAAAAATGAGCAAACACTAAAGTCACTCACCGTTGGCATGGCGCACGATATGCGTACGCCAATGGCCCGGCTAAAATTAAGGCTTGAAGATATGCTCTCGTGCGACGAACTCACAGACAAACAGCACGCGCAATTTTCCGCATGCCACGACGAACTTGAGCTCATTCTCTCGTTATTTAATAGCATGCTAGAAATAGCCAAAATTAATAGCGGTCAAACCAGCCTAAACTCGGAGCAAGTCAATTTAACCAAACTAAGCCAAGATGCGATTGAGTTCATTTCGCCACTGGCTGAACAAAAGGCTCTCTCATTGCTCTTTCGCCAAGATGGTCCTTGCCATGTCCAAGGCGATCCATCACTACTGTTTAGAGCGCTCTTCAATTTGGTCGAAAATGCGGTTAAGTACACCCCAGACAACGGGCATATAGAGGTCGTCGTTGATCCTCTTGGTGTTGTCGTTGCCGACAGCGGTATCGGTATCGCTGATGAGGATAAGCCGCATGTGTGCCGCCCAATGTACCGAGCAGACAAAAGCCGAAGTGAGCATGGCAATGGCCTTGGTTTATCTTTAGTCGATGCCGTGATACATCGTCATGGAGGTCGGCTAATCTTCAAAGATAACCAGCCGGGACTTCGAGCCAGACTCTATTTTGGTTAATCCAAATCAACAAAGCGGCATATTTTCCACAAATTTTGTAAGGATTCCTATATTGAGTGGAAATTTCCCCTTCTTGCATTAAGACTTTAATCAACAAGGAGGTGGATATGCCAAAGTTCAAAAAGATCCTTTTCTTAAGTCAGGGAACGTCGGACACCCGAGAATCTCTCGGACAATCAATACGGCTGGCTTGGAGTAATAAGGCTTCACTCACTGGTTTACTTGTCTGCCCTCGCTTGCCCGATGACATGCGAAACTATGAAGTTCAGTATGAACAATGGCTACTGGAGACGTTACAAACCAGCATCGAAGAAAGCCTCGGCGAGCATAATATGACAGAGGAAGACATGACCTTCCCCATTAAGCTCTTGGCGGCCGACAAACCTGCAGTCCAGGCCATCAAATACGTTCTTGATAAGCAGATCGATTTAGTAGTGAAAGACGCCGAAGGTTACCAATCCAAAACGCGTGGCTTGCGTGCCGTCGATATGAACCTGCTGCGTAAGTGCCCTTGCCCCGTTTGGTTAAACCGCCCCTCTGAAAAACCGCGTATCAAACAGCGAGTCGCCGTAGCCGTCAACCCCAATGCGACAACCGATGAAGAACGTATTCTGTCTATCCGCTTACTCCAACTGGCACGTAGCATTGCCGATAGCTGTGACAGCCGGCTGCACGTGGTCTCTTGCTGGGAGTACCAACTTGAACATTACCTCAAAGATCATGTTTGGATTCGAGTCTCTGAGCAAGAGCTCGAGCAACAAATCGAGCACGCCAAGCAGCAGCATATTGAAGCCTTGCAAAGCCTCATTCACGAGTCGACGATTGAAGGGGACATCGTTTTACATCACCTCCATGGCACAGCCGATGAAGAGATCCCAAACTGCGTCGATGAAAATGAAATCGATGTGCTAGTGATGGGGACGTTAGCAAGAACAGGTATCCCCGGTGTTGTGATTGGCAATACTGCCGAGAACATTTTGCAAAGCGTTGGTTGCTCTTTGGTGGCATTAAAACCTGAGAGTTTCCACTCCCCCATTGAAGAATGATCAACAAAGCCGAGCAATCGACTCGGCTTTGCTGTTTCAGTCAGTGTCTGATTAACTCGACGTGGCTGTTTGTGGCTCAGCGCTTGTCGGACCAAGTTCTTTCATGGCTTGGGCAATCTCTTCGGCTTCTGTCCCAACGATAACTTGCAGGTTGTTGTTACCCATTTTGACCACACCAAGTGCACCAATCGATTTGAGCGCCGCTTCATCTACAATCGACGTATCGTTCAGCGTTAAACGTAATCGCGTAATGCACGAATCTATAGAGATGAAGTTACTATGACCGCCTAGCAACTTTACATACTGCGCTGCTTTCTCGTGGCTCCCCACTAAGGTGCCCTGCTCGGCTTGCGCATCTTCTCTGCCCGGTGTTTTGAGGTCAAATTTCAAGATAGCGAAACGGAACACAAAGTAATAAATCGCGCCAAAACACAAGCCTTGTAGGATCAACATATACGGCTTGTTTGCCAGCGGTAAGTTGAACGACAACACAAAGTCAATCAAACCGCCGCTGAAGGTGAACCCTGCAATCCACTGCATACTCGCGGCAATATATAGTGACAGCGCCGCCAGCAAAGCATGAATGACATACAAAACGGGAGCCACAAACATAAACGCGAATTCAATGGGTTCAGTGACCCCAGTTAAAATCGCAGTCAGCGCGGAAGCGCCAAGAATACCACCGACCTTTTTCTTGTTCTCAGGCTTAGCACAGTGGTACATCGCAAGACATGCAGCAGGGAGACCGTAACCCATAAACGGGAAGAAACCGCCTTGATAGATACCCGTCACACCCAATTCACCTGTGCCCGACCAGAATTTGCTGATGTCATTAATACCCACTAAGTCAAAGATAAACACTTGGTTCAATGCATGATGCAGACCGATTGGGATCAACAAACGGTTAAAGAAACCATATAGACCTGCACCAGTGGCACCAAGCTCTGAAATCGCGATACCGAAATCCACCAAAGCACCATAAACGACAGGCCACACGTAAACCATGACTAGACTGATTGAGATCGCCGCAAGAGAGGTAATAATAGGAACAAAGCGGCGACCACCGAAGAAACCAAGTGCTGCGGGTAACTTGATGTTATGAAAGCGATTATAGAGCGCCGCTGCCACTATCCCCATCATGATCCCGGTGAAGGCACTGACCGCAGCTTTTGAGGCAATAATTTCTGAGCTCGACATTTGCTCAACGGGCACCCCCGTTATTTGGGAGATCACCGCGACATTACCCACGATCATTTCAATGATCAGTAACCCTAGTAGCCCCGACAGCGCGGCGGCACCGTTATTGTCTTTGGCTAAACCATAAGCGACGCCGACGGCAAAAAGCCAAGCCTGATTATCCATAATGCCCTTGCCACCATTGACTAAAATACTGGCAATCGCATTGTTCGCTCCCCACCCTGCTGGGTCTATGGCATAACCTAAACCCAGCATTAAGCCACCAGCAGGAAGCACGGCGATAGGCACCATCAGCGCCTTACCGATTTTTTGTAGATATCCTAATATGTTCACCTTTTGTCCTCTTAGGTTAATTGTTATCAACCCAGAGTAACCAAAGGGGGATTAAGCCCGAATTGAGGCGAGATTAAGATTTGTTAATCTAACGATTCTTCGTCAGTTATTGACCTAAACCACTAGATTGCGAGATTGTCTGAAGCGTTGAAAGAGAACATTCTTACTTCGTCACGCGGGAACCAACCAAGCTTTTGATAAAACTGCTGAGCACTGTGGTTCTCGTTCACCACGAACAAATGCGTTTTAGCGATGCCTTGCGACTCCAACGCATCAACAGCTAGACCAACCAACTGTTTACCAATACCCTGACCTTGGCAGCGTTCACTCACCGCTAGGTGCTGCAAGTAGCCACGGCGCCCATCGGTGCCGACTAAAACTGCACCAACCACCACGTCATTCTGAATCGCCACAAAACTCAACCCTGCGTTACGTGTTAAATAGTGAGTGATGTTTTGCTCTGAATCAGCCTCACGCAGAACCATATGATCGGTTTCTGTCCATAAGCCAGATACTTGTTGGTAGTCCGACGCCACCATTTCTCGAAAAGTTGTCATTTAAGTCCTTTTAAACCCCTTTTATTCAATAGCCTTAACAGTTGCAGCAAACATCAAGTAAGAGAATATGCCCGCGAAATGCGAACTCATTAGTTTGCACCTAGGCTCATAAGTATCTAAAAATCATTGTGATATCAAGGAGAAGTTAGCCGTTCCCATTAACTTCAATGCCGAACAGAAGCGATTAATTCCAGCCTTCCCCACCGACCTTCGATTATGCGCGCGCTTTTATAAAATAACCTCACAAAAATCAATTCTATGCTCGCGTATGCCTCTAATTACGTATATCTTCATCTTTATCAACAAAGACAGTTACTACTTTAGTTGAGTATGGGTAGAGAAACCCGTCAGTTCTCAACGGCTAGAGATAATTCTTAGAAGTATTCTCATGATTCTATTTAGAAACAAATTAGCGCTTATATTCATTGCGACCATGCTGGTCAGCTCCATCGTGTTTTCTGGGTACCTGTCGTCTGTTTGGCACAGAACCCACCAGCAATTCAAGAACTTACAGAAACATGAAGTCAACCAGCTTTCTGCCAACACCCATATGTTTCTCAAAAGCCAGGAAGCCTTGTTACTGCTACTAGGTGAGCAACTGACTCGTGATAAGCCATTGCCAGATGCCCCACAGCACGCGCCAATATTAGACAAAGTACGCGCGACACACTCAGCCTTCGTCGGCCTTGGTCTGGCGAACCCGCAGGGGGATTTGCTCGAGGTATCCTCCAACCTGCCGCTTGATTCCTTACCCAACCTTAAGCAGCAGGAAGAAAGCCGCGACTCGTTCATTCAAACGCTAGATGCAAACAGACTGGTCATTGGGCGTACTTACTTGCTCAATTTTTTGCGCCACCATGAGATCGCGATGGCGCTGCGAGTCCCGATTCGTCTACCGGACAACCGTTTGAAAGCCGTAATGACCGCTGGAGTCAGGGTCAATAATCCAACCTTCCAAGCCAACTTACCCGATTATCACCGAATCGACATTATTCGAGCTGATCGCTATTTCCAGTACAGTAGCGAGTTTTTCAACAACGAAATGGCTTACGCGACCGCAATCACAGATGAGTGGCTCAACACCATGTTGAACTCATTTGACCAATTACACTCTAAAAACATCAACTTCGAACATTCTGGCTATTTAAATATTGACGACGAGCGTTACTCCATTGAACTTAAGTACGACGAATACTTCCACCTTTGGTTTATGTCTCGCATACCGACAAGCCAGATACACCATCAGTTTCTCCAAGACATCATGGTGCCAACCAGCTTCTTCTTTATCAGTTGTTTTTTGCTGTTGGGCTCTGCTCGTTACATCTATCAGAGAGAAAAGTCCAAATACCTCGAATTGAGTCATCAGGCTTTTCACGATCCTCTGACGGGATTAGCCAACAAAAACAAACTGCGTAAAGAAGTCCAACGCCTTGCCAACAACCCCCAGTCCATAGCCTTTATCAACATTGATCGAATGAAGAGTATCAACGAGCTCTATGGACAGAAGTATGGCGATCAAGTACTGATTGCTATTTCAGAAAGACTTAAGGCGCTGATTGGCAAAAATGGCATGGTAGCAAGAGGGTTCGGGGATGAGTTCTTTATTATGTTCCCTTGCGCGTCAGAATCGGAAACCGAAGTCATTTGTCACCGCGTACTCCAGTCGATTGCCAAACCGTTTTTAATCGATGATTCCACCATTTTGCTCACTGCCAGCATCGCGGCGACCAACACCGCTAAGTTGCAAACTGAATTCGATGAGATGACATGGTCGCTCGGCGTCGCAATGACAGAGGCAAAAAAATCCAAGAACACGGTCAGTTTTGTTAATGCCCAGTTCCAAGAGCAGCATTTAAAGCGTTTGAACGTTGAATTCAAACTGAAAAAAGCGATAAAAAACCGTGAGATTTTCGTCGTCTTCCAACCCCAGTTTCGTGCTGATGGCAGCTTATGCGGTGTCGAAGCGTTGGCGCGTTGGATAGATGAAGAACTGGGTTACATTCCTCCTGATCTGTTCGTTTCCGTGGCTGAGCAGTCAGGTTTGATGAGCGACCTTGGCGAGCTGATCATGCAAAAAGCCATTCGCGAAACCGCCCACCTTCACCAATCAACCTCAACTCGCTACTCTTTGTCGATCAATGTATCGGTTCAACAGTTAATGGACTCACAAATCAAACAGGCGCTGCGGAAAGAACTAACATTAAACGATATGAGTCCGAAAGATGTGATTCTTGAGATCACAGAAAGCGTCTTTATTGAAGATATGCAGCAGGTTAATGCCATGTGTAATGAGCTCGTTGAGGAAGGGTTTAGGCTGTCTCTTGATGACTTTGGTACTGGATACTCATCACTCAGTTCGTTGAGCCAACTGCCCTTGTCCGAGCTAAAAATCGACAAATCATTCATCGATGGCTTGCCAGATGATTCGTCATCGGAGCGGATGGTAAACAACATCATCGACATCGCCCGCAACCACAAGATGACCGTGGTCGCTGAAGGTCTTGAAACGCAGGCACAAAAACAAAAATTGATAGAAATGGGATGTTTATGCTTCCAAGGCTATTACTTTGCAAAGCCTATGGAATCGGCAGACTTGAACGCGCTATTAATCAGCGGACAAACAAAAACCTCCGTCGTTTAGGAATGGAATGAACATGTTGTACACATTTAGATTTAAAGCTGGTAGTTAATGAAGCTGGTCAATTTGGATAAATTACACACCGCTGTCTGGATATACGATATCGACAATTTTTGTATCGTATGGGCCAATAATGCCGGTTTGAAATTTTGGTCAAGCCCAGATGTTGACGCATTGAAACAGCGAGATTTTCGACAAGGTGCTTCCGATGCCGTCAAGCAAGCGCTTTTGGATTATCAAACCGCATTTGAGCAAGGCCAAGTATTCAAAGAAAACTGGCATTTCACACCGAATGATCGCGAAGTCAGCGCCCTTTGCTATCTGTCTGGCATCACGCTCGACGATGGCCGCCAAGCCATGTTAGTTGAAGCGGTCAGCATTGATGATAAACCCGAAAATGGCTACTTCATTGATAGCGTTATCATTTCCACCTTTAGTATCAGTGGCGAGTTTTTAAGTGGCAACCCGTCTTTTCATAAAGAGCATGGCGATCACGTGCCGGCTTTAGGTCAACTGTTTGTCGATACCCACGAGCTGGGCAAAATGCTCTCGACAATTGACAAGAAAAATGAGTATGAAGGTGACGTTCAGTTCCGCACTAAACTTGGCGATCAATGGTATCGCTTAAACGTAAAAGCCTCTTTAAACACAGACAACGAAAAAGTACTGCTACTCCACCAGCACAATATTAATGAAAGAAAGCTGCAAGAGTTAAGCTTAGAGAAGTTGGCTTTAACCGACCCACTCACTCAACTGATCAATCGTCGCGGCATCAACAAATCGATTCAAGAGCTGATCGATCTCGACAGTAACCAAGAGAATCGCTTTACCTTGCTGTACATCGACCTCGATGGATTTAAAGCGGTAAACGACAAGTATGGCCATAGTGTGGGTGATTTACTACTGGTTGAGATCGCTGAAAAAATCAATCGGCTACTGGGCGAACAAGCGCAACTGGCCCGCTATGGCGGTGACGAATTTATCTTATTGCTCAAAGGCACCTGTTGTGACCAACAACTCACCGTCTTGTGCGACGAGATTATGCAGGTTCTTACCTCACCTTTAGACAGCATTTATGGTGCCTCACTTTCTGCCAGTATCGGTAGCGTCTGTTTCCCTACCGATGCGCAAACCATTGACGAACTCATCCAACTTGCGGATGCGGCCATGTACAAAGCGAAAAAAGCGGGTAAGCAGCAATACGTCAGGCACCAAGCCGACAAATAACCTCACTATTCAAAACAGCAAAGCGAGCTATTTTACTGGAGTAGATCGCCTCTATTTGTATTGATTGATAATGGTGTTGAATAAACCTGACCGTTTGATCCGCGCCATTCCCAAGTCAAACAAACGCACATAGTCATTACCGTTATCGGTACTTAGTACATGCCAATCACGCCTTGAGAATGGAATAGAATGATAAGTGATTTGCGCTTGTTGATCAGGGTACTCACTTTGCAAAAAATACTCCCCGACAATCGGGTTTAACGGCACGGCATCGACCCGGCCTTTGAACAGCAATAAAAATGCATCGTGGTAGTCTTTTGCCAATTGGTAATTAAGTTCCGCACCTTGATATACATCGAGGTGGCGGTAGCCCAATATGCCGGCTAATTTATACTGGGCAAGCTCATCTACTCTACCCGACCAGTCAAAATTAACCTTTTTACTGTGGAACATGACTTCCTGCGAAGCCATAAATGGCGCAGAAAAGGTAACCTCTTGCGCACGCAGCTCTGAATACGAATAGGGAAAGGTGATATCAAATTTGCCGGATTTGACTAACTCATAGCAGCGCTTCCAAGGGGCACGCGAGATAATCACATCGTGTCCCACGGCGCCGTAGGCCGCTATCACTAATTCTTCTGTAACCTTTGGGCCATTAGGGTCTGGAGACGTGAATGGCTCATATTCTCCTACCACAGCCGTGACCGTGGCTGCCGCTGTCGCGTTGCACGAACCCGTTATCGCCAGAATACCCAGCACTCCCAATTTGACCACGCCTACATACCTACTTCCATTACCGTAATTCACTAATCTATCATTATAGTAAGACTTTTTTATGAACCCACGTAGAAAGAAACCAGGTCTTTTGTTGTACCCTCCCTAAAAGCAAAAAAGGGTGGCGAAAGTGCCACCCAAAAGGAGACCAATAGTCTTAGTATTCCCAGTGCTCGATACTGTGAGCGCCAAAGAATTGGTTAGAGAAGTAGTCTTCGCAGGTGCCTTCACGCCATACGTCTGCTGTCGCGCAGTGTAGACCGCCACCAAAGGCGTAAGCGTCACGCAGATCGACTGGGACAACTTCAAAGCCAAGTTTATCGAATTGTTCCATTTGGCCCGTTTCTGAAGCTTCAACACACACCGTTTTATGGTCAAGAATCAGAGTATTCATTGATAGCCATGTGCTTGAGTAACACAATGGAGGTGGCGTATCCCATGCTGGTGCAACCGCTTCTACGATTTCCCAACCGTTCTTCTCGAAAATGTCTCGTTGTCCTTTAAATAGAGGACGATGAGGGTTCAATAGCATCAATCCAGGACGCAATGGACAGAAAGTCGCGTCAATGTGAATTGGATGGTTATCTTCAAAGCTCAGTGTATGAACACGGTAGCCTTGTGGTTCGTATTTGCGTTTAATCCAACGGATACCTGCCAAGTTGGTTGTTAGGCCATGCTGAACGAAAATGTCTTTACCCAAACGCATAACGTCAGCAGCATCAAATAGGATGTCAGTCTCTTTGGTGCTGTACTCTTTTCGCAGTGAGCGGGCCATGGTCTCTTCGTCAGTTAACGTCTCGTAGGCAGCAACGTAATCCATGCGGAAGCTGTCGTCAGACAAACGCGGGCGAGGAGCTTGCTCAATCAAACATTCAGGGTCTGATTCAAAGTATTCACGCAGCAAGTCCACATAAGCCAAATACTCAAAGTAACGACTTCTAAAGCTCATTGGCGCCATCAGGATGCTTTTACCCATAGTCAGCAAGCAGTCTCGAGGAGGCATAACCCCAAAACCTGAGCTGATGCTAAAATCTGGCGTTGTAATGCGCTGGTGCCAGTCTACAGCTCCTGGGCGGTCCACGATGATGCCGCGGTCTTCCAACGTTTTTGCAAAGCCATTCAAGCATTCGTTGGCGCGGTCGATGCTCTCTTGAGTACGGCGCCCCGGCTTGCTGCCACGCATTGGAGAATCTGCAGGGATTTTTTCATTACTCGCAGGGCAAGCTTCAGGGATATGTTGGTTGTCAGCAATACCGACAATCACGTGTTTTAGTGGGTCAAAATCATTGTATGACTCAACGTGCAATCCCGGGCGCACAATTGGCACACCAGAATCTTTTCTTTCTAAAGGTAGAGAAGCATTTGGATATAGATCATTCGAAACACTCATAGCAAGTTCCCTCAGGCACAAGTTTGGATTAAATAAATATAGAGCGAATATAATCTTGGATGGATTATTTATTTTCTGTCTATGAGGTTATTTTTTAAATAAATATTAAACAGAGAATAGCCAAATAATGCTGAAGAGTGGCGAATTTCTGCTTTGTTTATATTAATTATTTAATTGGATAATTATCCAAAAAGCATGGATATTATGCAGAACTAAAAAGTAGTACGTGACCTGAATTGGCACAGGTCAAAAATTAAAAATATCACTATCTACTAATGAAGACTTTAATCACGTTTCCAGTTTTTTTGCTTGAAGCTAAACAGGGCTAGTGCAAATGTAGAACATCTCTTTGTCATGGAGCGATTGACTATGAATCAAAAAATAATGGCGAAAAACTCAGAGTTTCACTTATTTGACTTACAGAAAGTGGAAGAGTCACAACATATGATCTTTGGTGCTGACTATATCTTGATACAACCTAACATCGATGGTTGTACGCTGCATCTTGCCAATAAGGAATACCAACTGAGTAAAACAGACGCTGTTCTACTCGCCCCCTTTAACCCTTTTCGTTTAACTGTCGAAGCCTGTTCAAAAGAAGCCATCAAGCAGGGCTACAACATATTGCACTTCCGCTTGCATTCGCTTGGCCAAACCTTTGTCGATAGTGTTCAATTTCAGGCTGTGAGAGAGATGCTAGAAGAGGCCAAGTGGGGCTCGTTGTTTACTGGCAGTGTCGTTTGTGAAGTAAGAGACAAGATGGATCAAATGGAAAACAAGTTTGATTTTATTCACGTCATTTATTTTTTAGATTTATTAAATACGCTCTCAAAAGATAAAAATAAAATTAGACTATTAGAAGACTACTTAGAAATTAATAGTGTTAAGAAAACAGAAGATAGATTACAAGTCGCTCTTGAATATATCGAAGACAATTTATCTGAGCCTTTATCAGTCGCACAAGTTTCTCAGCAAGTTCATATGGCTGAAAGCACATTCTCTCGCTTCTTTCATTCAAATAAAGGCATCACCTTTAAGCAATATTTAATCGAACAAAGAGTACGACAAGCTGCTCGATATTTAGTTTCTACCGACTGGAGCATTGCGACGATAAGTGCTGAAGTCGGGTTTTCATCTTTATCAAATTTCAATGCGAAGTTTAAGAACTTACTGCGAGTCACACCCAAAAAATACCGCAATGATCATATTGATATGAGAAAAGAGATCATGAGCTCGTCATCTATTGAAGGGCAGGTACAGAGACAGTGCAATGAAATCGACTATTTGCATGCACTGGCCTCTGGTTTTTAAGTTACGGGAAGATCAGTTGTTTGAAACCCAGAACTGAGCGTCGGTTTGCGCTGCGTACACTTTAGCAATGACAACATAGCTGAAGCTGGAGATAACGGTGGCATAGATTGGCGCTTCAACCCATCCCATATCAAACATCAAAAACAGCACGCTACCTGAGCCAAAACCTATCAGCATAGAAAACAGCGCAGCGTAGATGTTTCCTTCGATAAAGCGGCTCAACATCATCGGGGCAACCAATGTCGCCATAAGCGTCCCAGAGCCCAAGATTGCCAGCATTGAGAGCATAAACGGTGGCGCATACAACATACCGACAAAGCCAACCAAACCCAGTCCCCATACCGCTAATCGATTAAATATCAGCAGTTGAGTTTCTGACATTCTGCATTTTGGCCAAATGGCTTGGCGCAAATCATGCGACACAGAGCCAGCGATGGCATGGAGTACAGAGTTCGCCGTTGATTTCATCGCAAACAGAATAAACAAAGTAATGACGGCGGAAGTGGTTGGCGTTAAAAAGGTGGTCAGAAAAACAGGCATGGCGTTATCGGCATTCTCTAGACCCGGGACTTTCACGCGAACATACAGACCCGCGAGTGGCACTAAGCTCAACAGGCACGCCATGGGTGTCATGTAAGCCGCCATCAAATGAAGTTTGGTGTTTTTTGCCAAAGCCATAAATCTCACCGACATATAAGGTAAGGTGGTAGCGTATATAAATGCGTACGGAAGCACCAAAAAGACATGCCATGTACTCGCACCATAAGGACCGGAGTTGTCTGGCTCAACCAATGATGGATCTATCGTATGCAGAGCATCAACAAGCTCACTAGGTGATATATCGGTAAAAACGGTCATCGCAATGATGGCGGCAGAGACACACATGCCGATAACCATTACTGTATCAGTAAATGCGACCGCCGCGAGCCCACCGATAGAAGTATAGAGAATGATGATCCCAACCATGATCAACGACGCCATGGTCGGTGAGATGCCGAGCCATTGCCCAGCAAGTAAACCGAGTGCCTTTACCTGACCGATTAAAAATACCAATAAAAGCACAATGGTGATCAGAGCCGCGACAGCCTGAGTAAGGCGCTTAACGGAATCAGGCCCTTGGTGATTTTTGGCAATGTATTCCGGTATGGTTAGGCTGCCCATCGCTTGGGCTTTCTGGTGCAAAAAACGAGCGCAGAAGATAACCGCTAAGACCATAGCAGGCGCAAAGAAGAAATTGCCGAGCAATTCAATTGCGCCATACTTATAGGCCACACCGGGGGAGCCCATAAAGCCCCACCCAGAGAAGCCCGTCGCAACAATAGTTGCTGCGCCAGTAAAGGGACCAAGACAATTGGCAGCAAGTAGAAAACCGCCCTCACCTTCATCTGACTTCATTATCTTGTTGCTGTAAACGGCTAACCCTACCATGACAGCAACAGTAACGAGAAGTAAGATCCAATTGAGCGTCGTGTTCATAACAGCGTCCTTGTCTTGGTGAAGCGTTATTGATTAGCTTGTGCCGCAGTACTAGCCGCTTTGGCTTGTCTACGTTTATTCATCGTAAAGACAATCTCACCCATGCCGCCACCAATCACCAATATTCCACCTAGGGTTTGAAGCGCAGTGAGACTCTCTCCAAACATCATGATACCGATCCCTGCTCCTACAACGGTTTCTAAGTAAGAGACACAGGCAAGCTCTGCCGCTTTAAGATGCTTAGCCGCGATAGTGAGCAGTGACAGCGCGCCAAAGCCAATAAAGAAGCCCATAGAGATTAGCCAAATCCAAGAGCTGCTATCCATTTCAGCCAGCGACGGCGGATTGAATATGAAGAAAATCGCAATGGCGATGGCACCAAATGAAAAGTTAAAGAACGAACGCGTATCTGAGCCTACATCTGTGCGGTAGCGACTCAAAAATAGATACAAACCATAACCAATACCAGACGCTAAGCCGAGCATATCCCCCAAGAAGTTCTCTTTAGAGAAAGAAAGCGATACCGTTAAGCCGCCTTCGGGTGTGTGGCTGATAATGCCGATAATAAACAGACAGCCAATGAAAACCGCCGTTAACAGCCCCGCTGTTAGCTTGGAGATTTTTTCTTTAAGAAATACCGCAGCCAAAATCGTTGAGAATACCGGCCCGGTATAGATTAAAAACACCGCGTTAGCGAGCGTCGTATATTTAGTTGCAGAAACATAAGCCGCAAGACACAAACCTAAACATGCCCCGCTCGCCATAACGGCAGGGGTCAGTTTGGTTGCTTTTATTAAACTCGCTTTACCGTTATAGATAAGGATGGCCAAGATACAGATCGCGCCGACCATCATTCGAGTAAAGGCAATAACATCACCACTCGTATTTATATTGCGAGCAAAAAGACCGACGCAGCCCATCAAAGCAGCGGAGACGATCATCGTCGTATAACCAAGCGTTTTGGTGTTCATAGTTGACTCCTTAAGGTTTTGATACTTTGGAGACTTTTTCGAGCACGCCTTCGCCAGACTTTTCATACTTGAAATAGACTGCGAACACCACAATCCACAGCAGTAGATTGGCAATGATAAACGCATCGATTGACCAGTAACCTGTTAGCATCAGTCTTCCTTTTTCAGTTGCTCTCAAGCTGTCGACCCATGGCAGTTTCGACAAGGTTGAGAATGTTCCAATATCGAATTACCCGTTAATAATTCATTAATCAGTTAGGGATAACTAGCCAAAATCTGCCGAAAAAATGCCAATTCCTGCATGGGTGATTTAAGTTTGAAGTGGAGTTCTTGTTTGGGAGGGGGTGGTGGTTCTCGTTGAACTTTTGATAATAAAGATTCTATACAGGCTCGGTTTAGCAATCATGCCGAGCAAACTTCTCCTCTCCAACTTACAGTTTTATTACTAATCGTTCTGAAAAGGGGCACTAATTTGCAAATGTTATCTTCAAGTAGAAAAACAGCAATTCTTGTACTTTAATCAATAGGATATCGAGAAAGTTGGGTCAGGTTCATGGAAAAGAAAATAGCTGAAAAAAAAGCAAACGATCGTAAGAAAGCCCCTACAAACCAAACAAACAAAGAACAAGTAAATTCTAAGAAAAAGAGGGTAAAACTATTCTCTAGTTTAAAGATTCAAATCCCGCTACCTAGCAGCCTGATGCTCATTCTCCCGTCTTTAAATGTTAAAGCATCACAGGTACCAGCAGATTTAGAAAGTGATACTGAAACCCAAGTGAATGAGGCTTCAAACCTTCAAAACAATATGGAGGAGTCCATTCTGCCTACAGAGGCATCATCTGCCTCAAAGAATACTCAATTATCATCAGCCAGCGCGACCACACTCGAAGATGCTTCTATGCACATTGAGAACACGCCCCTTCCCCCTTCGCATCATCTTGCTTCTCATAGCCATCCGGTTATTCACCGAATTCCACTTTCCAGTACGTCGCCGTTAAACAATATCGTGAGTAACAATCAAACGACAAAAACACCTCCTACGACTACGACACCCAAACTTCCGCAAAGAGTGTCTTATGTGGAAGAAACCATTCAAGGTGCATACGGTCAGCTACACGTAGATAAAAATGGCAGTTATCAGTTTACTCTCGATCCAAAATCTCAAGCTTATATTCTGCTTCAAAAGCAAGAGCCAGGTACCGACACATTTACAATACATCTAACCGATGGAACTAAACTGATTATCCAAGTACCTGTAGTGGGGAAACAAGATTCACCTGTCATCACTGGCACGCTCTCCGGTCATGTCATAGAAGATCACAATGTGGACAATCACGGCTTTCTGAAAACGAGCGGGAAAGTGGATGTTCTAGACCCAGACCATGGTGAAAGTGTATTAGTCCCAGAAACTATACATGGCCAATTTGGCTCACTATCTATAAACGCTCAAGGACACTGGCAGTATATCGTAGATAATTCTCAATCAGCAGTTCAGGCATTAACCAACGGCACTTCTCTTGCTGAATCATTTATCATCCATACTGTAGATGGAACTCCACAAGTACTAAAAATGTCAATTGGTGGGGAAAACGATAATGCCCTTGTGTCTGGTGCTGATACTGGCGATATATATGAAGACCTTTCCCCTCGCGTGACAGGAAGTTTATCTATTCATGATACAGACACTGGTGAAGCCCATTTCTCAAATACCGATCTTTTGGGAAGCTTGGGGACCTTGCATCTGACTGAGTCCGGATCTTGGACATACGTTCTGGATAACGCCAATCCAACCGTTCAAGCATTAGCAAACGGAGAAGCTACAACGGATACGATCACAGTACACTCCGCTGATGGTACGCCTCACCAAATCACAATAACTGTTCACGGCACTAACGATACTGCCACCGTCAGTAATGCAACTGTGGCTTTCAATGAAACGGATAAAGTTGTTACAACTTCAGGTACTTTGACCAGCACTGATATCGATAATCCGGATAACACCTTCACTCCAGACTCAATCACAGGTACCCATGGCAGACTAACCATCGATGCCAACGGTCACTGGGTATTCACCGCCAACAGCGAATTTAACCAACTTAACGTTGGCGACAAAG
>NZ_AEVT01000084.1 GCF_000189275.1 Vibrio sinaloensis DSM 21326 | reverse complement strand
AGGACACCACTTGTTGCTCATCTTTGCCATCATTAATCATCTTGAAAACGATTAAGCGTAGATCTTTCGCCAATGGAGAATTGGACTCGACTAAGTTTTGATTTTGACACTGAGGGCAGCGTAAAGACTTCGCCAACTCAATGGCCGTTTTTTGTTTCTCAAGGGTCGAGAACTCAAACAACTCGACCTCCACCGCAACACGATTATCAGCAGGCGCAAACAACTGTGACTCTTGAGCAGCAACGCTGCAGGTCAACAGACAGATCAAAAACAACAAGTTGCGCATAAGCCTCTTCCTATGTGGAAGGTTGGAAATAGTGGGCAAAGTGTTTTTGCCAAACGCGGGGACTCAACATGCCTATATGTTTATAAACAATCTCGCCTTGCTGAGTCACAAGATAGGTCTCTGGCGTACCAATGACGCCGAGTTCAATACCTAACTTACCTTGCGGGTCGAGCAACACATGCTGGTATGGATTGCCATATTGACCCAAATAGTTGTTCGCGGAAGACTGATGGTCACGATAGTTAACACCGATCATAGGCACGCCTTGCTGAGCTAATTGAATAAGGTAACTGTGCTCCGCTTTACACACTCCACACCAAGATGCCCACACGTTAACCAGCTGAAAATCATGCTCCATCACCAACGTCGCTTGTTCTTTTTTCTCACCACTGAGCAAGGTCACAGGGATGGATGGAAAATGGCGCACGATCGGTTGCTGTTGAGGGCCGAATTGATTGGCTTGCAACCCTGCCACTAGAAAACCAATAAACCCAGCTAAGGCAAGCACAAACACCAAAATCTTACGATTGCGAAACAATGCCATGAGTGACTCTCTTTAACGGATTTGGAACAGCTCTTAATAAAGGAATCGTCGCCCCGAGCATGGCGATAATCGCACCCAACCAGATCCAACTGATGTAAGCTTTGTATTGTATTTTGACGGCGTACGAACGGCTATCCACTTTAGGCCCTAATGTGACGTAGTAGTCACCGTGCCACTTCGAATAGATAGCGGGCTCACTCATATTCATCACCCGCACCGGATAATGGCGGCGTTCAGGCTTGACGATAAACCCAGAGCCTTGCGCAGACTCAAAGCCAATCACCCCTTGTTCCGCAGTGTAGTTTGCTCCCACATACCAAACTGTGTCGTGGTAAGTAATTGTCCACGCTGTCACTGAGCCAGATGACATTGGCACTGAGACTTGGCTACCCGGCTCCATTTTTCGGTTCAACTCATAGGAATGCTCAGCATTCATTGCGGCTCCAACGCACATTATCGCTAGACCAACATGGGCGAATACCATAAATGTTACCGTGCGAATACGAAAAGCAAGCCAGCAGTGAGTGACCATGACCCAGCTAGAAAGCCCCCATATCATCGCCACCGACAGGTTGATGCTGGTCACCTGCAGCCTGTAGAGCCCCACTCCACAAAACAGCGAGACAATAAAGCAACCAACGATAACGCCCTTAGGCTTCTCACTACCTTTATGCCACCTAATAAAAGGCACCAGCCCCATAGCGAGCAGAGCAAGAATGGCCAGAGGCTCAAGCAAGGTATTAAAATAGGGCGCACCAACCGAAATTGCCCCTAGCCCGACAAGCTCATAGAGCATGGGGTAAAAGGTGCCGAGAAATACAGTGGCACCAGCAACCACTAGCAGGCCTGAGGCAATTAAAACCAGATAACTGCGGCTCACGATCGAACGAATCGTATTGCTACGTATCTGCTCTGCCTGTTTTAACAACAGCGTAAATGAGAGCAGTAAAGTCACCGCGAGAATAAGCAGTAGCGCGAGACCTTTACTTGGATCTACCGCAAACGCATGGACCGACGTTAGGACTCCCGAGCGAACAATAAAGGTTCCTAAGATACTCAAGCAGAAAGTCACCAAGGCCAGTGACAAAGACGTCATTTTTAGTTGCTGAGAACGAGATGAGGCAAGCAAGGTATGCAACAAGGCCGTCCCCGTCAACCAAGGCAGCAGTGAAGCACTTTCGACAGGGTCCCAAAACCACCAGCCTCCCCAACCCAGCTCATTGTATGCCCACCAAGCGCCAACCATAATCCCAACGGTCAGCAACAACCAAGCGGACACCGCCCATAATTGGCAGGCCTTAGTCCAATCACTGCGAAATTTTGGCTCTAACAACGCCGCGAGTGCAAAAGCCAGTACCGTGGAAAAACCAATGTAACCGAGATAAAGCAAAGGGGGGTGAAAGATCAAACCAATGTCTTGCAGCATAGGGTTGAGATCTCTCCCCTCGGTGACAAATACTGGATTAAAATGAAAGGGGTTGGATGCGAATACCGTGAACCAACTAAATGCAGCACTAAAGCCAAGCATGACCCAAAGTACATTTTGATAATATGAACTTCGATGTTGCGGATGAAATGAGATAAGACCTGCCCATAAGCAGAGTGTAAACACCAAAAATAGCATTGAGCCTTCATGGCCTCCCCATACCGCGGCGAGCTTAAAAGCCGTCGGCAGTGCCGAATTTGAGTGAGAAGCAACGTAGCCGAACTGAAACTGATCCGCCAAAAACAGATAAGCCAGAACCATTATACTGAACGTTGCCAACAACGCATTTAGGCGACAAACCACCGTCACAGAAAAAGCGGAATCGTTGCCGCTCAATCGCTGCCATGCAAACGCAATGACGCTCACACTGCTCATGACAGCGACTAAGATAAGCGCAAAAAGTCCCGCTTCTCCTAACATCATTACACCACCGTCATTTGACCAGCATAGAGAATGAATGTGCGCAGCATTAACACACCAAACAAACTCAAGCTTGTTACGACAAAGATGTACCCACCATTATGACGAACCTCTTTTGGTGAAATCGCATTCAGCGTTAGTGGCAACAGCATGCCGACTAACACCACACCAATCCAGAACCAGTTCGACCAGAAACCGCCACCAATAGCATTCCACGCAGCCACTTCATTCTGGCCCCCGCTAAAGATAAGCCCGGTAAAAAAGGTGACCAGCACAAACAGCTCGAACAGCACAACCGGACGCTCGAAGCCATGCACCCAGGAGACACTTGGACTGCTAGCTGACTCTTTGAATACCAAAATACCAAACAGCAAACACGCAGCGGCACCCGAAGAAAGGCTAGAGAACAAGAACAAGATCGGTAGCACTGGGTTGTTGAGCATAGGGTAGGTTTTTAATGCGGAAAGCAAGAAGCCGGTATACGCCGCCAGCACGAGAGCAAGCAAACCCAATGTCAGCTCAAGCGGGTTATTGATGTTCTTAGCTTTAAGCAGCAGCCCATCAACAAAATCAAGCAAACCGCTTGGTAACTTACCTTCACAAAACTGAATGATCTGATGGCGAAACAGAACGCCAATCCAGACAAACAATACTGCCATGTACACCTGGAATAGTATTACCCCCATTGACATGACCGAAGTCAGATTAAAGTAGATCATGATTTTCCAAAACTCTAATGGTTTAGTTAAGTGGAAAACCAAGATCAGCAAACCGACGATAATGCCAAACGGTGCCAGCCAAGCAACGGCCTTTAAGATGCCATTATTTGCAGGATCCCCTTCGATGACTTTGCGGCGTAAATAGATGCCGATCATCACGGCGCCTGCCGACATACCAGCCAGGAACAGATAGATGGCAATAATCCAGTCCCACACTAAAGAGTCAAAGTGGAAAGCATTTTCAAATCCATTCATTACGATATCTCCCCTTTTTGATGAGGCACCTTGTACAATTTAGGCTTAGTGCCTAAGTGGGCTTTATCTCGGTACACCACTTCGGTTTGCAGCACTTGATTGATTTGGCTCTTCGGATCATTGAGATCACCGAATATCAACGCTTTAGTCGGGCAAGATTCAACACACGCCGGCAGTTTGCCTTGAGCTAAATTGGTATCGCGGCAGAAGTTGCACTTATCTGCGGAATGGTCCTCAGGATTGAAGAAGCGAACCTGATAGGGACAAGCGGCCAAACAGTAGCCACAGCCAACACACTTCTCTTTGTGAACATCAACAATGCCTGTTTTTTCATCTTTATACGCAGCCCCTGTCGGACACACATAAACGCAAGGTGGGTTTTCACAGTGCTGACAGGATTTACGCGTAAAACGATAATCAACATTAGGGAACTCACCTTGCGGTTCACTGCGGATGATCTCAAGCCGGGATACGCCTTCGGGGACTTTGTTCACTTCACGACACGCATCGGTACACGCAGTACAGCCAATGCAAGCCGTCTCATCATGCACCATGCCGTACAGTTTGTTGCCTTCGGCTTCAACATTGGCCAAGGTTTTACGACTATTCAGTACCGCTGTTCCCGCAACGCCAGTGGTGAAAATAAGCGCCCCTGTGCCCGCTAAAAAGTTTCGTCTAGAACAACTCATATCACTGCTCCTCCTTCAGTTGATTGAAGTCAGAATGACAGTCAACACACAACTTGATTCGTGCTTTGCGCTCTAAGCCCAACACTTTGGTTTTACTTGCGTGTACATCGTGACAGTTTGAACAAGTCAGATTTTTTGCATGCACATCATGCGTCCAGCTGTCTTCGCGTAAGTATTTGGGTTGGTGACAATCGGTACACTGGCTGTTGGCTTTGAGAATGGCTTGCGGGTCTAGGAACACCTTATCGGTGCCCGGTTGCGACTGCGCACTTGAATATTTGGTGACAACAGAAGCTCCCTCTCGATGATCAGGGCCGATATTGTTATGGCACTCTGTACAGGTGACTTCACGGCCCAAGATCTTGTGCGCGTCTTCACCATGTGAGCCTTGAAGTGTTTGTTTAGAATCCTTATGACATTGGACACATTTATAGTCCTTGTCACGGATAAGCGTGACTTCATGGCGTGCGCTTTCACCTTCAGATTGCAAGCTTGAAGTGTCGGCAACGGCATGAAGAGAATAACCATAGAGGCAAAATGCAAGCAGAGACTTTAGCATTATGACTATGGCCAACTTTATATTGCCCATATTATCCTTTCCTTATTCCAGACAACTCTTTCACTGAGGAAAAAAGTATTTCTGGTAAAAATTTAATGCCCTTCAGTATTGAGAAAAAACAATACCAAATGAGATCAATTCTTATTTTGGAAAAGCCACAACGCTATGTAGATAAGTGTACTCCTATGACTCTTTGGAGGTAGATCTTAATGCTCAAAAATCGATCTAAATCACCTTATAAACAGAAAGGTTAAAAACCTAACCGATTGATGTTAATGATATTTATTCCCATCAAAACCAACCAACACTAACCCTTTAGGGGTATACGAATTTATCTTTGAACTAGGTCACTAGCTAAAATTGATCTAACGCAATGAAGGCTTGTTACTAAGTTATTTTATTTATTTCTATTTATTACAATTTATTTCAGTTCTCCAATTCTTTATTTGGATATAGCCAGTTCACAACGCTGTTTATAACAAACGGAATTATGGAGATAGCACTGTGAAAAAATTGCACTGGATACCAACATCCGCCGCGGCAATAGTATTAATGGCAGGCTCAGTATTGAGCGGTGCCAGTCTTGCAGCGTCTGAAAATAAAGATCTGATCGACCCTCGCAACCACGCTTACGAGCAAAACCATCCCGATCAGTATCAATCTTGGAAAGCGACCGAAGAAAGCCAACACATTGAAGACGCCTTAGCGGAAGATCCTAATATGGTTATCATGTGGGCTGGTTATGGCTTTGCCAAAGACTATAACAAGGCACGTGGCCACTTCTATGCCCTTGACGATGTTCGTCAAACACTACGTACTGGCGCGCCGACGGATGAAAAGTCAGGGCCAATGCCCATGGCGTGTTGGAGCTGTAAAAGCCCAGATGTCGGCCGCGTTATCGACGAGCGTGGCGAAGACGGCTACTTTGAGGGTAAATGGGCTCGCTTAGGCTCTGAAATTGCCAATCCTATCGGTTGTGCCGATTGTCACGACACTCGTAGCGAAGCGTTTAAAAAAGGCGAACCTGCTCTCGCCATTGCTAAACCTTATGTTGAGCGTGCATTCAACGCCATCGATAAACCCTTTGAGCAGCAATCACGTTTGGATCAACAAGCGTCTGTTTGTGCTCAATGTCATGTTGAATACTACTTCACAGGGCCAACTAAAGCGGTGAAGTTCCCATGGGATATGGGCACAACAGTCGATGATATGGAAGAGTACTATGATGCACTCGGCTTTAAAGATTGGACTCATAAAGTGTCAAAAGCGCCAATGCTCAAAGCTCAGCACCCTGGCTATGAAACGTGGCGTGATGGTATCCATGGTAAAAACAAAGTCGTGTGTGTTGATTGCCACATGCCAAAAGTGACGAAAGAAGACGGCACTGTCTATACCGACCATAAAGTAGGTAACCCTTTTGACCGATTCGAAGACACTTGTGCAAACTGCCACACTCAATCTAAAGACCAACTTAGAGAAGTGGTTTCAAGCCGAAAAGCGCAAGTGCTCAACCTGAAATTGACGGCTGAGAAACAAATTGTTGCCGCTCACTTTGAAGCTGGAGCGGCGTGGGATGCGGGCGCAACAGAAGCAGAAATGAAAGACATTCTGCAAGACATCCGTCATGCTCAGTGGCGTTGGGACTACGCCATCGCATCGCACGGTGTACACATGCACGCACCAGAAGTCGCTTTGGAGGTATTGGGAACCGCCGTTGATAAAGCCGCGGATGCACGTACTAAGCTTGTCCGTCTCTTAGCGAAGAAAGGTATTACCGACCCTGTTGAGCTACCAGATATTTCGACCAAAGCCGCGGCTCAAAAAGCGTTGGGTATGGATATGGATAAGATGAATGCGGACAAACAGCACTTCTTAAAAACTGTCGTTCCTGAATGGGAAAAAGCGGCAGAAGAACGCGAGTCTACTTACCAATAATCGTTCAGACTTACATAGCAAAACCGGCGAACAATCTCGCCGGTTTTTTATTGCTTGTTTTGCATCTGTTTCGCCAGATTCAATGAGTGAATGATGGAAGCACGATCGAGGTCTTGATCTTGCGAATCGAGCATTTGAGTCCACACATCAATCGCCTGCTGATAACGAAAGCTAATAAAGTGATCGCTTGCAATCAACGACAAGGCGGTGAGGTTGTTTTCATCTTCGGCTAACGCCAGAGCAAGCAGTTGCTGCACCTCATCAGTCAGTTGCTGCTTGTTCGAATAATACAAAGCGGTCGCTTTTGCTGCATATTGGCTGGCGGTAGGACTCTCTGTTAAACGAATCGCGTAATCAAAGCAGGTCAAAGCCGAGCCAAAGTCTTGCTGATTCAAATAGCCATGACCTAATTGAAACCATAACTCAGCTTGATTCGGGTCTTGCTTTAATTTGCCCTGAATCTCACGGATTTGTTCACTATGAGATGGCAAGCTTTGCAGCGCTTCAGGCTGTGGAGGTGGAGAACCTTTTAACCACCAAAACAGAGGCACACTCACCACAACACTGACTAACAAGATTTTTCTCACGATATGCATCACTTAGGCAATTTCTACAGGTCAGGCTAGATTATATCGTGGTAGGATAAATCTATCTTTGATCCAGCAAACTTATCTCATGAACAAAAAAGTTGTACCGTCTCAAGAAACCCAGCAAGACGCGATGAAGATCGCCAAAGCAACACAAAAGCCAGGTCAAACGAAAGAGCAGACTAAGCTTATCGCTCAAGGAATTGAGAAAGGCATCGCTCTGTACAAAAAGCAGCAAAAAGAAAAATCTCGCCAAGCGGATAAAGCGAAGAAGAAAGCGCAAAAAGCCAAGCGCGTGGAAAGTCACACTGATCACGAAGACGTGCCCATTACATCCAGTGAGTCAGCCGAAAAAAACAACTCAGCGATACTTCCTTGGGGCTTATTGGTCATCAGTTGGATTGGATTTGTTATCTATGTTAGCCAAGTACAATAAGCACATTAGCAAGGCAGGCATCACACTAGTTAGCCTTGGCCTACTTGCAGGATGCGTCTCTCCTGCAACGTCATTAGATGAATCTGCGAAAAACGTGCATTTAAGAATGGATGCTGGCTTTGATGCCAACGAGTGTCACTGGTTAGGTGAAGTAACCGGAAGTGAGGGCCATTGGTTTAGCTATTTGTTTTTTGCCAACGATTTACTGGTTCAAGGAGCAATGAACGACATAAAAAATCGCGCCAAGCAACTTGGCGCGAATACTGTTTATATTGTGGCACCGCAAGACTTCACCACATCATTTACCATCATGGGCAGTGCTTACCGGTGCGATTAACCAACTCATTTATGCCTTGAAACCAAGACTCGCGGCGATGTCTGGCTCTCTTTCTATCACCCATTGGCTGTCAAATGGGCCCCAATCAGATAACTGATAATACCCATCATTGTGACGTCGCCCATCTTGAACAAACATCAACTCAATACCTATGCCGGGAAGAGCCTTAATGACATCTTGAATTGTTCGGCGTGGCCAACCCGTCTTTTCGATCAGCTTAGGGACATTAGGCCGTTCTAAGTTCTCAACGAGTAATGCTAAATACAGTCGCCTTGCAAAAACAGGACTCAATTCCATTGATACCTCCTATAAAATTCTAAGGTCATTATTTCTGTTTTGCTCAGCCATGTGTTGAGTTTGATCAATAACTCTACAATCCAAACTTCTTGCAACACATTTTTTTTGCCCGATGAAATATATCGATCACACTTTTTGTCTCTACCAGCACTTCCTGATAGGATGCTGAAATAACAAAAAAGTCACTTCAAAGGGTTTATTATGACAATTACCATGTATGGTATTCCGAACTGCGATACGATTAAAAAAGCCAAAAAATGGCTCGAAGCAGAAAGCGTAGAGTTCCAGTTTCATGACTATCGTAAACAGGGCGTTGATAAAGCAATGGTAGAGGCATTTTGCCAGCAACTCGGCTGGGAAAACGTACTGAATAAGCGCGGAACCACCTACCGCCAGCTAACTCAAGAGCAGAAAGATGGCCTAAACGAAGCCAACGCCATTGAGTTATTAGTCGAGCAACCCGCAATGATCAAACGCCCTATTTTACTTGCAGGTGACCAATACCACCTTGGCTTCAAAGCCGATCAATACGCTGCGATTTTTTCATAATTTTAGATAAAGGATTTCAAGGATGACAGACAGCCCAACTTTGGCTCTGGCAAAAGATTTGATCAGTCGCCAATCGGTGACGCCAGAAGATGCCGGCTGCCAAGAAGTAATGATTGAGCGTCTAAAAGCGCTCGGTTTCAACATTGAAGTGATGGTGTTCGAAGATACCACTAACTTCTGGGCAAGACGCGGCACCGAAGCTCCACTTTTTGCCTTTGCTGGCCATACCGATGTGGTACCCGCAGGAAAACTGGATCAATGGGACACACCACCATTTGAACCCACCATTATTGACGGTTATCTACATGGACGCGGTGCAGCGGACATGAAAGGCTCGCTAGCCAGTATGATCGTCGCGGTCGAGCAGTTCATTGCTCAAAACCCAGACCACAAAGGCTCTATCGGTTTCCTCATCACTTCAGATGAAGAAGGCCCGTTCATTAATGGAACCGTGCGAGTTGTTGAAACACTCATGGCCCGCGGTGAAAACATCGACATGTGTATTGTTGGTGAACCATCGAGCACAGAAGTGGTTGGTGACGTTGTGAAAAATGGTCGTCGTGGCTCTATCACCGGTGACTTAACAGTAAAAGGCATCCAAGGCCACGTTGCCTACCCACACTTAGCGAAAAACCCCGTACACCAATCGCTACTTGCCATTCATGAACTGGCGAGCACAGAGTGGGACAAAGGGAACGATTACTTTCCGCCGACTAGCTTCCAAATCCCTAACGTGCATGCAGGAACAGGCGCTTCTAACGTCATTCCTGGCGAATTCAATGTGCAATTTAACCTACGCTTTAGTACCGAGCTGAATAACGACATGATTGTTAATCGCGTGGTAGAAACGTTGGATAAACACGATTTGGACTATGAGCTAAAATGGACTTTCAATGGTGACCCATTCCTAACCGATACAGGCGCATTGCTTGATGCCGTAGTCAACGCTGTTGATGTCGTGAATCAAACCAAACCTGCCCTGTTAACCACAGGAGGTACCTCCGACGGCCGCTTTATCGCTCGAATGGGTGGGCAAGTGGTCGAGCTTGGCCCTGTGAATGCCACCATCCACAAAGTCAATGAGTGTGTGAACGTGGCTGACCTTGAGAAACTCACTGACATGTACCAGAAAACGCTAGAGAACTTACTTGCGTGAAAATGACTCCTGAGCAGTTAACAGGCAAAGTATCCACCCACTTGGTGGATACTTTGGTGGGGCAAAAGTCTTTCTTGATCCACCCAGATGCACAACGTGATCTTCTGGCTCTAAAGCAAGCCGCCGAACACGCAGGATTCAATCTGAACGTTGCCAGTGGTTTTCGCGATTTTGAACGCCAATCGATGATCTGGAATCGTAAAATGTCCGGTCAGTCACCGCTGCTCGACGCATGGAGCCAGCCGCTAGACTCAGAAAACCTCGACGAGCAAGAGAAAGTATTCGCGATTTTACGCTGGTCCGCCTTACCGGGTGCAAGTCGCCATCACTGGGGCAGTGATTTTGATGTCTTCGATCGCAACAGCCTGCCACAGGGCACCACACTAAAACTGGAACCTTGGGAATATTTACAAGACCACCAGCACCAGTTTTACCTGTGGCTCACTCAACATTTGCATCAGTTTGGCTTTTTCTTCCCTTACCGAGAAGATAACGGCGGCGTCGCGATTGAACCATGGCATATCAGCCACCGCAGCACAGCGCAATCTTGCCTAGAGCAACTAACTTTAGCCATCTTGCAACAAGAGATTCAATCTAGCTCGCTAATTGGACAGCAAGTGGTGTTAGCCAACTTAGAAACCATCTACAATCAGTATATTCGCAACATATCTCTGTAGGGGGATACCATGGATTTACTTACCAACCCTTGGGTTATTATCGCCATCGTGCTCAGTGTCATTGTCGGCAACATCATGGCTTTAAAATACACGGCTAAAATGAAGTTTGGTCAAACAAGTAAAAAAGATAACAAAGACCACAGCGCACAAGACGACCAAGACCAGACCGACGACCACTCCCCTTCATAAAAAAAAGCCTCTTAATCAATAAGAGGCTTTTTACTTTTTGGACTATTTAATGTGATCCCAAGACATATTCGACACGATTCGGCAATCGTCACATTTGAAATGGAAGATATCGTGTAAAGGCTCGTCCAGTCTCCAATCACCGCCACACTTCGGGCATTTTCGAGCTTGTTCATCAGCTAGGCTTTTACCACCTACCCGATATTGATAGTAATAGGTCGGAATCTGGGTGATGTATTCAATTCGACCACGCAAATCCCAACCGCGCTTAAATAGCACACTGTCAGCATCACAGATTTCATGCAGTGCAGCATGCTCTGCACGGCAGCCTCCTGCCATTTGAATTTCGTCGCAAGCTTGCCACTCGGTTTGCCATTTTATGACTGCTTTATGGTCACCATTCAAGGTTGGCCCATTGCGATAAAGCGGAATGGGTAACAAGGTGTCACCACTGCGTAGCGGCGAACAGGTATGAACATAAGTGGTGTAAAGCACTTGCCAACTTGGCTGCAGATCTTCTGCCGCTTCTTCGGAGTTAATGTCTCGACCAAGTAATCGCACTTTTGGAGCAAGTAGCGCAGCCTCAGCCAAGCGATTTATGCACACGTTGACAAAGTCGGAATGGTTGCTCGGGTGCAAGCTCTGCTGCTCAGGACAAACCGCACGTACAAAAAACTCGCCCTCGCCCAGTACGATGGGAAACTCGCGTCCCAACACTTGACCGTTGTAACGCAGTGCATCCATCAAGCCATTGATGGCCTTGTCTACCGCTGAGATTGTTGTGTTATCAAAGCACTCAAATTGAAGTTCTACTACGTACATGGTTACACCGCTGGCGCTAGTTTAGCGAGAAACTCTGATACCGTTTCAGCCAGAACGTCTCGTTTGTCTGTACCTAAGCGCTCTAAGATCACGTTGCCGGTGAGATTACAAATCGAAATCACGTCCAGCTCTGCATCGGTCGCCGCGATAAATACCGTCGGCTTTAACTTTAAACGGCGCTGAGTGACAAGGTGACCCAATATGTTTTCTTGCAGGCGGATAAAATCATCATCGCTCCACACTTGCAACAAGGTCAGTTCATTGCCATTCCAAGTCGCTTCCATGTCACCGCTATATTGGCTGCCATAGAAAGTTTTAATGTCATCATGCAAGGTCAGCTCAATACCCTTTTCAACATTGGTGAAGTCTGCTTGCTGCTCTCGCGGATACCCTTTCCAATCAACTGTATCTGCATTTTTGCTTTCAACACATGGAGATACTAGATCAAACAGCTCTTCACTGCGTGGTAGGTGACCATGTTTGTCTACATACGCCTGACGGTATTTTTCGGTGAATGAGAGTAACGCTTGTTGAGCATTATCAGCCATTAGATTCTCCAACATGAATGTTCGCTTTTAGAGGCGAGATTGCGTAAAATTCTCGACATTCTAATAGAAAACGAACAAAAGTATGAGCAAATATTCTGACGCAAAAGAGCTGGCAGGCCTAACTCTTGGCCAAAAGACAGATTACGCAAACCAATACGATGCGAGTCTTTTGCAACCTGTACCACGCAGCCTGAATCGCGACGACCTAAACCTTGGCGATGAGTTGCCATTTAAAGGCTGCGATATCTGGACGCTATACGAACTCTCTTGGCTAAATAACAAAGGCTTACCTCAAGTTGCTGTCGGCGAAGTTTCGATCCCTGCCACCAGTGCGAACCTGATCGAATCAAAATCGTTCAAGCTCTACTTAAACAGCTTTAACCAAACACGCTTTGCAAGCTGGGAGGAGGTCGAAAAAACGTTAGTTAACGATCTATCTCAATGCGCTGGAGAAACCGTCAGCGTGACGGTTCGCTCGGTTGTTGATTACACAGACAGCGTGATTGTGACTATGGAAGGCGACTGCATTGATGAGCAAGACATCGAAATCAACAGCTACGAGTTTGATGAGGCACTGCTAGAGGGGGCGGCGAAAGGAGAACGCGTTGAAGAGAGCCTACATAGCCATTTACTAAAGTCGAACTGCTTGATCACCAATCAACCAGACTGGGGCAGCGTTGAAATCCGCTACTCAGGTCAGCAAATTGACCGCGAGGCTCTACTGCGCTATTTGGTTTCTTTCCGTGAACACAACGAGTTCCACGAACAATGTGTTGAACGAATTTTTACTGACATCATGAAGTATTGCCAACCAGAAACTCTAACGGTATATGCTCGCTATACCCGTCGTGGTGGCTTAGATATTAACCCTTATCGCTCTAATCAAACCTCAGAGCCTGCGCACAACCAGCGCATGGCACGTCAATAAGGATTCGAGCATGATACGTTTACGCTGGGCGCACCGGATTGGCGCAATGGTACTGTTGCTATGTTCGCACTTCGCTGTCGCGACGGTTTATTCGTCGGCGATGTTAAGCGAAGCCAACAGTGTGGTCGATATTGTCCCCAAGCAAGCAAAGCAGTTGGCTTCGGACTATCTTTCCCAGCGTATTCTTTCTGACAAAACAGAAAAAAGCCCTTCGTCGATTTCTCGTGATGAAGTCGACAGCCGAACCCGAACGCCAGGTAGCAGCATTGATGCACTGCGAATTTTAGCCCGCGCCGAGTTCAATTTAGGCAGTCAGCGCGCTGCATTGAAGCACCTTGAAGAAGCGACGCGCCTTGCCAACCGCTATAACCTGCCGTATTTACTGCTGGACATAAAGCTGATCGAAATTCGTCTTCGCTGGCAGATCAGTCAAGATAGCGCGGCAGCACAACAAGCCTTAACTCAATGGCAAACGGCTTTTGCGGAGTTGAAAGACCCACAACAATTTGCCCGCGGTCTGCAATATAGAATGACCATGCTCCGCGGAGATATTGCCTCAGCCGAAGGCAACGAGACCTTAGCGGAAAAACTGTATCAAGACGCCAAGCCCTATGCAGATTCTGCCAAATCCAGCCATACTTTGATCGAATACCATACCAAAGTTGGTAAGCATTACCTTGCCGCAAAAAAATACAACCCCGCCCTGTCAGAGCTGCTGTTTAGCTACTGGAAAGCCATCGAGAGTGACTCGGGTGTCCAGCTGGCTGAAGTGAACCGTATTTTAGGTCAGCTGTTTTATGATCGTAATGTACTCGATAAAGCCAACGAGCATCTATCTCAAGCAGCAGACTTCTATGACAACTACGAAAATTCACCGGTTTTAGCGCCTGTGCTCAAGCGCATGGGTGACATCTACTACCATCAAGGCAAATACAATCTCGCATTAGTTCACTACTTCAATGCGATGGACCATGAGCGCATTCAAAATAATATTGAACGCGTCATTGATATTCGTATCTCTCTGGCGGCAACTTACCTTCACCTGGTTAACTTCCCTTTGGCGGAACAGTATCTAGACCGTGCTCAGAAGCTGCTTGAGTACGCAGATATACCACGCCTTAAAGCGCACGCATTACTGTTGGAATCAGGCCTAGCTCGCCACCAGCAAGACGCCAAAAAGGTCATCACCTCAGCACAACAAGCATTAGACATTGCCCAAGACTTGGGGGATATCAGTACTCAAAAATCCGCTTATCAGTTGCTGTATCTTGGTTACGAGTTAAGCGGTGATTACAAAACCTCCCTTGGCTACTTAAAACAGTACAACTCACTTGCCAACATTGAACAGAAAAAGCTTGATGTGCTCAGTGAAGATGCCTTTCGTGAGCAAAAAGAATTTGTAGAGCAAGCCCTGCACCTAAATGGTCAAAAGAAAAAGCTAGAGCAAACCGATGCAGAGTATCGCAAGTTTCAAAAGATCACCTTTACGCTGTTTATCTTAAGCGCATTGCTTTTCTTATTCCTGCTGCGTCGAGGCCACATTATTAATGTCCAACGCGAAGAGCTGGATATTCTCAATCAAGATTTGTTCACACATTCACGCTCGGGGCTGCGCAACCTACGTATGCTCAATGCCCGCTTACCGGCTTCACTGGAAGAGAGCATCAACAAGTTTGAGCAGTGGCACGTTGGGGAACTGATTCACGAGCCACTAAACGATCGGCTGCGCTTTGTCATGATCGATGTGCCGTTTCTAAGAAATATGTACCTTCAACATGGTTATGAAGAAGGCTTAAAGCTAGAGCGCTCCTTCGGTGAATATCTGAAAAATCGAGTCGAACACCCTGCTCGTGTTTATCACTTCTCAGATGCTAACCTGCTTTATATAGAGCCGAACGGCCAACAGCTGTCGGATCCTGAAGAACTGTTCAATAAGATCCAACAGTGGATCCGCGAGTTCGAGCCTGAAAGAAGGATCAACCGGATCATTCGCATGGGGATGGCAGATTACCCGTTCCTGCCGCGAGCGTACACTGCGGTCAATGACAAAGAACTGATCGATGTACTGCTAATGTCAACCAGTACCGCTCGTACTCTGAGCATGAAAGAAAACTGCAGCCAATGGGTTTATTTGAAAGCGATCGAAAATGCACCAGCGGCGAGCCTTGCAACTGGTAACATACGTAAAGCGTGCAAGCATTCGATAAACCAAGGCCTGATCAAAGTCCACTCATCCTACAAGAATGAGGACAGCATCAAAAAACTATTAAAAGATGAGTAAAACCTCATCAATCAAACCCGGTAAGTCGTGACGGATGGGATTTATTTGATATTATCAATAAATTCATAAATAAAGGTGGATCTTGTCCGCCTGTCTGTAAGTTTAGTTTTTGATGGGCCTCCTAGAGCAAGATCTTCAGTCACAGCTGCACAATCTGAAATCTCAATTGGAACAAGTCCGATTGACACAAAGAGATACCTCGTTCAAATTTAAAAGAGAGCAGAAGGTACTCAAGCGCATCATTGCATCTATGACTGACGCGCATAGAGGTGAAGACCCTCGCCTGCGAGAAGGATTGGTCGAGCTAAAACAGGCATTAGAACAACAACAAGATGTCAGCTCCTTAATACCAAAGCTTGCAGTGCTCGAGCGCTTGCTCAAACAACAAGGCTTGGCTATGGAAAAACAGACAGAACATCTTGATTCGCAGATCCAGAACAGCGGCGAAACCCTGCTACGCTTAACCGGACTGCCAGCAAAAATTAAACGCGACTTGCGCGATTTACTCAGCTACTCGAACGGTTTAAAACGCCCGAAGGCCGAACAAGCAATGCGTCTGCTTGGTCTTTACGAGCGCTCAGTAAAAATCATCACCACCAACCCAGATACACCCCTTAATCAAATATCCAATAGTTCCGATCGTGAGCTGCTGATTCGTCTATCTGATGAATTACAGCACCTTATTACCGAATTGGACTTTGAGGGCGAATCTGGAGAGTTGCTCACCGATATTCGTGCCAAGCTGTTAGTAGGCGTTAATTCTCATGTACTGCTGGAATTGACACTGCAAACCTTAAAATTGGTTATTGATGCGACTCAATTTGAACGCAAAACTTCGGAGCAGTTTTTAGAGCAGGTGAACGGTTCACTCTCCTCCTCGATGAAAAGTTCTGCGCAAAATCTTCATCAGTCGCAAAGCTATTTTGAGCAGCGCCAAGAAATGAACGGTGAACTATCAAGCTTAATCGGTCAAACAGAAGCCAAAGTCTCGGAAGCGACGGATTTAACTGAACTGCGCTCAGAGCTCAATCCCCTTCTCAATCAGTTGAACTCCTTATCAGAGCGTTTACGTCATGCCGAGCAACGCGAGCAAGCGTTAATCGAGCGCATGGGTTACGGTAAAGGACAGCTAGAAGCACTGTTTGAGGTCACTCAAGATTATCGTCGCCGCTTAGAGGATCAAGCTCAGCGCATGCTGCTCGATCCATTAACTAAAGTGTACAACCGCACAGCATTTTCTGATCGAATGGAGCTTGAGTACCGTCGATGGATTCGTGCTCAGCATAACTTACGTGTCATCTTATTCGATATTGACGGCTTTAAATCCATCAACGACAGCTTTGGCTATACTGCCGGTGACAAGGCACTGAAGATTATTGCTCGTACAATCAAGAAAGAGCTAGAAGATACCGACACCGTTGCGCGATTCGGCGGGGAAGAGTTCATCATCCTACTGCCAGAGCGCTCTGACTCAGACTGCTTTAACCTGATTCAAACCATTCAAAGCCAAGTTTCGAAACTGCCTTTCAAATTCAGAGACAGAAACCTAACGATTACTCTGTCTGCTGCAAGCACTTCGTTTAGAGAGTCCGATACTCCAGAAGAGCTACTTGAACGCCTTAACTTACTACTCAAAGAAGGCAAGGTAATGGGAACAAATCAACTTGTCTGGAAATAACCCTTCCCATCCTCTCACTATTGTCATATAAATATCAATTAGTTAGCAGCAAGCTTTCCAAAGCGTGCTAAGCTAACTAGTAGCCTAAAGGTTTACTCAAGACAAAAAGAACAAGCCAAGGCATTGGTAATTTGCGACTCATTGCGAGTACGACTCTAGTCAAGGAGGTTCCTATGATCACTCATATCAGCCCGGCTGGTAGCATGGATCTACTCTCTCAACTTGAAGTTGAGCGCCTTAAGAAAACCGCCGCCAGTGATCTGTATCAACTGTATCGCAACTGTACCCTTGCGGTACTCAACTCTGGTAGCCACACCGATAACTCAAAAGAACTGCTCGATAAATACAAATCCTTTGATGTTAACGTGGTTCGCCGTGAGCGCGGCATCAAACTCGAGCTGAGTAATGCTCCCGAACATGCGTTTGTCGATGGCGAAATCATTAAAGGGATCCAAGAACACCTGTTCTCAGTGCTACGCGACATTGTTTATGTGAACATGCACCTAGCTGACAACCAGCGCCTGAACTTAACCAATGCAAGTCACATTACTAACCTGGTGTTTGGCATCTTACGAAATGCTGGCGCTCTGACACCAGGTATTGAGCCTAATCTAGTGGTGTGCTGGGGTGGTCACTCCATCAATGCCACCGAGTATCAATACACTCGTGAAGTGGGCCATGAATTAGGCCTACGAGAGCTCAATATCTGCACCGGTTGTGGGCCAGGTGCAATGGAAGGACCGATGAAAGGGGCCGCGATCGGTCATGCGAAGCAACGCTACTATGAACAGCGTTACCTAGGGTTAACTGAACCTTCTATCATTGCAGCAGAGCCACCGAACCCTATCGTCAATGAACTGGTGATCATGCCGGATATTGAGAAACGCTTAGAAGCCTTCGTTCGTATGGCGCATGGTATTGTCATCTTCCCAGGTGGTGCAGGAACGGCAGAAGAACTGCTGTACATTCTTGGCATTATGATGCACCCAGAGAATAAAGATCAGCCTTTACCAATCGTGCTAACAGGACCAAAAGAGAGTGAGGAGTACTTCCGCTCTATTGACCGCTTTATTGCCGATACCTTAGGTGAGGATGCGCAGAAGCACTATGAAATTGTGGTTGATGACCCAGCTCGTGTCGCACAAATCATGAAGCGATCCATGGCTGATGTTCGTCAATATCGCAAAGACACCGGAGATGCCTACAGCTTCAACTGGTCACTGAAGATTGAGCCTGAGTTCCAGTTACCATTCGATCCGACACACGACAATATGGCAAGTTTGGATCTTCACTTAAACCAACGCCCAGAGAACCTTGCAGCGGCACTGCGTCAAGCATTCTCAGGCATCGTGGCTGGTAACGTTAAAGCGGAAGGCATCCGTGAGATTGAACGCCATGGTCCATTTAGCCTAGATGGCGATAGCAGCCTAATGAAGAAAATGGACAAGCTACTACGAGACTTCGTTGAGCAAGATCGTATGAAATTGCCAGGCGGCACTGCTTACGAGCCTTGTTACCGAATCCAGACCACCAGTTAGCTGGTAATCTGATTCTCATCCGATACAATAAGGGCTTAATGCCCTTATTTTTATGGTTTTTATGTCTATTCATCTTGTTATCATCGACGCCCTCAACCTGATTCGACGTGTTCACTCAGCTCAACCAGACCCAAATGATATAGCAAGAACCATTACCACCACTTCTCGAACACTGAACAAAATCATCTCTGAATCTCAGCCCAGTCATATGATTGCGGTTTTTGATCACCACCTGCAAGAGCGTGGCTGGCGAGCGGAAATACTACCTGAATACAAGCAAAACCGTAAGCCTATGCCTGAGCCTCTAATGCAAGGGCTAGAAGCGATTCAAGACGCTTGGTGGCACTTAGGCATCGACTCTTTGTTATCCGATGGCGATGAGGCTGATGATCTAGTCGCAACGTTAGCAATGAAAGTGGCAAACCATGGAGAAAAAGTCACCATTATTTCGACAGACAAGGGCTACTGTCAATTGCTCTCCCCAACACTGCAAATTCGTGATTATTTTCAGCACCGCTGGCTAGATGACCCCTTCATCGAGAAGGAATTCGGCGTTAAGCCTACTCAGCTATCAGACTACTGGGGCTTAACTGGTGTGAGTTCCAGTCAAGTGCCTGGAGTTCCTGGTGTAGGTCCAAAAGCCGCAAAAGAGATTTTGACCCAGTTTGCAACAATAGAAGAGGCTTTTGCCAGTGAGGAACTCGCGGCCAAATACCGTAAGAAGCTTGATCAGCATATTGACTCTGCTCGACGTTGCAAACAAATCGCAGCGCTAAAAACCGATATTGAGCTGGGTTTCAACTTGCAAGATATCCGCTTTACTGGCCCCAAACAATAAATAGACCATTGCTATTTAGAGTTTATTAATTAGTAATCCATTGATTAGAAAGAAGTTGTTTAATTTTTATGTTGGGTAAGCCATTGCCCTCTCAAGTTTAATAATAATTTAATCAATACCTTATCCAATACTGTTCAAACTCTCGTCAATGTCACAGACCTTGATGACCATTTCGCTATTTTCAGTGCTCCAATAACAAGGAGCACAATAATGAAAAAAGGTTTAATTCTCTCCCTCGCTTGTCTATTTGCCATCCCGGCTTGGGCAAGTTCATGCGGCCAACATCTCACCATGGGTACCCCTTCTGAACAGTCTGATCAAATACTATGTCGAGATGGCTATGCTGTTGGTTACAACTATCAAACCAAAAATGCCGATTGGGTTGCTTATCATCTAACCGCAGAAAGTGTTAATGCGAGCTATAAGCGCAGCAACAGCTTTAAAGTTGATGCCGAGTTACCAGACTACGCTCAATCAACACTCACTGATTACAAGAGTTCAGGTTATGACAGAGGCCACCTTGCCCCCTCCGCTGCGATGGACTTTTCCCAAGATTCGATGAAGCAAAGCTTTTTGATGAGCAACATGTCTCCGCAACTTCCGGGGTTTAACCGCGTAGGTTGGCGACTGCTTGAAGAGCACGTTCGCGATGTGACAAACGAATATAACGAAGTCTATGTCGTCACTGGCCCAATCTACTATGGCAACGAAGAGAGTATCGGCAACGGCGTGGTGATTCCTAGTGCATTCTACAAAGTAATTCTTGATCCTTACTTTAACGATGCAATCGCGTTCATCGTACCGCACCGTGACGTTTCTGGTAGTGAGCTCGCCAATTTTGTAACCACGGTTGACGATGTTGAACAACAAACTGGATTAGACTTCTTCTCTTTGGTCGCAGACAGCACCGAAGAAGGGATGGAGTCACAGCTGTGGGAAATGTGGCCAACCTCTCAATAATCATGATGGCATAAAAAAACGCTCCTATTAGGAGCGTTTTTTGGGGTTTCCACAGCGTATTAACGCGGAGAAATATTTGATAAGCACTGTACGTGTACGGTGATCTCTTCACGGTCATGGTATAAGTGCTTGGCTTGCAACTTAAACTTAACGTCATTCTCAGTTAAGAACACCTTAAGGTTTTCAATATCTTGAAGAACCTCATCATAGCGACCTTTCATTGGTAGCTTGAGGTTAAAGATGGCTTCTTTTGCCCAGCCACTGATGATCCACTCCCCCATCAATTGAGCAACACGTGAAGGCTTCTCAATCATATCGCACACTAACCAAGTGACGTTTTTACGCGCAGGCTCAAACTTAAACCCATCCTCTTGGTGATGCTTAACCTGACCCGTATCCATTAAGCTATCAGCCATCATGCCATTATCAACAGAGTGGACAAACATTGAACGCTTAACCAACTGATAAGTCCAGCCACCAGGGCACGCTCCAAGGTCGACACCCCACATACCTGCCGCCAAGCGCTCATCCCACTCTTCGCGAGGGATAAAGACATGGAATGCTTCTTCCAGCTTTAGTGTCGAGCGACTAGGAGCATCTGCTGGGAACTTCAGGCGCGGTATCCCCATAAAGAACTGTGAGTTGTTGCTTGGCAGAGAGTAACCGACATAACAATGACCCGGTTCAACAAAGCAGATATGCAGCACTGGTTTCTTTGGGCTGTCTTTAGCAAACAGGATGCCTTTGCCGCGCAAAGCTTGGCGCATCGGCACAGTGAACTTACGACAGAATTTAAGTAACTCTTTCGCTTCATTCGTATCGGGTGTTTCAATACGAATATCACCACAGCGCGGCATACTCTCGACATCACTTAATTGCTCAAGAATAGGAGAGATGCGATCTTCTCGAGGCAAGTCTTCAATATCCACCGCGACAGCAAACATCTGGCGAGCAAAAATCAGCGAGTTGAAATCCAACTCTTTGACCAAACGCTGTGCATCACCCTCTTGGTAGCACTCGAATAAGACATAGCCGCTATTTTTCTTAACGCGAGGAAAACCAAACACTTCTAACTGAGTTGCGCGATCTTGAATTTCGCCGGCACACTCTTTCTCAAAGCCGCTGCGGCAATAGAGCATTAACTGTTTCACTGGTTTACCTCTTTAATCTGTAGTGCTGCGTATACGAACATCCCCCAGCCAAGCATAAACGTCATTCCTCCTAAGGGAGTAATCGGACCAAACCACTTGATCCCCGTTATTGCTAAGGCATACAGGCTGCCGCTAAAACAAAAGATGCCGATGATAAAGCAAATCGCGGCGAGGACGAAATATTTTTGTGACTTCGATGGCAATTTAATGAGTAGTAAAGCCCCGCAAAGCAAGATCGCCAACGCATGAATAAATTGATACTGCACGCCGGTGTTAAATACCTCGAGCAGATAAGGAGAGAGTGTTTTTTTCAACCCATGCGCTGCAAAAGCGCCAAGTGCCACACCCGTTCCAGCCAACAGACCACCAAACGTGAGTAAATGCTTACTTTTCACCGTACACCTCAAGAATAAACTGAGCTAAATGGTCAACAGCCAAGGCAATGTTCTGTTGTTCAGTAAATCCCGATCGCTTTCGTGGCTTGAAGCTATGGTCACCATCTGGAATAAATTCAACCTTGATGGAGTCCGAGAGAGCAAAATCGGCAAATTCTTCTTTCTTACCAAAGGTATCACGCTCACCCTGTAAGATTAGCGCTGGCGTAGAGAGTTCTGCTAAATGCGCTCCCTTATAGTTTTCTGGTTTGCCCGGCGGGTGGAAAGGGAAACCCAAACAGGCAACGCCAGCAACTGAAGAGTCCTGAGCCAACAAACTTGCCATGCGTCCACCCATGGATTTACCCCCAATAACGACAGGCGATGAGGCATGTTCTGCAATAATCGCTTGGTAAGCCTCTAGCAGCTTAGGGGCGCGATCTGGTGGACGTTTCTTGCCATCCTCAGCGCGTTTCACCATATAAGGGAAATTAAAGCGTACGACCTTAATACCTTTTGCGGCCAATCCTGCGGCCACCGCTTGCATAAACTCGTGATCCATCCCTGCACCCGCACCATGGGCAAAAATAAACATTGGTGCATTGTTATCGCCATCAATCAAGCAGCTAGTCATCCAGTAACTCCTCTTGTTCACTTTGCGCTTTGGCTAGCATCCAATCTCGGAACGTGGCAATACGCCCCATATCAGCCTGCTTTTCATGACAAACGACATAAAACGCATTTTTAGTGACCAAGACTTCATCGAAAGGCGCAATCAATCGCCCTGCTTCCATTTCTGGCTGAGCGAGCACGTTGTTACCCAATGCAACCCCCTGTCCGTGAGCCGCGGCTTGCAGTACCATCGTCGAGTGACTGAAAATTGGGCCATGATTGACATTCACCCCTTCAATACCATTCTGCTTAGCAAATTGTTTCCAATCTTTTCGAGATGTATCGTGCAATAACGTATGTTGTTTCAAATCAGTTAATGTTTCTAATGGTTTCTGACCCAATAACAGCGATGGGGAACAGAGTGGAATCAAAAATTCCTGATACAGTTTGTCGGCACGTAAACCAGGCCAATTACCTCGTCCATAGTAGATGGCAACATCCACATCGTCCGTTAATGAGCCTTCATCCATATCAACGGCTTTGATTCGCACATCAATATCTGGCTCCTGCTGATTAAAATCGGCCAAACGAGGCACCAACCATTGAATAGCAAAACTAGGAGGCAAACTGATGGTTAAAGCACCTTTCTCACTGCGCTCAAGAACTTTATCAGTAGCTTCTGCTAGTGAGGTGAAAATATCTTTGATATCGAGGAAATAACTTTGTCCCTCTTCTGTGAGTAACAAAGAACGATTTCGGCGACGAAATAGTTTTAAGCCAAGGAATTCTTCTAACGCTTTTATCTGATGACTCACAGCAGCTTGGGTGACAAATAACTCTTCGGCTGCTCGAGTAAAACTGAGGTGGCGAGCTGCGGCCTCAAATACTTTTAACGAGTTTAACGGAGGCAATCTTCTAGACATGTTGGCCTTCTATAAAATAGATTAGTTTTTTTAATCTGAAACATTATAAAATGTCCGTTGCCTGACGACCAGAGAAATTCTATATTTCACCCCGCAGCAAAGAGCCAGAACGGCTTGATTCCCTGTTGAATCAATTGGCATATTGTTGCGATGTTGTGTTTGCAAACTCGTATTTCGAGTTAGGTAGGTTTCTACCACGTTTTAGCTCTTATCGAGGTAAAACATATACTTCCTGTATTTATTTTGACCTGTCTGTCAAATTTTTAGCACCGCCTATATGGCGGTGTTTTTTTATGCACGCCTGCTCCCGCCGTATATTCTTTACTAAGATTGTCCAACAATCTAATGCAGACAAACAAAAAAGCGCAAACCTGTCGATTTGCGCTTTTATCAAGTCAGAGCCGAGTCTCTATGGACGATACACTTTCACGTTGTTAAAGCCTTGTTCTTGCAGGTAAAGCGCTTGCAGGCGGCTCATAACCCCACGATCACAATACAGCAGGTAAGTTTTCGCTTGGTCAAGATCACCAAACTGAGTGCCTAACTTGTAGAACGGGATGTGTTTCACTTCAACACCGTCGATTTCTAGTGGATTATCGTCTTCCTCTTCAGGGCTACGAATATCCAACACAACCGCGTGTTGCTCTACCGCTTGAACTTGCTCGACCTCTGGGGCAGCTTGCTCAGTTTCTTTGGCGATATCGCGAATGTCCATCACGCGCGCGTTTTGCACAACGTCTTCGAGAATATCGAAGTTAAACTTGGCTTCTTCTTCATCCAGTTTTGCTTTAACCGCTTTAACCGTCGGCTTTTTAGAGATCACACCGCAATACTCAGGCATGGTCTTCGCGAAGTCCTCGGTACCAATGTCACGAGCTAGGTTGATGATGTCTTCTTTGTCCCAGTTAATGAGTGGGCGCAAAATCAAGGTATCAGTGACATTGTCGATATGACGAAGGTTGGTCAATGTCTGGCTCGATACTTGACCTAAAGCTTCACCTGTTACCAGAGCTTCAATCTTGAACTTACTTGCCACCATGCCTGCAGCACGCATGAACATACGTTTCAAGATCACACCCATCTGGCCGTCATCGACTTTCTCTAAGATTTCCGCAACCACTGGCTCGAAGTCTACCGAGATAAAGCGCACCTTGGCAGATGAGCCATATTTATTCCAAAGGTAGTGTGAAACCTGTTTAACACCAATTTCGTGAGCCGGCCCCCCAAGGTTAAAGAAGCAGTAATGCACCTTAGAACCACGTTTGATATGTAGATAGCTTGAAACACCGGAGTCAAAACCACCAGAAATCAAGCTCAATACGTCTTCCTGGGTACCTAGAGGGAAACCACCTAGACCTTTGTGACGTGCAATCACTTGGTTGAGCTTTTCATTCGCCACTTCAACCTTGATGGTTACATCTGGGTTACGCAGCTTAACACTGGCACTTTCAATCGCCTGGTTAAGGCCACCACCGACGTAACGTTCAAGCTCGATTGAAGTAAAGTCATGCTTACCGCGTCGCTTGGCACGTACCACGAAGGTTTTACCTTCAAGCTTGGCACGGTTCATTTCCAGAACTTGCTCAAAGATATTGTGCAGGTCAGTAAACTCAGATTGCTGTACTTCCAGTACATGATGGATGCCTGGAGTTTGCGTTAAGACCTCGATCGTCTCGTTGTAGTACTTATCAGATTCTGCAGTCACCTCAATGTGGTCGCGACGGTTAAATACCGCCACAGACTCTGTGCGACTTTTGATAATGTTGCGAATATTACATTCAAGAATCTTGGTGAAGCGCTTACGCACCGACTCACTTTTAACGAAGATTTCTGGATGGGGCTTAACGATAAATTTCATAGTTCACTTCACAAGGTAACAGTTTCGTAGATTCGCGTAGAGCGGGTGAGCCAAGTACTCATACTAATTGTACGGTCACCGCCTTCTAAGGGCGCAAGATTATACATTAAGCATCGCACATAAAAAAGACGAGCGTGATGCTCGTCTTGTTTATTCTGGTTAAACCTAGTTATTGATGACGGGGACTTCGTCACTTTGTAAGGCTTCACCTTGCATAATACTTATCTCTACTCGTCGGTTTCTCGAACGTTGAGCTTCGGTATCATTTGGCCCTAGAGGCTCAGTATCGGCCATCCCACGCACTCGTAAACGCTGCGGAGTGAACCCTCTAACCTTCTCCATTTCCTGCGCGACAGACACGGCACGCTGCGCAGACAAGTCCCAATTAGAGCGATACAGCTCAGATTCAATTCTTTGGTTATCGGTATGCCCTGAAACACGAATGATACCCGGAATATCTTTCACCAGTTCCGCAATCTGACGCACCAAAGGACGGAATTTAGGTTGCAAGAAGGCGGACCCTTCAGGGAACGCACCTTTTTCGCGGATTCGAATGTCTATCTGTTGACCAAGGTTTTCAACTTCTATAGCACCTTGCTCAATTTCTCGCTCCAGCGCTTTTTTGATGCTCTCCATCAAGGTTTCAAGCTCTTGCGACATTTCAGCCGACTGCTGTTGCTGACTGTCTGATTCCGAGTTCTGATTGTTCTGAGTCGACGTATCTGGAGATTGACCACCAGTTAACTTACCTTGATCACGCTGAGTACCACCCGCTCGATCAGACTCACCTTCATGAAATTCCAGTGTCTGCTGAGTAATATCGATGGTTTGTTGCATGATGACATCAATCGGAGTTGGCTCTGGACGACCTGGGCGAAATTCCTGAGCGATGATACTGGTACCTTTAGGAATATCTTTCACTTCCAAACGATTCTGCACACCAAAAGCAAACTTCATTGAGCCCGCGATCTGTTTGAACTTCAGTACGTCCATCTCCGAGAATGAGAGCAGCAGTACGAAGAAACACATCAGTAGCGACATCAGATCAGCGAACGTACCCATCCACAACGGTAAGCCGGGGGGCGGGCATTTTGGTTCTTCTTCTTCCATACCCTTACCCTTACTCGTTATCTACATCAAGAGCGCGTTTACCTTCGTTGAGATAGTTCTTCAGGTAACTGTCGATGACACGAGGGTTTTGACCATCTTGGATTGCTAATACACCATCCATGATAAGGCGACGGTTCAGTTTTTCTTGCTCACGACGTAAAGAGAGTTTATCTGCGATCGGGAAGAACACCATGTTCGACAAAATCGCGCCATAAAGCGTTGTCAAAAGAGCAACCGCCATTGCAGGACCGATAGATTTCGGGTCATCCATGTTCGACAGCATGGCAACCAAACCAACCAAGGTACCAATCATACCCATTGCTGGCGCAACGTCACCAAAAGCACGGAATACGCTCGACCCAAAATCGTGGCGTTCGTCCGTCAAGGCGATGTCTTTCTGTAATGCCGCACGAACAACGTCAGCATCATGGCCGTCAACAAGTAAGTCTATTCCTTTTTGCATAAAGCTATTGGTGATTTCCATCTCTTCTAGGGCAAGAAAACCACCTTTACGTGCTGCGTCAGCCATTTCGACAACTTTCGCAATCAAATCTTCCGGCTCATCGGCTTTAAACATGAAGGCTTTGCCCGCTATTTTGGCGGCACCGAAGAACTGGCCCATAGTAAACTTCATCAACACAACAAAGGTTGAACCACCTACTACGATAAGAATCGACGTCACATCGACGAACATCATGATGCTTCCGCCCAGTATCATTGCCATGATAACGAAAGCGAAACCACCGATCAGTCCTACCAGCGTTGCTAAATCCACAAAGCACTCCTCATGCTATCTCTAAGCTTCTACCAAATTATATCGGCAACATCTTCAGATCTTTAGTATTTTCTCTATCTCTAATATAGATACTTATCCCAACTAGTAAACTAGCCAAACGTCAGTTGTTGAGCTGCCTCTTTGTTATGACCGAGCTAGTTCGATTTTTCTGACAATTTTACTCGGTTAAATTTGACCAACATAAGCGGCTAAGGTAACTTTCGTCCATCTTTATCAACACAGATATGTTATGGCGAGCAAAAAACCAGAAAATATGACCTTCGAGGCGACGATTGACGAGCTAGATACTATAGTAGAAAGCTTGGAAAATGGTGACTTAGCTTTAGATGATGCGCTGAAAAAGTTTGAGCGCGGAATTGCGCTAGCCCGCTCCGGTCAAGGCAAACTTCAAGACGCGGAACAGCGCGTTAGTATTTTGCTAAATAATGATGATCAATCACCACTCAGTGACTTTGACGCTCAGCCAGAATAATTGATTTAGAAGAATTCCCCTATGCAAGAGGCTTTAACCTCACTCCAACAACGTAATAATGCTCAGCTTGAAGCATGGTTGAACACTTTGCCACATCAACAGCAACCGCTTATTGAAGCGATGCGTTATGGCTTGCTGCTTGGTGGTAAACGAGCCCGCCCATTTTTGGTCTATATTACTGGTCAAATGTTGGGCTGCACGCTGGAAGAGCTTGATACCCCTGCTGCAGCTGTAGAATGTATCCACGCCTATTCACTGATTCATGACGATTTACCCGCTATGGATGATGATGAATTGCGTCGCGGTCAGCCGACTTGCCATATTAAATTTGACGAAGCGACCGCGATTTTAACTGGTGATGCACTCCAGACACTTGCGTTTACAATTTTGGCAGACGGTCATTTAAACCCTGATGCACAGGCACAACGTATTAAAATGGTAAAAGCGTTAGCCGAGGCTTCAGGTGCTGCGGGTATGTGTATGGGCCAAGCATTGGACCTTGCCGCAGAAAATCGTGATGTCTCACTCCAAGAGCTTGAAGAAATTCACCGTAACAAGACAGGCGCCCTAATGAAGTGTGCTATCCGTCTTGGAGCGATGGCAGCGGGCAGCAAAGGTGTAGAAGTTTTGCCGCTTCTTGACAAATATGCCGATGCAATTGGCCTGGCGTTTCAAGTTCAAGACGATATTTTAGATATCATAAGTGACACTGAAACCTTAGGGAAACCTCAAGGTTCAGACCAAGAGTTGAACAAAAGCACCTATCCTGCTCTGCTTGGATTAGAAGGTGCTGTTAACAAAGCTCACACTCTGTTAAATGAAGCACTTCAAGCATTGAGTGCAATCCCATACAATACAGAGTTACTCGAAGAGTTCGCCCGATATGTCATCGAGCGCAAGAACTAAACTATAAGCGCGCAATTATATGACTCTTGATATTTCAAAGTACCCAACATTGGCACTGGCCGATACGCCAGATGAGTTACGTAGTCTTCCAAAAGAAGTACTGCCTAAGCTCTGTGATGAACTTCGTACTTATTTACTAAAATCAGTCAGCCAATCAAGCGGCCACTTGGCCTCAGGCTTAGGAACTGTAGAGCTAACCGTCGCTCTACACTATGTATACAACACACCTTTTGACCAATTAGTTTGGGATGTAGGCCACCAAGCCTACCCACACAAAATCCTTACAGGGCGCCGTGAACAACTGCCCACTATTCGTCAGAAAGATGGCCTTCACCCTTTCCCTTGGCGTGAAGAGAGTGAATACGACACCTTATCAGTCGGTCACTCTTCAACCTCTATCAGCGCTGCACTCGGCATGGCCATTGGCGCAGGTAAAGAAGGACAAAACCGTAAAGTCGTAAGCGTCATCGGCGACGGTGCGATCACCGCTGGTATGGCATTTGAGGCCATGAACCATGCAGGGGATGTTCACCCTGACATGCTAGTGATCTTAAATGACAATGAGATGTCGATTTCAGAGAACGTTGGCGCTCTGAACAACCATTTAGCGCAAGTACTGTCGGGCAGCCTCTACACGTCAATTCGTGAAGGCGGTAAAAAAGTCCTGTCCGGGGTGCCACCAATTAAAGAGTTGGTGCGCCGCACGGAGGAACACCTCAAAGGTATGGTCGTTCCTGGAACCTTGTTTGAAGAGCTAGGTTTTAACTACATCGGCCCTATTGATGGTCACGATGTTAATGAACTGGTTAAAACCCTTAAGAACATGCGCGAGCTAAAAGGGCCTCAATTCCTGCACATCATGACCAAGAAAGGCAAAGGTTATGAACCAGCAGAGAAAGACCCGATTGGATATCATGGCGTACCAAAATTCGATCCAAGTCATCACTCGCTACCAAAAAGCAGTGGGGGAAAACCTAGCTACTCTAAGATTTTTGGTGACTTCTTGTGTGATATGGCCGCTCAAGACCCTAAGCTTATGGCGATTACTCCCGCAATGCGTGAAGGCTCAGGGATGGTGCGCTTTTCTAAAGAGTATCCAGAACAATATTTCGATGTGGCTATTGCAGAGCAGCACGCGGTGACGCTAGCAACAGGTATGGCGATCGCTGGCAATAATCCTATTGTGGCAATCTACTCAACCTTCTTGCAACGTGGTTATGACCAGTTGATTCACGATGTCGCTATCATGAATTTGCCGGTTATGTTTGCTATCGACCGAGCGGGATTGGTTGGCGCAGACGGTCAAACTCACCAAGGCGCCTTTGATCTCAGCTTTATGCGCTGTATTCCGAACATGGTCATCATGGCACCAAGTGATGAAAATGAGTGCCGTCAAATGCTCTATACCGGTCATAAGCATCATGGTCCTTCAGCCGTGCGCTACCCAAGAGGTACAGGATTAGGTGCTGAGATTCAACCTGAGTTTACCGCGCTGGAAATCGGCAAAGGTAAAATGGTTCGTGAAGGGCAGAAAGTCGCGATCCTCAACTTTGGTACCTTCCTAGGCAATGCGCTCCAAGCCGCTGAAGCCATTGACGCAACCGTTGCGGATATGCGTTTTGTTAAGCCGCTGGATGAAAATTTAATCAAGCAATTAGCAGCCGACCACGATGTCTTAGTGACCATTGAGGAAAATGCGATTGCCGGGGGTGCAGGTGCAGGTGTCAATGAATTCCTAATGAAAGAGAAGCTATTAAGACCTGTCCTTAATCTTGGTTTACCTGATAAGTTTATTGCTCAGGGTACCCAAGATGAGTTGCATGAGGAGCTCGGTTTGGATGGTAAAGGCATCGAAGCCTCCATTCGCCAATATCTCGACAAATAGCGACTGACTAAAGCAAAAAGCCCTCAATTGAGGGCTTTTTTGAACTTCTACACTTCCGGCATCTGCCAATCAAATTCTTCACATAAGCGCTGCCACGTTGAGTCCACAGCCGCCTTGATGACAAGTTTCTCTCCGCTGAACGGGTGGATGAAAGACAAGCTCGACGCATGCAGCAACAGCCTATGCGATTCATATACGTCTCTAAACAGTTTATTGTGCTTACCATCACCATGAGTTGTATCACCAACTATTGGATGACGTAGATGCGCCATATGGCGTCTAAGCTGGTGTTTACGCCCCGTTAGCGGTTTCATTTCCATCAAGCAATAGCGGGTTGTGGGAAACTTACCCGTGCTATGCGGCACTTCCGCCTTAGCAAGAGGTCTGTAATCGGTTACCGCCTCCTGCGCTTCTTTATCCTGGCTCGCGTGCTTATCAGCAATCTTATCCAGTTCTACTTTGAGTGCATAGTCAAGCCGACCAGACTCCTCAATCCAACCACGAACTATCGCATGGTATGTTTTTTCCATTTCATGATTGGCGAACATCGGCATCACTTGTGAAGCCACCTCGCTGGATAAGGCAAAAATCAAAACCCCAGAGGTCGGACGGTCAAGGCGATGGAGAGGAAACACATGTTGGCCGATCTGGTCACGAAGTGTCTGCATGACAAACTGGGTCTCGTGTTTGTCCAACCAACTACGGTGAACTAACATCCCTGCCGGTTTATTAACTGCAACGAAATACTCATCTTGGAAAATAATGTCTAGCATTACGCGCACACCTCATCGATAGACACCAATAACGTGAGTAATGGCCCGTATTCAGTGTGCTCTTTCCAACATTCGGAAAAATAGGGAGTAATCGAAAACCCTTTAGGAATCTGACTTTGTTGCTCAATGAGCGCTTGCATCTTAGGTATAAATACCCACTGCAACCATTGCTCTGGTCTAAGCGTGTCGACCGAAAATGGCTCTTGACTAGAGAGAGCTTCAAGAGACGGAGGTTCTTGCTGCCAAAGCCCTAAAGAGTCCATTAATGGTGAAAGTTGCTGCAAAAGGTGTAACAAATGTTGTGCTTGAGTCATAAACCGATCGTGCTGGCCTTGAAAATTGCTCTAAGAGTACCATTTATAGTAGAAATAAAGTTAGGACTATTCTCCAATGGACAGCATTCATACCCTTACCCAATTACTCACTAACAGTGACTGTCAGTATCAAGTCTTCGATCTTGGCCGTCGTATCCGCCTAATCGAAAACAAAACCTTCGCTGACGTTGAAAAAGGGTCTATGCCTTATCCATTTCCGATGCAGCGCAAAGCTCACCTGGCGATCGCTTATTGGAATGAGCAGAAACAGCCTTGGATTTGGTTTTTGAAATTTGAACTTGATGAACGAGGCCTGTTTAAGCAAGCTGATATTGGCAACTTCCTCAAGTATGTTATCGAGGCAATGGGGACTCGCATTAGCCAAGAGATGAGCGAAGAGCAGCAACAAAAATTAGCCAACAACCCATACACGTTCAAACCTGCTGAAGACAAAATGGCAGTTTTTCATAGCCAGATCCGTGCTCAACTCGATCTCCCTTGCAGCCAATACTACGAACATGCGCAACACTACTTTTCAGGTGGTTTAGGCTGGGATAAATGGCACACAGTCGGCCTCCAAGGCGTGACAGATCTTTGTGCTCGTTTGGGCCAAGAACAAAATGGTGTCAATTTGCGTAAGTCTCTCCCGCACCTTCCTAATGAGCCTTTGTATGCTCTGTTAGGCGCTCTGGAGCATACCCAGATTCCGGACAAACTGGCGGAGCGCATTGCGCAGTTAGCAATGCAGCAGGTTAACAGCGATGACCCAGATATTTTCTTACTTGGCGCGCTGTCTCGCGCTTTAGCAGGAGCAAGCCAAGACATTGCAACACCTGTACTTGCCAGTATTCTAAATTCTCCTAGATTGAGCCACCAAGAAGTACTTATCGGTATTGCGGGCCGCAGCTGGCACCTATTAGCTGACACGAAACTCGCCGAGCAGTATTTGCTTCGCCTTGCTCAAACAGGTAATCAGGCGCTGTTTAATCAGCTCTTTGCCGACCTAGTAATGTTACCTGAGCTAAGAATGATTTTGCTGCCACTGCTCAACTCAAGCCCTTCGCAAGAGTTAGCGGCTGCGCTTATCTCCCTTCAACAAGCAACCAAAGGCTAAGCTATGATCGGTGATCTACTTGCAATACTCGCTCTAGCTATGCTCTGCTTCCTTTTTTGGCAGCAGCGCCGACAAGCAGAACTAGCAAAAGCAATTGCAGCCAGAAAATGTGAGCAAATGGATTTGCAACTGATTAGTGTTGCGTTAAAAGGTCACAAACTAAAAACGCCAGACGGAGTCTGGCGTTGGCACTCAATTTATCACTTCGAATTCTCTTCTTTGGGTGATGATTGCTATCAAGGCACTTTGATTATGCAGGGATTCCACTTAGCCAAGGTTGACCTTCCGCCACATCGGATGTAAACAGAAACTCATCATAAGGTCCGAATGTATCTCGTTTGTGGGCAGCGAATTGAAAGCCAAGCTTTTTCAACAACTTGATAGAAACGAGGTGATCCACATTGGAGGTTGCTGTCACATGAGTAAGGTTAAGGTCGCGCACTGCTTTGGGGAAAAAAGCCATTAGCGTTTCACTGGCAATCCCCTTTCCCCAAAAAGCTTTATCAAAAAGATAGCCTAACTCAGGTTCGCTATCCAAATCAGAGATAAAGACATGTCCCATGTACTCTCTGGTTTGACTATCAAGTACCGCTCTGGCGTAAATGTTGCGATCATGCAGCACTCGCTCAAACAGTTTCTTTGCGGACGAAACTGTATGCGGACCATTCATCTGCGCACGATTCTTTGCACAGCAATTAAGAAGTAAGAAGTCTGATTGTAACGACTCGTTATAAGGGACTAATAACGATCGGCGAGTCACTATGGTCATAAGACATCCTTGTAGACAGCAAGCTGTAGATTGTTTCAATTAACGCCAGTTATCACGCAATGAAAGCGAGAGTAATATAGGGTGACACTGACATAAAACAAAGCCGAAAAGTTATACCAACTGGAAGTGTTTGTTATTGATCTAGATTGTTTTTTAGGCGATATATAGGCAAGTTCTTGATTAAGAAAAGCCCCAACACTGACGTGTCGGGGCTATAGTCTTACTCGCAGCAGTCCGGCTACAAAAGGTGCTCCATGCATCTTCCTTAATAGTTACTGAATCCTTCAGCAATATCCTTACTTCGCCGTCCTAGCGGTGTCCTTATCTTCCTGACAGCTAACTATCCTAGTTAGCGCACATCACTTGTTCCTTGAGCGGTGTCCTTGGTATCGTCCTGATACTGTCCTACCTCATCCAAGAGGGGTCCTGCATTCCTTTTCGTCAATATCCTATCGACGACAGTTTCCGTACCGGTTCCTTTGCTCCTTGCTGGTTAACTTTCCTAGTCAACCCAATCTTCTTCCTGAAGATAACCAAGTCCGTGGTTTATTCCTGTTCCGTGTCAGCATCCTTCCGACAGGTATTAATTTACCTCAATCACGAGTTAAGGCAATTAACTGGAGAAAAAACCTTGTCGAAACAAGATTGCAACAAATACAAAATCCCAATAAATACAAAAACTTAATAGAAAGTCAATTACTTAAGACTACAAAATCAAACTGATTCTCTTACACTCTGCGTGAGAGATCTCGCACAAGCCACTACCAAATAATCCATTCGCCAATTCGCTCCATGCGGAGTAAAATCACCAAAGTGTAATAAATGGAGGTCTTATGCTTACACAAGATGTCAGTCAAGAGTTAAAAGAGGTGCTTGAAGCCCTGCGCCAAGAAGGTAAAGAGCCGACAGTTGCGTTGGTAAAGGCTCGAATGAGCACGCCAGTACCTATGCCAGCATTAATTACAACGATTAAGAGTTGGAAGCAGTCGAATCGAGTCCCTAAGGTAGAAGTTGCCGCTCAACAGCCGAATGACCAAGATAGAATCCAACGGTTGGAAGAGCAGGTTAAGTTGCTTACCCAACGCCTAGAGGCACTTGAAAGCAAACTAAGCTAAGCCCACTAGAACAATTGACTCGTCGCAAGTTCAATTGCAATTGCCTGCATATACTAAGAAATTTTGCGAGTCAGGTCATTGTTTGCTCTAGCAACTGATAATAAACTCCACAGTTAAATCATTAATAGCATTGCAGTTTGTTGAAGCTGCAGTGTAAGAGTCAGTTGCTAACGTGAACAACAATAATGCGTAACGCTAAAGTAAAGAAACCTCCCACAACACTAACCTCTCTTAAGCTTCGGCTGTCACTTTCAGGCATTTTAGTTATGGGACTGGTCGCTAGCCATACCAGTCATGCCGATGACAACGCATTCAAGCCAGCGGTTATTTTTCAAGGTAAAGTGCAGCCTGGATCTTATATCCAGTTGATCGACGAAGGTATTCGACGTTTCGAGCAAAACACAGGGATTACTGTCGCACGGGTTCAGCTCAAACCGGATAACAATGGCTACTTAGCTGAACTTGAAAAGACGGCACAGAAAGGTTTTAGCCCTATCGTGGTTCAGGAATCCAATGCCATTAACGACTTCCCCGAAGTGGCTAAGCGCTACCCGTCAACTCGCTTTATTTCACTCGACGTCGCATACCACGTTCCTAACATCCTAGGTTTAACGTTCAATCATGCTGAAGGAGCCTATGTCATTGGCTTTTTGGCCGGCAGAAAAACGCAAACCAATAAGGTGGGCTTTGTTGGCGGTATGGATATCCCCGTGATCAATCAGTTTCTCTGTGGCTATCATCTAGGTGTCATGGACTCAAACCCCAACACCACCGTGACTGCTCGCTACATAAATCAAGGAGCTCAGTCGTGGCAAGATACGCTAGCCGCAAGTGTCCTTAGTGACCAAATGATTGCATCGGGTGTCGACATCATCTTTCCCGTTGCCGGTTATGCCAGTTTAGGTGTTGTCGAGAGCGTAAAGCACTCAGAAAAAGGCTACAGTTTTGGTATCGACTACGATTATTCTCAGCGCTATCCGGAGACCACGCTAGCATCGCTAGAAAAGAAAGTTGATCTGGCTGTCTACGCGGCACTAATGCAGCTTAAAAATGGTATTTGGAATGGCAGCCATAAGCAGTTTGGTGTTAAGCAGGGGGTGATCTCCATTGCCTTAAATCACTCGAATACCGTGCTCAGCGAAGCAGACAGGCATGCTGTGAGACAACTTCTGCTCGACCTTAAGGGAAAGAGCAGCCAAATTTCACAAAAGATAGATCAACACTGCGCGACGTCAACATGAAAACGCTGTATTCCTACGTCATTAAAAACTATTTGTTGCTAACGACTATCCCGTTTGTCTTGTTTGGCAGCTTGAGTATTGCGAAAGACATCTATGTGCAGCATAACTCTGAGAGCTCGCAATATCATCGTGTCATTGCCCAGCAACAAAATGACGCAAAAAAAGCATTAATAAACTTCGATTTACTCGAAGCTGAGTTAGTCGCAACGCGTATTTCTCAACTCGACTATATTGTCTCAGTAACGTTGGACTCATACTCATACGGTATGAAAATGGCGGAAATCATCAACTCTGAATCAACGAAGGGTCAGACACTTTACTACCCTGTTTTTAATGACAAATCCGTGCAAATAGGCCAGCTTATTGTCATTAAAGACTATACCGCCTATTACACACAAATCATCTATCGCGCAGTACCTCATGCTGCGGTATTTCTCGCGATTATTTGCGCCATCTCCCTGCTGTTTAGTCGTACCCTAACCGCTGCACTTAAACGCCCTTTTACTGAGCTACAGCAGTTCGCTTTCCAAATTGCCAATGGTGATTACCAAACGCCATCAAAGACTGAATCCAAGTTTATTGAGTTAACAACCATTTTTCGCGCTTTAGAAACGATGCGTAGTCGCCTTAAAGAAACCATTTCTAAGTTAAAACAGAGTGAAGAGCGCTACTCACGTACCTACAATCTGACTCAGGTTTGTTTATTTGTGGTTAATACTAAACACGGAAAAATTGTTCGCGCTAATCATAAGTTTACTGAGGTCATGCGTCTTATCCCCCATCATAATCAAGCGAGCACGCTACAGGACTTCATTGCTCAGTTGAAAGATTGCTCTAGCCAAGACAGTTTCAAGTACTCATTAAATGTTGGGGATAAACAGCGTTACTTCCAAGTGAACCGTAGTGAAGCGCTTAACGACGAAATTGAGTGTTCAGCGCTTGATATCACCGAACTAGTGATAGCAAAACAAGCAGCTGAGTCGCAATTGGTCACCGATGTACTTACCCAAGTATCTAACCGCTATTGTTTTAATCAGTTCATTTGTAGCGCTAACAACGGTGACATCCAAGACGTGTCAGTCATGATGATCGATCTCAACGGCTTCAAACAAATTAACGATAGTTTTGGTCACGCCGCTGGAGACCACTTGTTGGTCGAGGTAGCCAAACGAATCAAGCAGCACCTTAACCCTGACATTGAGACATTGTACCGACTTGGTGGGGATGAGTTTGTCGTAACAATAGAGTCGGATTTTAAGCGAGATAGCATCGATCAGCTCGCGTTGAAGATACAGCAAAGTTGCTGTGCCCCCATCTATTATCAAAATAAATCCTTTACCATCAGTTTAAGCATTGGCGTTGACCACTTTAGCCAAGATACCCATTTAAGTATCGAGAAATGTCTTAACAGCGCTGACGCTGCAATGTACCAAGCCAAAACAAACCGGTGTGGCCTCGTCTACGCGAGCGATTTATTAAGCCACCCTTTCTGAGACTGCTGATTTAGCAGTTGTCTTAAGAAACAAAAAAGGCTTGGCGCAATGCCAAGCCTTTCCATTATTCAAGTTCGGTTAGATTACCAACCAGTGATCTCACGTAGACCTTTACCGATGTCTGCAAGAGACTTAACAGTCTTAACACCTGCCGCTTCTAGAGCAGCAAACTTGTCTTCTGCTGTCCCTTTACCACCAGAGATGATCGCACCAGCATGGCCCATACGCTTACCTGGAGGAGCAGTAACACCCGCAATGTAAGAAACAACTGGTTTAGTTACGTTCTCTTTGATGAACGCTGCTGCTTCTTCTTCTGCAGTACCACCGATCTCACCAATCATTACGATTGCTTCAGTTTCTGGGTCTTCTTGGAACAGTTTTAGGATATCAATGAAGTTTGAACCTGGAATTGGGTCACCACCGATACCAACACACGTAGACTGGCCGAAACCTTCGTCTGTCGTTTGCTTAACCGCTTCGTACGTCAACGTACCAGAGCGTGAAACGATACCGACTTTACCCTTCTTGTGGATGTGACCAGGCATGATACCAATCTTACACTCGTCAGGAGTGATTAGGCCTGGACAGTTAGGGCCGATCATGCGAACGCCAGTTTCTTCTAGCTTCACTTTAACGTCGATCATATCCGTTGTTGGGATACCTTCGGTGATTGTTACGATCAGCTCGATACCTGCATCAATCGCTTCTAAGATTGCGTCTTTACAGAAAGGTGCTGGTACGTAGATTACTGTCGCTGTTGCGCCAGTTGCTTCTACAGCTTCACGAACAGTGTTAAATACAGGCAAACCTAGGTGAGTTTGACCTCCTTTACCTGGAGAAACACCACCGACCATTTGCGTACCGTACGCGAGCGCTTGCTCAGAGTGGAAAGTACCTTGACCACCAGTGAAACCCTGACAGATTACTTTCGTGTCTTTATTAATTAGTACAGACATTATTTGCCCTCCGCAGCAGCAACAACTTTCTGAGCAGCGTCAGTTAGTGACTCAGCTGCAATGATATCAACATCAGAATTAGCAAGAACTTCGCGACCTAGATCTGCGTTAGTACCTTCTAGACGAACAACAACTGGTACGCTCACGCCTACCTCTTTAACCGCACCGATAATACCTTCAGCGATCATGTCACAACGCACGATACCACCGAAGATGTTTACAAGTACTGCTTTTACATTGTCATCAGAAAGGATGATCTTGAATGCTTCTGCTACACGCTCTTTGGTTGCGCCGCCACCAACATCTAGGAAGTTAGCTGGCTTGCCGCCGTGTAGGTTTACGATATCCATCGTCCCCATTGCTAGACCAGCACCGTTAACCATACAACCAACGTTACCGTCTAGTGCTACGTAGTTCAGTTCCCACTGAGCTGCGTGCGCTTCACGCTCATCTTCTTGTGAAGGATCGTGCATTTCACGTAGCTTAGGCTGACGATACATCGCGTTAGAGTCGATGTTGATCTTACCGTCTAGACAAAGAAGGTTGCCTTCACCTGTGATAACAAGTGGGTTGATCTCTAGTAGCGCTAGGTCGTACTGAGAGAACATATTGCCAAGACCCATGAAAATCTTAACAAACTGTTTAATTTGATCGCCTTCAAGACCTAGCTTAAACGCTAGCTCGCGGCCTTGATAAGCTTGAGGACCAACAAGTGGATCGATCGCTGCTTTGTGAATCAACTCAGGCGTCTCTTCTGCAACCTTCTCGATTTCAACACCACCTTCAGTCGATGCCATGAATACAACTTTACGCGTCGCACGGTCAACAACCGCACCTAGATAAAGTTCGTTAGCGATGTTAGACGCTTCTTCAACTAGGATCTTTGTAACAGGCTGACCATTAGCGTCTGTTTGGTAAGTCACTAGGTTTTTACCTAGCCACTTTTGTGCAAACTCTTTTACGCCATCTTTCGTGTCGTGCAGTTCAACACCGCCCGCTTTACCACGTCCACCAGCGTGAACCTGACATTTAACGACTTTCTTCTCTGTAGAAATACGACCCGCAGCTTCGAAAGCTTCTTGAGGTGTATCACACGCGTAACCTTCCGGTACAGGCAAACCGAATTCTGCAAACAGCTGTTTGGCTTGGTATTCATGCAAATTCATTTTGATATTCCGTTTATTTTCCCTTAAGGGATTATTATTTCCATAACGCCGCTATGTTGCGGGCGTCTGTAGGGTCTTCTCAAATAAATCGTTGAAAAATCAACGATTCAATTGAAGGCCAGACGCTGAGCTAGTCTAGCCTTGAAAACTATCGAACGTCTAGCTACCGAAAGTAACTAGACGTTTTAGCGATATTAAACGTCTAATAACAGACGTGCTGGATCTTCTAACAACTCTTTGATGGTGACTAGGAAGCCTACTGACTCACGACCATCGATTAGGCGGTGATCGTAAGATAGCGCTAGGTACATCATAGGTAGAATTTCTACCTTACCATCCACGGCCATTGGACGTTCTTGGATCTTGTGCATACCCAAAATTGCCGACTGTGGTGGGTTGATGATCGGCGTAGACATGAGCGATCCGAACACGCCGCCGTTAGTGATAGTAAAGTTACCACCCATTAGCTCGTCTACCGTTAGTTTGCCGTCACGACCTTTGATTGCTAGCTCTTTAATGCCTTTCTCAACATCAGCGAAACCTAATGTGTCACAGTCTTTTAGTACCGGAGTCACTAGACCACGTGGCGTTGATACCGCCATGCTGATGTCAAAGTAGTTGTGATAAACAATATCATCACCGTCAATAGACGCATTCACTTCTGGGTAGCGTTTTAGAGCTTCCGTTACCGCTTTCACGTAGAAAGACATAAAGCCTAGGCGGATACCGTGACGCTCTTCGAACTGGTCTTTGTACTGCTTACGAAGATCCATGATTGGTTTCATGTTCACTTCGTTAAACGTAGTCAGCATCGCTGTGTTGTTTTTCGCTTCTAGAAGACGGTTAGCTACTGTCTTACGTAAACGAGTCATAGGTACACGTTTCTGGCTACGAGCTGCTGCTGGCGCTTCTACTGCTGCTGGAGCTTCTGCTTTAGGCGCCGCTTTCGCATTCGCTAGATGAGCTTCGATATCTTCGCGAGTAATACGACCGCCGACCCCAGTACCTTTTACTTGGTGTGCTTCTAAACTATGTTCCGCCAGAAGACGACGAACCGCAGGGCTAAGCGCATCGTTGCTCTCTTCAGTTAGCGACGCTTTGTGGCGCTTATCAGGAGACGCTTCTGTAGATTCAGTCGTATCTGTAGTTGGTTCACCCGCTACAGCACCTGGCTTAAGCTTGGCAATCAGTTGCTTGGAAAGTACTGTCGCACCCTCTTCTTCGATAATTGCTTCTAGTACGCCTGCTTCTGGAGCTGGGACTTCTAGTACAACTTTATCTGTTTCGATATCAACCAGAACTTCGTCACGCTCTACTGCGTCACCTGGTTGTTTGTGCCATGTCGCTACCGTAGCGTCAGCGACAGATTCAGGTAAATCTGGAACCAGAATTTCAATTGTCATATCGGTTTCTTCCTTTAACTTCTAGTTCTTAGTCTGAAGTTTTTGTATTCACGTTTAGCGCGTCTTCAACCAACGCTTTCTGTTGTTTCAAGTGTACTGACATGTAGCCGACTGCAGGTGATGCGGAAGCTGGACGACCAGCGTATTTAAGATCTGCACCTGCTGGAATGGCAGCACGGAAGTTATGTTGGCTACAGTACCAAGCGCCCTGGTTTTGAGGCTCTTCCTGACACCACACAAAGTCTTCAACATTGGTGTATTGCTCGATAGCCGATTTCACTTCATCCATTGGGAATGGGTAAAGTTGCTCAATACGAACAATCGCCACATCATCTTGCTCGTTATTGCGACGCTGTTCTAGCAGGTCGAAGTAAACCTTACCCGAACAGAACACAACACGTTTCACTTTTGATGCATCCAAAGCGTCGATTTCAGGAATCGCTGGCTGGAATGTACCTTCCGCGAGATCTTCTAAAGTCGATGTACACAATGGGTGACGAAGCAATGATTTAGGCGACATAACCACTAATGGACGACGCATAGGTCTAACAACCTGACGACGAATCATGTGGTACACCTGCGCTGGTGTAGATGGCACTACAACCTGCATGTTTTGTTCAGCACAAAGCTGAAGGTAACGCTCTAAACGAGCCGAAGAGTGTTCTGGGCCTTGGCCTTCATAACCATGAGGAAGAAGCATAGTTAGACCACACAAACGGGCCCACTTTTGCTCACCAGAGGAGATGAATTGGTCAATAACAACTTGCGCACCGTTTGCAAAATCACCAAATTGCGCTTCCCAAATGGTTAAACCACTTGGCTCTGCTGTTGCGTAACCATACTCAAACGCCAATACCGCTTCTTCAGATAACACAGAGTCAAAGACTTCAAATGGTCCCTGCTTGTCGTGAATGTTCGCAAGTGGGATAAACGTACTAGCATCGTTTTGGTTGTGAAGAACAGAGTGACGGTGGAAGAAAGTACCACGACCAGAATCCTGACCTGAGATACGGATACGCTTACCGTCATCAACTAAGGTGGCGTACGCTAAAGTTTCAGCCATACCCCAGTCGATAGCTTTCTCACCACTGATCATCGCTTTACGATCGTTGTACAGCTTATTGACTCGGCTTTGTAGCTTATGACTTTCTGGGTATGTCGTTAGACGGTTACCAAGCTCAACTAGACGCTTAGCGTCAAACTTGTTGTTCCACTCTACGTCCCAGTCGTGACCTAGATAAGGAGACCAGTCTACTGAGTGAAGAGCCATCGGGCGCCACTCTTTAACAACGACTTCACCGTGATCAAGTGCGTCACGATATTCGTTAACCAATTGAGTCGCAGTGTCGATACCTAGAACACCTTTCTCCATAAGCACATCTGCGTACAGCTTACGAGGAGTTGGGTGCTTTTTGATTTTCTGGTACATCAAAGGCTGAGTCGCATTAGGCTCATCAGCTTCGTTGTGGCCATGACGACGGTAACAAACTAGATCAATAACAACATCGCGTTTGAATTCATTGCGGTAATCCAGAGCAATGCGAGTCACAAAAGCGACAGCTTCTGGATCATCAGCATTTACGTGGAAAATTGGTGCCTGGACCATTTTCGCGATATCAGTACAGTACATTGTTGAACGCGTGTCATTCGGGTTCGATGTCGTAAAGCCAACCTGGTTGTTGACAACAATACGAACCGTACCACCGACTTGGAAACCACGAGCCTGAGACATGTTAAACGTCTCAGCAACGACACCTTGACCAGCGATTGCTGAGTCGCCGTGGATCGTAATAGGCAGTACCGTGCTGCCAGTCTCATCACCCAAACGGTCTTGACGAGCACGAACAGAGCCGATAACTACTGGGTTAACAATCTCAAGGTGAGATGGGTTAAATGCTAGTGCTAAGTGAACATCACCACCCGGAGTGGCAAAGTCAGCAGAGAAACCTTGGTGATATTTAACATCACCTGTACCCCAAGTCTCGTCATGTTTGCCAGCAAACTCATCGAATAGGTCTTGAGGCTTCTTACCAAGAACGTTAACCAGCATGTTCAAGCGACCACGGTGGGCCATGCCGATTACCACTTCACGCATTCCGCTCGTTCCTGCATGACGAATCAATTCTTTCGTCATAGGAATAAGTGCATCACCACCTTCTAAGGAGAAACGTTTTGCACCTGGGAATTTAGCACCTAAGTAGCGCTCAAGCCCTTCTGCGGCCGTTAGCTCGTCTAAGAACATGTGTTTTTCTTCAGAGCTAAATGATGGCTGACCAACGACTGATTCCAAACGCTGCTGAATCCAACGTTTTTGTTCAGTATCCGTCATGTGCATGTATTCTGCACCGATAGAGCCACAGTAGGTTTTCTTAAGAGCTGAGTAGATGTCTTTCAACTGCATGGTTTCTTGGCCAATGGCAAAAGAACCAACGTTGAACGTCTCTTCTAAGTCTTCTTCGGTAAGATTGTGGAATGTAGGATCAAGCTCTGCCACAGGTGGGCGTTGCCATAAACCTAGGGGGTCAAGCTCTGCCGCTTCGTGTCCTCGGAATCGGTAAGCATTGATTAATTGGAGTACTTTAACTTGTTTAGCGTCGACATCTGGATCACTAACCTGGACACTGTAATGCTTTGTTTCTTGAGCGAGTCGTCGGAAGTAGTCACGGACACGCGAATGTGGTTGTTCAACCACTTCTTCAGATGGCTTAGGTAAACCATCAAATACGCGTTTCCACTCCTCACTTACCAGATCGGGATCACTTAGATACAGTTCGTAGAGGTCCTCTACATACGTTGCATTGGCGCCAGCCAAGTGTGAAGACTCGAGCCATGCCTTCATCACGCCGTTGTGCATATTTTCCCTTAACCAGTAGTTTTCACGTTTGCTTCGGTCTTACGCCGAGCTATTAAGAGCCGACCCAGGATAGGCCGGCAATTTTTGTTATTGATTAAACCGAACGATTAACCAGCATAGTCTTAATGTGACCAATGGCTTTCGTCGGGTTTAGCCCCTTAGGACAAACACTTACACAATTCATGATGCCATGGCAACGGAAAACGCTAAATGCATCATCAAGATTTGATAAACGTTCATCTGTTGCTGTATCACGGCTATCTATTAACCAACGGTAAGCGGCAAGTAGGCCTGCAGGACCAATAAATTTATCTGGGTTCCACCAGAATGAAGGACAAGAGGTTGTACAACATGCACACATAATACACTCGTACAAACCATCTAGATGCGCACGCTCATCCGGTGATTGTAGATTCTCGCGAGAAGGTGGCAAAGCACCATCGTCAATCAAGAATGGTTTAACTTTCGCATAGTTATCGTAGAACTGTGTCATGTCAACGATAAGATCACGCACAACAGGTAAACCCGGTAGCGGACGAATCACAATCTTGTCTGCTTTTAATGCAGATAGAGGCGTGATACATGCTAGGCCGTTTTTGCCGTTCATGTTCAGACCATCAGAACCACAAACACCTTCACGACAAGAGCGGCGGAATGCAATGCTAGGATCTTGCTCTTTAAGTAAGATCAAAGCATCCAAAAGCATCATGTCCGAACCTTCTTCAACCTCAAGCGTATAGTCTTTCATGTACGGCTTTTGGTCTACGTCTGGATTGTAACGGTACAAAGAGAAATTCAGTTTCATAGTAATACCCTCCTTTCCTTAGTACGTACGTGCTTTTGGTGGAAATGCTTCACGGTGGACTGGCTCCATGTTTACATCACGCTTCGCCATAGACTCTGACTCAGGGTTGTAAATAGAGTGACATAGCCACTGTTCATCATTACGGTCTGGGAAGTCGAAGCGCGCATGTGCACCACGGCTTTCAGTACGGTAGTTTGCTGCAACAGCTGTTGCGTATGCAGTTTCCATCAAGTTATCAAGTTCTAGACACTCGATACGTTGAGTGTTGAACTCGGTAGATTTATCTGCAAGGTGAGCATTCTTCAAGCGCTCACGAATGACTTTCAGCTCTTCTAAACCTTTTGCCATCGCATCACCTTCACGGAATACCGAGAAGTTGTTCTGCATACATTGTTGCAGATCTTTACGAATTTGTGCTGGGTCTTCACCGCCAGTGCTGTTTTCCCAGCGGTTGTAGCGTTCTAGTGAACGTTCGATGTCTTCATCCGTCGCAGGCTTCGCTTCTGCTTGCTTAAGCAGTGTTTCGCCCAAGTGCAACCCAGTAGCACGACCAAATACCACTAAATCTAGTAATGAGTTACCGCCTAGACGGTTAGCGCCGTGAACTGATACGGATGCGATTTCACCACATGCAAATAGACCTTGAACTTCAACATCACCACCAGCTTCGTCTTGCTTAATTGCCTGACCTGAAACCTGAGTAGGAATACCACCCATCATGTAGTGACAAGTTGGAATTACTGGAATTGGCTCTTTCACTGGATCAACGTGTGCAAACGTACGAGACAATTCACATACGCCAGGAAGACGAGATTCAAGTGTCTCTTTGCCTAAGTGATCTAGCTTAAGTTTGATGTGTGGACCCCATGGACCATCGCAACCGCGGCCTTCACGAATTTCAATCATCATCGAACGAGCCACAACGTCACGACCAGCAAGGTCTTTTGCGTTAGGCGCGTAACGCTCCATGAAGCGTTCGCCGTCTTTGTTAAGAAGGTAACCACCTTCACCACGACAACCTTCTGTCACTAGAACACCCGCGCCAGCGATACCTGTTGGGTGGAATTGCCACATTTCCATGTCTTGCATCGGAACACCTGCGCGAAGTGCCATACCAACACCGTCACCAGTATTGATGTGCGCATTGGTTGTAGAAGCGTAGATACGGCCAGCACCACCAGTCGCAAGCACAGTTGCTTTAGACTTAAAGTAGCAAACTTCACCAGTTTCCATGCTCAGGGCTGTACAGCCAAGAACTGCGCCATCTTCGTTTTTAACGATGTCGAGTGCATACCACTCAGAGAAAATCGTCGTTTTGTGTTTGATGTTTTGCTGGTACAACGTATGAAGAAGTGCATGACCTGTACGGTCGGCCGCCGCAGCGGTACGAGCAGCTTGTTCGCCACCGAAGTTTTTCGACTGGCCACCGAATGGTCGTTGGTAAATCTTACCGTTGTCGAAGCGCGAAAATGGTAGACCCATTCTCTCAAGTTCGATTACAGATTCTGGACCGTTCTTACACATGTACTCGATAGCGTCCTGATCACCAATGTAATCAGAACCTTTAACGGTGTCGTACATATGCTGTTCCCAGTGGTCATCGTGCGCGTTACCTAACGCAACGGTAATACCACCCTGAGCCGAAACAGTGTGAGAACGAGTAGGAAAAACTTTTGACAGCAAAGCACAAGATAGGCCTTGCTCAGAGATTTGTAGTGCAGCACGCATGCCTGCACCACCTGCGCCGATTACAACGGCATCAAATTCACGAACTGGAATAGACACTTACGCACCCCACAAAATAAATAGACCAGAGAAGAAGTAAGCAAACAGTACAGCGATAACACCTAACTGTAAGCCGCCACGAAGCTTCGCGCACTTAATGTAATCCGTCAGAACTTGCCACAAACCAATCCAAGCGTGGATAAGTACTGAAACGAGCGCTAGCATCGTGAACACTTTGGTGAACGTGCCACCAAAGAACTGAGTCCATGATACGTAAGAGATATCGGTGAAAGCACAAAAGCTCACCAAATAAATTGTGTAAAGCGTCATAATGATTGCGGTAGCACGAATCAATAAGAAATCGTGTACGCCGTTACGACCAAAAGTTGAAATATGTTTTACCACACCATGATCCCCGCTAGTAGTGACAGAACGGCTGTTGCTGCGAAGGCAACCTTAGCGCTCATTGCGCCAGATTCCAGCTCTTCAAAATGACCAAGGTCCATCAACAAGTGACGGATACCACCAGCAATGTGGTAGGCCAATGCCGTTAGGATTCCCCACAAGATAAACTTCACAAAGAAGCCATCGACAATGTCAACTGCTTGTGCGTAACCAACAGGGGAGGATAAGGATATGGATAGTAACCAAAGTAGGATCCCGACCGCGACAAACGTTATTACACCGGATACACGGTGTAAAATAGATGCGATTGCTGTGATCGGAAAGCGAATGGTCTGTAAATCTAAATTAACAGGTCTTGACTTTCTTTCTTTCACGGGCTTGCTCACTCAGCTCCATTGAGCATTTATAGTTATAAACGAATTTTGGTTGCAAACCTGCAAAAGTTAACATTTATTTAACAACCACCCCGTCAAATTGAACGATTATTTTGTAAAATATTTGTTAACAACAAAGCTAAAAACTTCACCTCACTTTTGTTTCAAGCCTTGAATTTATTAGGTTTCCACCAAAATTTACTGCGCCACTATACGGCTGGCAACATTCTAATACAATTGATGTAACAATTTTTGCTACACAGCACAGATTTTTAACCTTACGTGTTCAAAAAATCATAACAAGTGCACACATCAGAGGAGAGAAATTGACTTTGATAACGATTCCACGTACAAAAATGTCACACAAACATCCTGGACGGATTAATAATAAAACAAAGGAGATTGTTATGGCGGATAAGAAAGCTACCCTTCATGTTGAAGGTCAAGCGCCTATCGAGCTACCAATTATGGATGGTGCTTTAGGCACTCCTGTAATTGACGTTCGTAAACTGGGAGCAAATGGATACTTTACTTTTGACCCAGGTTTTCTTGCCACTGCATCTTGTGAGTCTCAAATCACCTACATCGACGGTGGCAAAGGCATTCTTTTGCACCGCGGTTACCCAATTGATCAGCTAGCTAACAACGCTGATTATTTAGAAGTTTGTTACATCCTTCTTTATGGTGAAGCCCCTACCCGTGAACAATACGAGCAATTCAAAACAACTGTAACTCGCCATACTATGGTGCATGAACAAATCGCAAGCTTCTTCCATGGCTTCCGTCGTGATGCACACCCAATGGCCGTTATGTGTGGTGTAGTTGGCGCTCTTGCAGCCTTCTACCACGATTCACTGGATATCAACAACGACACTCACCGCGAGATCACTGCATACCGTCTACTGTCGAAAATGCCGACACTAGCTGCAATGTGTTACAAGTATTCAATCGGCCAGCCTTTCATTTACCCACGTAATGACTTGAGCTACGCTGAGAACTTCCTACACATGATGTTCGCAAACCCATGTGAAGAGTACGAAGTAAACCCTGTAGTTGCCCAAGCAATGGACAAAATCTTCACTCTACACGCAGATCACGAGCAAAACGCGTCAACGTCGACCGTTCGTCTTGCTGGTTCATCAGGCGCTAACCCATTTGCATGTATCGCAGCAGGTATCGCTTCTCTATGGGGCCCAGCTCATGGTGGCGCAAACGAAGCATGTTTGAAGATGCTGGAAGAAATCGGTAGCGTAGACAATATCCCAGAGTACATTGAACGTGCGAAGGATAAAGATGACCCATTCCGTTTGATGGGCTTTGGTCACCGCGTTTACAAAAACTACGACCCACGTGCAACGGTTATGCGCGAAACGTGTCACGACGTACTTAAAGAGCTTAACATCAATGATCCACTTCTTGATGTTGCGATGGAGCTTGAGCGCATCGCTCTGTCTGATGAGTACTTTGTATCGAAGAAACTGTACCCGAACGTAGACTTCTACTCAGGTATTATCCTAAAAGCAATCGGTATTCCAGTATCGATGTTTACGGTAATCTTCGCACTTTCTCGTACCATCGGTTGGATTGCTCACTGGAACGAAATGCACAGCGACCCACTAAACCGAATCGGTCGCCCTCGTCAGCTATACACTGGTGAAGTACAACGTGACTTCCAACCAATTCACGAACGTGAGTAACAGCTAGACAAATGAACAAAGGGCTGACGCATAAACGTCAGCCCTTTTTGTTTTTGAACAAAAGCAGTTCGAATTGGCTATACCGGATTATCAATATCAATAAATTCCACATCTAAACCATGCGTTTTGGCCAGCCACTCACCTAATGCTTTAATTCCATAACGTTCTGTCGCGTGATGCCCTGCAGCAAAGTAATGAATGTCCTGCTCACGAGCGGAATAAGTGGTTCGTTCTGAGATCTCACCCGAAATAAACGCATCGAGTCCATGCCCCGCAGCCAACTCTATGAAATCCTGACCGCCTCCTGTACACCAACCGACTGTTTCAATCACTTTGTCTGCATTTTCCGGCGCAATATGAAGTGGTCGACGATTCAATACTTGACTGATTTTTTCAGCGAATTCAGTGCCTGTCATTGGTGCTTTTAACCGGCCAAACATTGCAACAGATTGAGCGTGCCCTTCTAAGCCACCTTCGACTTTAATATCGAGCAGGCGTGCAAGTTCAGCGTTGTTACCTAACTCAGGGTGTATATCAAGTGGCAAGTGGTAACCCATTAAATTAATGTCGTTTTTTATCAAAGTACGAATACGTTTCCCTTTCATACCACGAATTGGTTCCGGCTCCCCTTTCCAGAAGTAACCATGGTGCACCAATAACGCATCGGCTTTTAGTTCAACCGCTTTATCAATCAGTGCTTGGGAAGCCGTTACACCAGTCACCACTTTATTAATTTGTTCTTTTCCCTCTACCTGCAACCCATTCGGTGCATAATCTTTGATGAGTTGAGGTGATAGCTTTTCATTCAGTATTTTTTCTAGTTGTAAGTTGTTCATTTGGGCTTCCATTATTGATTGTCGAGGCTGACTCAATTCACTGTGGCAAAGTGTAAGTCAACAACAGCAGTGATGCTAGAGGCGAGTGCGTGGTACACTGCCTTTAAGAACATTGTTATAGGCTCAAGGATGCATTCACTACAGCGCTTTTATCATTGGATTGCGACGACTCCATCGCTGTTCAAAATAAAACCACCTTTTGAAGATCTGTCCTCTTTATCTATTCCTGCCTATCAAGAGGACGAATATCAAGGTAACCCGCGGCTTGGTTTTATCTATCAATACCTTTGTACCAAACTACTCACTCAAAGTGGGCAGTATTCACTATTGGACGAAGAAATACAGATCAACAAGCCATGTGGACAAACTCTTGGAGCGATCGACCTTATTCTTACCAATCATGAACAACAACGTAATGAGCACTGGGAAGTAGCCATCAAGTTCTACCTTTTGCACGGTGGAGTTTGGTACGGACCGAATGCCCACGACCAGTTGGATATAAAGCTGGCGAGAATGATGTCGCACCAATTAAAAATGAGCTCGCGCGAAGAATTTCTCACTCAGTACCCAGAATATAGCCAGCTCTCAGAACATCTGCTGATTCAAGGTCGGCTGTATGTTAACCCCTTCTCACCGGAAACCATTCCCAAAGAGTGCTTAGGGTGGGCTATAAATCAAAGCCAAATTACCGGGTGTTGGTGCTACCAAAGCCAATGGGATCAAATTGGCGAGCCTTTGTACGAACTTGAAAAGCCACTTTGGGCAGTTGGACGGAAAGAATTTGACAGCCCTATCGAGAAGCCCAATGGAAGGTTTGTGCATGCTCAAACAAGGAAAGGGCAATTCTGGTTTGTAGTTCCAGATAGCTGGCCACAAAGGTAGTCCAAGAATAAGAAACAAAAAGGGCTGACACTTGGTCAGCCCTTTCAAAAGTTCACTCTGCTGGATTATAGGCCAGCGTCAGCAAAAACCTGATTAACGATCTCTTGCGCTTCCGCTTCAATCTGTTTCAAGTGCTCAGCACCTTTGAAGCTTTCACAGTAGATCTTATAGATGTCTTCTGTGCCTGATGGACGCGCTGCGAACCAGCCATTGTCGGTAGTCACTTTTAATCCGCCAATTGCCGCACCATTGCCTGGAGCATGGGTGAGACGTGCAGTAATCTTATCTCCTGCTAGAGTTTCAGCAATGACCATCTCAGCAGACAGCTTTTTAAGCACTTCTTTCTGTGGGCCGTTCGCGACAGCTTGAATACGGTTGTATTCAGATGCTCCGTGTTTAGCAGCGAGCTCTTCGTAGTAATCTTGCGGGTTTTTACCGGTCACAGCTGTAATTTCCGCTGCTAGAAGACACAAGATGATGCCATCTTTATCTGTTGACCATGGCGTTCCATCTTTGCGCAGGAACGAAGCTCCGGCAGATTCCTCACCACCAAAACCAAACTTACCTTCATAAAGACCATCTACAAACCATTTAAAACCAACGGGCACTTCACACAGCTCACGGCCTAGATCAGCGACCACGCGGTCAATCAATGCACTGGATACTAGAGTTTTACCAACAGCCACTTCTTGACCCCAACCTTCACGGTGGCGATACAAGTAATCAATACAAACGGCGAGGAAGTGGTTCGGGTTCATCAAACCTTTTGGTGTCACGATACCGTGGCGATCGTAATCAGGGTCGTTACCAAATGCCAAATCGTACTCGTCTTTCAGAGCCAATAGACCCGCCATAGCGTACGGTGAAGAACAGTCCATTCGAACCACACCGTCTTTATCTAGTGACATGAACTGGAATGATGGGTCAATCGCTTCACTCACAAGTGTCAAGTCGAGGTTGTAAGCTGTCGCGATCTGACGCCAATAATCGATACCGCTGCCACCAAGTGGATCAACACCAATTTTTAGGTTTGCTTTTTGGATTGCATCCATATCGATAACGTTCACTAGGTCATCAATATATGGCTTAACGAGATCGCGCTCCACAAACAACTCAGATGCTTTTGCTTCACCTAATGGCATACGCTTCACACCTTGTAAGCCTTCTGCAATTAATACGTTTGCACGATCTTGAATAGCTTGTGTTAAATCACCTTCTGCCGGACCACCATGAGTCGGGTTGTACTTGATACCACCATCTTGCGGTGGATTGTGCGAAGGAGTAATGACGATACCATCTGCTTTAGCATCATTTTTAAGGTTGTAAGTTAAGATGGCATGCGACACACCAGGAGTTGGCGTGTAGCCATTATCTTCTTGAACAATAACTTGCACGCCGTTCGCAATCAAAACTTCAATCACGCTTGAAAATGCTGGCTCAGACAAAGCATGTGTATCCTTACCAACAAACAATGGACCTTGAGTGCCTTTCTCTGCGCGAACTTCCGCAATGGCTTGAGCAATCGCCAAAATATGGTTTTCATTAAATGTTGATTTGTCTGAACTACCACGGTGACCAGATGTACCAAATTCTACTTTGTGATCTGGGTTTTCTGGATTAGGTTGCAATAAAAAGTAATTTGCGACGAGTGCGGGTATGTTATGAAGATCCTGTTGCTGAGCTTTTTGTCCAGCTCGTGGGTGCATAGCCATGTTGACATCCTTTAAAAATAAAATAGAAATCCAAAAAAAAACCTCTTAATACCTGAATGTAACAGAAGTATTAGGAGGTTTATGTCAGACTTTACTAAATTGAGTTGGCAACCTTTTCCGTTAAGTCGGCAGGGAAGTTCATTCTCGCCATTAACTGGTCGACCATCTGCCGCTTACGGCTAGTATTTGTATTGGTGATTACCCAGAATGGAGACTGAGGAATCGCCTTTGGTTTAGTCGTATTACCACTTTCCAATAAAGTCTGCTCATTGTTTGCAAAATAAACGCGCTTGCGTCCTTTAACTTGAGTTGCTTCCGAAAAGCCCATCGGGTCGATGCGGTGTAGAGTCGATAACACCAACATAAATCGGTCAATCGCTTTTTTAAGTCCTGCAAACTCATCAGAAATTAACAGAGAACGCATTTCTTTTACGTTATCTACTGTTTCTTCCTTCGCAGCATCTCGGCTTACCACAATACCTTTTGGTTTCGCTGGTGACTGTGGTGCTGGTTGTGGGGCATCCCCATCAACATTTAATAAACGGCGTAAAATATCCGACGCACTCTCACCAATGTGCTGGGTTTGACTTGCGATGTAACGGTATAGATCCTCATCAACCTCAATTGTTTTCATTCGCTTTTCACAATCTCTATGTTTAAACTCTGGGAGATTATAGCGAGATCTTTCTTGAGACTCTACGGTTAACCTGTCACGAATAAAATAAAAATGTCACAACTGCTCAACTACAAAATAGAGGGCCAAGGCCAGCCCATCATTTTGCTCCATGGTCTATTTGGAAATTTAGATAACCTTGGCCTGCTCGCCCGAGACTTAAAAGTCGATCATCAGGTTGTTAGTTTAGATCTACGCAACCACGGGCAATCTTTCCAAAGTGAACATCATGACTATGAGCTTATGGCAAGAGATGTAGTGGAATTACTTGAATCTCTGGCAATTGAAGATTACATCTTGATTGGCCACTCTATGGGTGGAAAAGTAGCAATGAAAGTTGCGCAAGCCGATCAAGCGAAAGTCAAAAAGTTGATTGTTTTGGATATGGCCCCCGTGAAGTACACACAGAATCGCCACGACAACGTGTTCAATGGTCTAAAAGCGGTACTCGCCCAAAAACCTGCGACTCGTAAGCAGGCTCTGGAGATTCTTGCCCAACATATTGAGCTGGAAGGAGTTAGGCAATTCTTGGGTAAATCGCTCTACAACACAGGCAGCCACCTTAGCTGGCGGTTTAATGTTGCTAGCCTTTGGGATAATTATTGGAATATCCTTGGTTGGAACCCTCTCAACAAAATCTCGACACCTACGCTGTTTATCAAAGGGGGAGATTCTGATTACCTAACTGCCGAACATCAACCCGAAGTACAAAAGCAATTCTCGCAGGCTAGAGCCCATGTTATCGCTAACACGGGTCATTGGCTTCATGCTGAAAAACCAGCAGAAGTGTTGCGATCAATACGGAAATATATTGCGTAAAACAGAATGAGAGATCTGTTGCGCTTCGCCCGTTAACTTTATCTACTAACAGTGGTATAGTTCGGCGCAAGTAATTTGGCAGAAAGGGATTCCATGCTTTACGACTACATGAACATGCTCGAGTCAATTGGTCTCGATTTACTTTTTGCGTCTATCTTTTTTCTAATCGGTATGGCAATAAAAGATGTCTTAAAAGCGGGTAATGTTCCCCCTTTCGGTCGTCGCATCGTATGGTTAGTCCTATTCCTAGGTTGTGCTGGTTTTATTGCTAAAGGCATTATTCAGCTAAGCTGGGAAGGTGGCGGTATAGGCTGATTAAAACCTAGCCCCAACAGAAATGAGTAAAGGTAACGAATCTATGGCAAGTGTAGGCATCTTCTTTGGTAGCGACACAGGTAACACTGAAGCTGTTGCAAAGATGATTCAAAAGCAACTAGGTAAACAACTGGTTCACGTTCAAGACATTGCAAAAAGCAGCAAAGAAGACATCGATAACTTCGACTTATTGCTTCTTGGTATTCCAACGTGGTACTACGGCGAAGCGCAGTGTGATTGGGACGACTTTTTCCCAGAACTTGAGCAGATCGACTTCTCAACTAAGCTAGTGGCGATTTTTGGCTGCGGCGACCAAGAAGATTACGCTGAGTACTTCTGTGATGCGATGGGTACTATTCGCGATATCGTTGAAGCGAAAGGTGGCACCATCCTAGGTTACACATCAACTGACGGCTACGAATTTGAAGCGTCTAAAGGCCTAGTTGAAGGCGATGACAGCCAATTTGTTGGTCTGTGTATCGATGAAGATCGTCAGCCTGAGCTTACTGAGGAACGCGTTAACAACTGGTGTAAGCAGATTCATGAAGAGATGTGCTTAGCTGAGTTGGAAGACTAATCACGCAATTCCAAATTTAAAAACCTCCGCATGCGGAGGTTTTTTTATGCCGTTTGTTGCTCACTCTCTTCACGAAATCTAGGCTTCTTGCGTACATAGAGCTTGCGTTGAACTTCGGAAACAACGTTACCATTCTTGTCCTTAACGTGGATGATAAATTCTGGGAAGCATTTGTCACCATTCGCCGTTAGACGTAATATCTCTTCTAATTGATCGAGCGGAACGAGAAAGTCGGCATACAAATCACTCTGCCCCGGTTTAATAAAGTTAATGCTCGCTTCCTTGTCCCACACATAATATTGATCACCGAGGATGCCCATCAACATCAATGAATAAACAGGATCGGTCAACGAAAAAATGCTTCCGCCGTACTGAGTTCGATTGGCATTTTTGTTCCACCAGCGTAACTTGAGCTTCATTTTGACTTCTCGAAAATCATCACTAATGGACAAAATCTTTATCCCTGCTCCCCAAAATGGTGGCCAACTGTTTAAAGCAAACTTGACGATTTTGGGCTTGTAGATTTTTGACATCCAATTTCCCATTCAGACTTCCCTGCATAAATATGAAAAATGTTACACAATTGTAACTGGTTAGACCTCTATTATCAGTGACGCAACACAGGTTTATCAAAAAACTTTCTTAACCCCTTGAACTTCGTGGTTTATTGTTTGGTGCTAGTACCCTATAATGTTAGGAATATTGAATTCTGTTAAACACTGCAGATCATCAACAGGAATGTATATGTCAGATAATAATCAAGCGCTCAAGGATGCTGGTCTAAAGGTAACGCTACCTAGACTAAAAATTTTAGAGGTACTCCAGCAACCAGATTGCCAACACATTAGCGCTGAAGATTTATATAAGAAGCTGATTGATCTTGGCGAAGAGATTGGTCTTGCGACCGTGTACCGTGTATTAAACCAATTTGATGATGCAGGTATCGTGACTCGTCACCATTTTGAAGGCGGCAAGTCAGTATTTGAACTGTCAACCCAACACCACCATGATCACCTAGTATGTCTAGATTGTGGTGAAGTGATTGAGTTTTCTGATGACATCATCGAAGAGCGCCAAAAAGAGATTGCTGCTAAGTATAATGTAACGCTAACTAACCATAGCCTTTACTTGTACGGTAAGTGTACTGACGGGACGTGTAAAGATAACCCGAAAGCGCACAAAGCAAAATAACCGCAAAAAGCACTCCTCGGAGTGCTTTTTTGTTGCTTCAGAGATCAAAAAGCCCGTCATAAGACGGGCTTTTGCATACTTATCAACAAAGATTACTTCGCTTCAATCTTCGCCCAAGTATCACGTAGGCCAACGGTACGGTTGAAGACTAACGCATCAGACTTAGAATCTTTCGCGTCAGCACAGAAGTAGCCAGTACGCTCAAACTGATAGCCAGCTTCTGCTTGCGCATTCGCCAAGCTAGGTTCTACAAAGCCGTTCAATTTAACCAAAGACTCAGGGTTGATTGTTTCTGCAAAGTTATCCGCAGCTGCTGGGTTTGGCACGGTAAATAGGCGGTCATACAAACGGATTTCAGCAGGAAGACCTTTATCAGCAGATACCCAGTGAATGACACCTTTAACTTTACGGCCATCGGCAGGGTTCTTACCTAGAGTATCCGCATCGTAGCTACAGAAGATCGTGGTGATATTACCTTCTGCATCTTTTTCGATGCGCTCTGCTTTGATCACATATGCGCCACGCAGGCGAACTTCTTTACCTAGAACTAGACGCTTGTACTTCTTATTCGCTTCTTCACGGAAGTCTTCACGCTCAATCCACACTTCACGAGTAAACGGTACTTCACGCTCACCCATTTCTGGCTTGTTCGGGTGGTTTGCTACTGTGAGTGCCTCAACCTTGCCTGCTTCAAAGTTTTCGATGACAACCTTAACAGGATCAAGTACAGCCATTGCACGTGGTGCATTCTCGTTCAAGTCATCACGAATACAAGACTCTAGTGAGCCCATTTCGATCATGTTGTCTTGCTTAGTAACACCAATACGCTTACAGAACTCACGAATAGACGCAGAGGTAAAGCCACGACGACGCAGACCAGAAATCGTTGGCATACGCGGGTCATCCCAACCATCCACTAATTTCTCAGTGACAAGTTGGTTTAGCTTTCGCTTAGACATGACTGTGTATTCAAGGTTCAAGCGGCTAAACTCGTACTGACGAGGCTGACAATCAATGGTGATGTTGTCTAAAACCCAGTCGTACAAACGACGGTTGTCTTGGAATTCAAGTGTACAAATTGAATGCGTAATGCCTTCTAGTGCATCAGAAATACAGTGTGTGAAATCGTACATTGGATAAATGCACCATTTGTCACCTGTCTGGTGATGCTCAGCAAAACGAACGCGGTATAGAACCGGATCGCGTAATACGATGAAAGAAGACGCAAGATCGATTTTTGCTCGTAGACAAGCCTTACCTTCCTCAAAGCCACCATCACGCATCTTTTCAAATAGCGCTAGGTTTTCTTCCGGCGTTCGATCTCGGTACGGACTTGGCTTACCCGGTTGAGTTAGAGTACCTCGGTACTCACGGATCTGCTCAGGACTTAGCTCTTCAACGTACGCTAAGCCTTTGTTAATTAATTCCACTGCGTAGCCGTAAAGCTTATCGAAGTAGTTTGATGAGTAACATACGTCACCATCCCACTCAAAGCCTAACCAGCTCACATCATTCTTAATCGACTCAACGTATTCTACGTCTTCTTTTTCTGGGTTAGTGTCATCAAAACGAAGATTACACTTACCCTGGTAGTCCTGAGCAATACCAAAGTTTAAGCAAATTGACTTAGCGTGACCGATATGCAGATAACCATTTGGCTCTGGAGGGAAACGAGTATGCACGCTTGTGTGTGTACCATCCGCTAAATCCTTATCGATGATTTGGCGAATGAAATTCGATGGACGAGCCTCAGCTTCACTCATCTATAGCACCTCAATTGTTTTAGTATTGTTCAGAAAATTCTTTACTGTAGCGCACTGAGAGTGCGCCAAGCACATAGCGTCTAATAATCCACAATTCTGGTCGATTACACAACATTATCTCGATTCAAACTGCTATTTTTTTCTCTGTATGGTTAATAAGCTAGCAAGGATCAGTAAAAACTGGCATTTCCCTGCTATAAAACGCAAAAAAGCCTCCCGAAGGAGGCTTTTATCACTGTCTTAACTAACGTCTGTTACTAAGGCAGTTTTACATCAGATAAGTCTTCGTTGGCACCGATTGCTTTCATTTCGCCAGCAACGATTTCAGCCAGAGGACCTAGGATAACTTGAAGGTTGTTCTCACCTAGTTTAACAACACCTTTCGCGCCCAGTTTCTTAAGAACAGTTTCGTCAGCAACTGAACGGTCTTTAAGAGTAAGACGTAGACGAGTGATACAAGCGTCAATTGAAGTTAGGTTGTCGTGACCACCTAGTGCTTTTAGGTATTGGCGAGCTAGGTCACCGCTTTTCGCGTCACCTGCTGCTGCAGTACCTTCTTCAGCATCATCATCTTCACGACCAGGTGATTTCAGGTTGAATGCGCGGATAGCGAAGCTGAAAGTGAAGAAGTATAGAGCACCGAAGGCTAGACCGATTAGTAGTAGTGTAAACGGCTTAGTTGCTAGACCCCAGTTCAGTACGAAGTCAATCAGACCTGCAGAGAAACCAAAGCCATGTAGCGTACCAAACATGTTAGCAACGACTAGAGATAGACCTGTAAACACAGCGTGCATAGCGTATAGAGCCGGAGCTAGGAAGACGAACATGAATTCTAGCGGCTCAGTGATACCTGTTAGGAATGAACAGAAACCAACTGAGAACAGTGCACCACCAACCTGGCTGCGTTTTTCAGCAGGCGCAGCTAGGTACATAGCGAGTGCAGCACCAGGTAGACCGAACATCATTACAGGGAAGAAGCCGTTCATGAATACGCCTGCGCCTTTATCGCCACCGAAGTAACGGTGTAGGTCACCAGATTTAACTGTTTCAGTTACTTCTTTCACTGTTGCAGTAATTTCAGGTGTTACAGAGTTCGCGAATTCAAATGTGTGAGTTTGGCCAGCCACTAGAGTTTTAGCAAGCGCTGGGTCAACACAAAGCTGCTGTAGAGCTGGTAGTGCTTGACCAGCAGACTGAGCGCCAGTGACTAAGATTTCTTGACACGTGCCCATACCGAACCAGAAGTAAGAGTTCAGTACGTGGTGAAGACCTACAGGGATTAGAGCACGGTTAAGTGTACCGTATACAAACTGACCGATAGCACCAGAAGTTGATACTGCGTGTGCTAGAGCATCAAGACCGCCTTGGATAGTAGGCCACACAACACCTGCAACTGCACCAGCAACAAGTGAGAATAGACCTGCCATGATAGGGACTAGACGTTTGCCAGAGAAGAAAGCCAACCACTCAGGAAGACGTGTAGCATGGAAAGCGTTGTAAGAGTGACCAGCGATAATACCAGCAATGATACCACCGAAGAATGACATGTTGATGTCAGCATTGATTGTTGTCGCTGTCGCAGTCAGTACAAAGTAAGCAACCGCACCAGCAAGGCCTGCAGCACCTTGACCGTCTTTAGAAAGACCAATCGCGATACCTAGACCGAATAGAAGTGGAAGTTGACCAAAGATAGCACCACCAGCTTGCGCCATGAATGGGATATCTAGAAGGTCGCCTTGACCTAAACGTAGTAAGAGCGCCGCAACTGGAAGCGTTGCGATAGGTAGCATAAGAGCTTTACCTAACTTTTGCGCATATCCAAGAATATTCACCTTAAGTTCCCCCTATAGGATTTTTGTATTTTGGTAGAGCCACTTTTTTTAGTCGCTCAATTTAGTCCAGTTCAGTTTATGCCATTAATTTTGCTCCGCAAATTAAAACCTCATCATTTGTGATCCTAATCACCTGAAACAGTCAATAGCAAAGGATTTTGCTAGCGAGATCATAAAACTTATTTTACAATACAAAAAAATAGCAATATTCGATCGATATTCGCGGTATGCTTTAGAGATAAACAACAGCCTCAAGTGTTGTGTAGCAAAGGACGAAAAGAAAACGTCACGCCAGCTATAAACTACCGTAAGGCTCGTCTTACCCGCTTGTAAGGCAGGTCGCCAAGCAATATTTTTTTCGTTTGCTAAAGATATTTTGCGACCTAATTGAAGCATGCAAATAAAGTTATAAACACGGTCAATAACTTCAATTAGTCACTAAAAGTATTAAGAATCTAACCATAAGGATTAGCTAACCATGTATGCGCTAACTAACTGTAAAATCTTTACCGGCAACGAGGTTCTCGTAGACCATGCTGTGATCATCAAGAATGAACTGATTGACGCAGTTTGCCCGGTTGCGGACTTACCTTCAGATATTGAAACTCGCGATCTCAATGGCGCAAACCTAAGTCCTGGTTTTATTGACCTTCAACTGAATGGTTGTGGCGGTGTAATGCTCAATGATGAAATCACCGCCGAAACAATGCAGATCATGCATGAAGCGAATCTGAAGTCCGGTTGTACCAGCTTTCTACCTACCCTAATTACCTCGTCAGACGAAGACATGCGTCAGGCTGTAGCAGCAGCGCGTGATTATCACGCCAAATACCAAAATCAGTCACTGGGTCTTCACCTTGAAGGTCCGTACCTTAACGTTGCAAAAAAAGGCATTCACAGCGTTGACTTCATTCGCCCGTCAGACGACAGCATGATCGACTTTATGTGCGAAAACGCAGACGTAATTGCAAAAGTAACTCTGGCGCCTGAACACAACGAACTGGCTCACATTGAACGTTTAAAAGAGGCAGGTATCGTCGTTTCAATTGGTCATACCAATGCAACGTATGCAGAAGCTCGCCGAGGGTTTGATGCAGGGATCACTTTCGCCACTCACCTATTTAACGCGATGACACCTATGGTTGGTCGTGAGCCAGGTGTAGTAGGTGCAATTTATGACACCGCAGATGTCTATGCAGGCATCATTGCCGATGGGTTCCACGTCGATTACGCGAACATCCGAATTGCTCACAAAATTAAGGGTGAAAAATTAGTATTAGTGACGGATGCCACAGCTCCTGCAGGCGCTGACATGGATTACTTTATTTTTGTTGGTAAGAAAGTATATTACCGAGATGGTAAGTGTGTTGATGAAAATGGCACACTTGGCGGCTCAGCGCTAACGATGATTGAAGCAGTTCAAAATACCGTTGAGCACGTCGGCATCGCTTTGGATGAAGCTCTGCGCATGGCTACACTGTACCCTGCGAAGGCAATCGGTTTGGAAGACAAACTAGGTCGAGTTAAAAAAGGCTTAGTCGCGAACCTTACTGTATTTGACCGAGACTTCAACGTCCAAGCGACAGTTGTTAACGGACAATACGAGCAAAAATAAGAATGAATGGCGGACAAATAGGTAACGTAGATTTAGTTAAACAACTAAACAGTGCAGCAGTATATAGATTGATTGACCAGCAAGGTCCTATATCCAGGATTCAAGTTGCTGATGTCAGCCAGCTTGCTCCTGCCAGTGTTACAAAAATTACCCGCCAATTGTTAGAGCGCGGCCTGATCAAAGAGGTCGCGCAACAAGCGTCTACAGGTGGACGACGCGCCATTTCATTGACAACAGAAGTAGAACCTTTCCACTCCGTCGCAGTACGTATTGGCCGAGACTATATTCAGTTCAGTCTCTACAACTTAGGCGGTAAAGAACTGGCTGAAAGCTACACTGAGTTCTTCTATACCACTCAAGACGAGCTGGTTGATGGTCTACTTTCTCACCTCAAGCAGTTTATTTCTGCCAACCACACCATTATCAATCAACTTATCGCAATTGGTATTTCCCTTCCGGGTCTGGTGAATCCAGAAACCGGTGTTGTTGAGTACATGCCAAATATTTCGATTGATAATTTGAGTTTGGCGGAACTGATTCGTAACACTTTCCACGTGCAATGTTTTGTTGGTAACGATGTCCGTGGTATGGCGTTGGCAGAACACTACTTTGGTGCCAGTCGTGATTGCCAAGACTCCATTTTGGTCAGTGTTCACCGAGGTACTGGAGCCGGTATCATAGTGAATGGTCAAGTATTCCTAGGTCACAATCGTAACGTTGGTGAAATAGGTCATATTCAGATCGACCCGCTTGGTGAGCAGTGTCAGTGCGGCAACTTTGGCTGCTTAGAAACAGTCGCAGCAAACCCTGCCATCGTAGATCGCGTCAACAAACTGATTGCACAAGGGTACGAATCTAGCTTAACGACGCTTGACTCAATCTCTATTGGCGACGTCTGCGAGCACGCTAACTTAGGTGATGAGCTGGCTAAACAAAGTTTGGTTCGCGTCGGGAATCAGTTAGGTAAAGCTATCGCAATTACCATCAACTTATTTAACCCGCAAAAAATCGTCATCGCGGGTGATATTACTCAGTGTGAAGACGTGGTATTCCCAGCCATTCGTCGCAATGTTGAAAACCAATCTCTAACAACATTCCACAGTGGCCTGCCAATTGTGGCCTCTGAAATCGATAAGCAGCCGACCCTTGGTGCATTTGCAATGATAAAACGTGCGATGCTAAACGGCGTTTTGTTACAAAAATTACTCGAAGATTGATCGCCTAAGCAATTAGTTGAGTTAGAATATAGGGCTATGTCGTCAGACATAGCCCTTGTTTTTTAGGATAGAATAAATACAAATATGGAACTTATCTTAATCTCGACAGCATTCCTCGCCGGATTCGTTGCGTTGAAATGCAATCTCCCTCCGTTAGTCGGATTCCTTCTTGCAGGCTTTGGGTTGCATGCCATTGGTTTCGAAAGCAACGACACGATCGTGACTCTAGCCGACCTTGGTGTCACCCTGTTGCTGTTCACTATCGGCCTTAAGCTTGACATCAAGACCCTGCTTTCGAAAGAAATTTGGGCAGGCGCTACCATTCACAACCTTTTATCTACCGCTCTTTTTAGCGCTGCGTTGTTCTGCTTTAAATATCTTGGCATCAGCTCTCTAGCAGCGATGTCCGTCGATCAAATTGTATTGCTCGGATTTGCCCTATCCTTCTCGAGTACCGTTTTTGCGGTAAAGTCATTGCAGGAAAAAGGCGAAATGAATGCCACCTACGGTACGTTAGCGATTGGTATCCTAGTCATGCAGGACATTTTTGCGGTTGTGTTCTTAACCGCCTCCACCGGTAAACTGCCCGAATGGTATGCCATTGGGTTGTTTGCCTTACCATTCCTGCGTCCACTTTTCTACCGACTCCTTGAATGGGTTGGTCATGGAGAGATGCTTGTTTTATTCGGTATCTTCTTCGCGCTGGTTGTAGGAGCAGGCTTATTTGAACTTGTTGGTATGAAGCCCGACCTAGGCGCATTGATCTTAGGCATGCTACTCGCCGGCCATAAAAAGGCCTCAGAACTTTCCAAATCGCTGTTTAATCTAAAAGAGCTATTCTTGGTTTGCTTCTTCCTCAACATTGGTTTGTCAGAGCAACCGACGCTGTCCGGTTTTGCACTGGCCATCTTGTTCTTACTGCTGCTACCACTCAAAGGCATTCTCTACTTTGTGGTACTCAACACTTTCAAGTTCAGAGTCCGTACCTCATTGCTGGCCTCACTGTGCTTGTTTAACTTCAGTGAGTTTGGTCTTATTGTGGGTGGCTTGGCGTTTAAAATGGGGTGGATGAGCGGAGACATTTTGGTTGCCCTTGCTCTCGCGGTTTCCATTTCTTTTGTCCTATCGGCGCCAATCAACCGCTACGGACACCAGATTTACCAACGTTCAAGCCGTTGGTTAAAAGAAACAGCCGCAGAAAATTTGAACACACGCGATCAATTGATCAACCCAGGCCATGCTCAGATCCTCATTTTAGGTATGGGACGAATTGGTACTGGTGCGTATGACGAGCTTCGTCATCGGTATGGCAAGATCAGTCTCGGTATCGAAGTCCGAGAAGAAGCGGCTCAGGAGCACAAAGCTCAAGGTCGAAACGTTATTGCTGGTGATGCTACCGACCCTGACTTTTGGGAGCGTATCTTAGATACCGCCAACGTCAAACTTGTATTGTTGGCCATGCCTCACCACCAAGGTAACCAAATCGCTCTAGAGCAGTTACAGCGGCGCAACTTTAAGGGCCAAATAGCAGCTATCGCAGAGTATCCAGATCAGTTGGATGCGTTAACAGATAGCGGGGTCGATGCAGCCTTTAATATCTACAACGAAGCAGGCAGCGGTTTTGCACGCCACGTATGCGATCAACTCAAACCCCAATTCAATACTGTTCAATAATCTCTTCAGGCTGCCTAGATGGCAGCCTTTTTTGTCTCAATATGGCGACCATTTGAGCAAAACATCAATTCCATCAACCAAAACCCATGTTTTATTAGAAAATATTTAACGCAAAGCTTCTTCTATTACTTTTTTTATTAAGTACGGTTGATTTTTTTAATCAAAATGGCAAATTGGAGTCAACGAGTTAATTAATTTTTAAAGGGAAGTTGTATGTGTTCGATTTTCGGTATTTTAGACATAAAAAGTGATGCAGAAGCACTTCGCCCTGTGGCGTTAGAAATGTCTAAGAAGTTACGCCACCGTGGTCCTGATTGGTCTGGCATCTACTCATCGGAGCGAGCTATTCTTGCCCATGAACGTCTTGCCATCGTTGGCGTTAATAGTGGTGCACAACCACTTTACAGCCAAGATAAGAAGCACATCCTTGCAGTAAACGGCGAAATCTACAACTACAAAGAACTTCGCGCTCGTTACGAAGGCAAATATGAGTTCCAGACCGATTCGGACTGTGAAGTTATCCTTGCGCTGTATGAAGAGATGGGTGCAGATTTACTAGAAGAGCTGAACGGTATCTTTGCCTTCGTCCTGTACGATGAAGAGAAAGACACTTACTTAGTGGGTCGTGACCATATTGGTATTATCCCGCTATACCAGGGCTACGACGAACACGGTAACTATTACGTCGCTTCTGAGATGAAAGCGCTAGTGCCAGTATGTAAAACCGTCAGCGAATTCCCTCCAGGTTGCTACTACAGCAGTGGCGATTCAGAACCACAGCGCTACTACATCCGAGATTGGAATGAGTACGCGGCAGTTCAAGGTAACACCACCAGCAAAGAAGAGCTAACTGAAGCCCTAGAAGCTGCCGTTAAGCGTCAGCTAATGACAGATGTACCTTATGGTGTACTTCTATCAGGTGGCTTAGATTCATCTATCACGTCTGCGGTTGCTAAGCGTTTTGCAGCCATGCGTATCGAAGATGATGAGAAATCGGAAGCATGGTGGCCACAACTTCACTCATTCGCGGTTGGTTTAGAAGGTGCTCCAGATCTGAAAGCAGCCCGTGAAGTTGCAGACCAAATAGGCACTGTTCACCATGAAATGACCTATACCATCCAAGAAGGTCTCGACGCTATCCGTGACGTTATCTACCATATCGAAACATATGATGTTACAACCATTCGCGCTTCTACGCCTATGTTCCTAATGGGACGTAAAATTAAAGCGATGGGCATCAAAATGGTTCTGTCAGGTGAAGGGGCAGACGAAATCTTTGGCGGATACCTCTACTTCCACAAAGCACCGAATGCGAAGGAGTTCCATGAAGAAACCGTTCGTAAGTTGCTAGCATTGAATATGTTCGACTGTGCACGTGCGAACAAGTCACTCGCGGCTTGGGGTGTCGAAGGTCGTGTACCTTTCCTAGATAAAGAGTTTATCGACGTTGCGATGCGCTTAAACCCAGAAGACAAGATGTGTGGTAACGGTAAGATGGAAAAACACATCCTGCGCGAGTGTTTTGAACACTACCTACCAGAATCGATCGCTTGGCGTCAAAAAGAGCAGTTCTCTGACGGCGTTGGCTACAGCTGGATTGATACTCTAAAAGAAGTAGCAGAAGCAAAGGTCACCGATCAGCAAATGGAAACAGCGGCATTCCGCTTCCCATACAACACACCAACGACTAAAGAAGGCTACGTATACCGTGAGATCTTTGAAGAGTTGTTCCCGCTACCATCAGCGGCAGAGTGTGTACCTGGCGGCCCTTCAGTAGCATGTTCTTCAGCGAAAGCGATTGAATGGGATGAGTCGTTTAAAAACATGGCTGACCCATCAGGCCGCGCGGTACAGAGCGTACATAACGACTCTTACTAATTAACACAAAAAAGGCTCCTATGTAGGAGCCTTTTTATCACTCAGTTATTCCGTTACTTCCAAATCTTGGTTATCAACCGTCACTTCAACCTGCTTGCTCAGCATATTGACTAATAAGATAGAACGTCGTTCTCCATCAGCTTGCTGGTAGATGGCTTCAATACCTGCAAACTGGCCATTAGCCACTTTTACTGTGTCACCTTTCTCAGGTAAACAGCCTTGCTTTAGGCACTGCTGAGCCTGCTCAATCCCCTTTAGGGTAAACACCAAATCACCTTGTATAACTTGTGGGGTAGCTCCTCTGCGGACAAAGTCTACTACGCCACGCGTCGAACGGACCGTAGTGAACGTGGGTCCTTGTTCAGTATCAAATCGAGCAAAGATGTAAGATGGGAAAAGAGGTTCTTTTTTGATTGTCTTTTACCTCGGACGATTTTTTCTACATAGGTCTCGGGGTAATAACACTCAACCCCTTGATTCTCCAAATGCAGCTTAGCTCGCTGTTGTTCATTGCGTTTGCAATAAAGCAAATACCATTGTTTCATTATTATCTAGCCAATTGTTCGTTTCGTCATCATCCTAGCAATTTTTGCTTAGTCACGTAAGGTTTGAAATCGAAAGCATAATCAACAATGACAGTAAAAGGTCAAATACAACCACCGAATTTGCAACATTAGTTTGTAGCACAATATCTACCGCCAAATTTCGTTCACTTTGTTCTTTATTTTCATAAACTTAAGAACTAAAAAGCGCAAAGCATCAATAATCAGGCTATTGCAGTCTTTTCCCCTAAATTGTATACGTGTTTAGGAATTAAAATCTTTAATAACTAACATTAGTAAAATTTATGGCAAACCAACACCCACAATACTTCGGTCACCCACGTGGTCTGTTCCTATTATTTGGTACAGAGCTTTGGGAGCGATTCTCATATTATGCAATGCGCGCCATTCTGGTGCTTTACTTAACCGATACTACCCTTAACGGCGGTTTGGGCTGGTCGACTAAAGATGCTCTCGATCTTTACGGCATCTATACTGGACTTGTTTACATCACGCCGATGATCGGTGGCTACTTAGCTGACAACTTTCTTGGTCAGCGCCGTTCCATTCTGATTGGTGGTGCGTTAATGGCTATCGGTCAATTCACCCTTGCACTACCTGCCGACATGCTAGGCCTGAGTGTCGCGCACAGTTTTTATCTTGGTCTCGCACTATTAATTGCAGGTAACGGTCTATTTAAGCCAAATATCTCTACAATGGTTGGCGATCTGTATGAAGAAGGTGACAACCGTCGCGACGGTGCCTTCACTATCTTCTACATGGGGATCAACTTGGGTGCTCTAATCGCAGGTGTTGTATCAGGCTCTGTAACTAATGAGTTTGGCTGGAAAGCGGGCTTTATGGTAGCTGGTATCGGTATGGTGATTAGCCTAATCATGCAAATGACACTGGCTAAGTCATGGCTTGGTGACATTGGTGTCGTTCCTGCGGCTACACGCGATCTAGAAAAGAAAAACTCAGCGCAAAAACAACCACTGACAAAACAAGAAGTGGATCGCCTGAAAGTGATCCTAGTGATGGGTCTATTCGTGATTGTTTTCTGGGCAGGCTTTGAACAAGCGGGCGGCCTGATGAACATTTATACTCAACAATACACCGACCGCATGATTGGTAGCTTCGAAGTTCCGGCAGCTTGGTTCCAATCACTCAACCCATTCTTTATTATCACACTTGCACCAGTATTAGCGGCATTATGGGTGAAACTCGGTCCTAAAGAGCCTAACTCTCCGGTTAAGTTTGCCCTAGCGCTCTTTTTCCTCGCACTTGGTTTCCTATGTATGGTTGGCGCTGTCATGGAACAAGGGGGAGATACGGCTGTGAAGACTTCTATGCTGTGGCTGGTAGGCGCGTTCTTCTTCCATACTCTAGGTGAGTTATGTCTATCACCAATCGGCCTATCTCTTGTGACTAAGCTGGCTCCGCTTCGCCTAGCGTCACTAATGATGGGAGCTTGGTTTGGCTTCAACGCGATTGCTAACTATGTAGCAGGATTGATTGGCTCTCACGTTGGTGAGCTTGGTGCGCTACCTATTTTTGGTGGAATTGCAATCGCGGCTACCATTTCAGGTGTCATACTACTGATGTTTGCCAACACGTTAGTTCGTTGGATGCATGGTGCCGAAACGCCAATCAGTAATGCCGAACAATTGGAAGAGCAACAAGCACAAGTTGCTTAAATAGTTCGCTCGACTCACTAGAAAAATAAAAACGCCCGACCATTATTGGCCGGGCGTTTTGGTTCTATTGACGAGCGACAAATTACTTCACACTTGTCACGCGGCTAGTTTTCTCTCCTGTCGCAGATACAGAGCGAATAAATACTTCACCTTTCACCTTTGGACGAGAATTGTCTGCGTAAGTCAGCCAGTTCTTACCGTCTACAGAATATTGAAGCTTCACACCTGGGAACTGAACGTTCATTGCAAGTGTGCCATCTTCTACTTTCGCACCTGGTACAGGTAGGCGGTAGTCGATGCCAGCTTTCTCTAGCTTAGCCAGCTCACGTTGACCAAGTACGTTGGCAAAGCGGTTGTAGTCTTGGTTTAGGGCAGCTTTGTCTACTAGGTTTGAGTTTTGCGAGTATTCAACCCCCACTTTGTAGTCGTTTTCCCAATCCGCACGGTGCCATGCACGCTCTGCGGCTGCTAGTACGCGAGGGAATACCATGTACTCGTATTGCTCGTCGTTACGTACTGTCTCAGACCAAAGCTGTGCTGATAGGCCGTAGAAAGGTTTCGCTTCGATTTCACCTTTACCAGTGAAGCCGTTGCCATCGCGGTCTACAGAAGTTTCTGCGTTCTGAGGCATGTTCTCTGGTGCAAAGCCAAACATCTTACGAGTGTCTGTTGCACGCGTCGCCCAGTAGTAACCACGCTCTTTCGGGTCAACTTCGTAAGGCATATCCATGTACACGTAGTCTGGGTTAGAAACGATCACGTCGTAACCTTTCTTAGACCATTCGTACACTGATGATGTGCCACCCCAGTAAAGAACGTCCCAGAAGTTAACACGTGTGTTCTCTGTTGCGAATGCTTTCTCACCTTCACTGTACTTCAGACCATCTTGCCAAGCTTGGAAGTTTGCAATGCCCTTCTCAGCAACAATCTTCGACACCTCTTCTGCGAAGTGGCTTGGTAGATGAGCAAAGTCGCTGACCGTACCGTCTGCAATGAGCGTCTGACATTGTGGAGACTGTGCGAATGGCTTGTCTTGCTTAGACAGGTCAATAGTACCCTTCCAGCTTACTTTGTCTTCTGCGTTCACGTCTTGGAAACCAGCACCTAGCTTGATGTTCTTCGCTTCGTCACCACCAAAGTGCCATGTGGTTAGCGGTGCGCCAGCCTCGGCATGCATTGCTGCGACTTCTGAAATCACTTTATCAACAAAGCGAGTTGAAGATTCCATACATGGGTTAATGAAGCTTTGCTTGTTGTAGAACTGAACCGTCGTTACATTCGATGTATCTTTAGGATCCATCAGGCGGTATTCGTTCGCTTCTGCTTCTTTACCTTCTTCCATTAGACGGTCGTAACGCGCTTCCATTGATACTACTGCTGCACGAGCGTGCGCTGGCATATCAATTTCAGGAATCACTTCGATGTTACGTGCTTTCGCGTACTTCAAGATGTCCACGTAGTCTGCTTTGCTGAAGAAGCCAGAACCAAAGTTGTCTGTCGTTGCACCGGAGCCAAGCTGAGGCAGTAAGCAGCTTTTCTCTTCCAAATCGAAACAACGGTTAGCACCGACTTCAGTCAGCTCAGGCAGACCCGGGATTTCTAAACGCCAGCCTTCGTCATCCGTGAGGTGAAGGTGTAGTTTGTTCATCTTGTACGCTGCCATTTGGTCTAGCGTTGCAAGAATGGCGTCTTTAGAGTGGAAGTTACGAGCCACGTCCACCATCACACCACGGTAATCAAAACGCGGCGCATCTTTAATAGACAGTTGCGGTAGAGAATCAGCATTTTGGCTATCTACCAGGCCAAAGAGTGATTGTACTGCGTAGAAAGCACCTGCTTGGTCAAACGCTTTAATCGCAATACCGTCGCCTTTGATGCTCATTTCGTAAGCACCAGATTTTGCTAATTCACCGGTGAAGTCTGCAGGAACAACAGTGATGCTTACAGGAAGGGAGCCTTGAACATCCACACCTACCACTTCTGCACGATCTTGAATTGCTGCGTATTGAGTAGCATCGAATACGTCTTTAGGCAGCGCAATACCCGCCGCGATATCTACCGTACCTTTACCTGCTTCGACAGACATTGGAGTTGGTAGTAGCGTGGTTGATACGTCTTGTTTTGCTAGGTCTTCGTTCTTCTCGAAACGAGATACAGCGTTTGCAAATACGTTGTTGTCATCTGGCGTACGTTTTAGGTTGTTGCCCTCAAGGCCAGTAACGAAAGAGGCAACATCTTCAGTGTTAAGAGAAGCGATCATCTTAGGCTCTGCGTTCGGTGCAGCAACGAAAGCGCCTGGCATGAAGTCAGTTTCAAATAACTGCCAGTATTCACCCACCAGCGGAAGTTCCACTTCTTCGCCCGCTGCAAAGCCATCAAACTTATCGGTTGGTTCTAGCTTGTGAAGGTCACCTGTTACGCGAGTGATTTTGAATTGCTCGTTGTCTACATCCAAAATCAGACGAATACTATGGAAGTAAATAGCCCAATCTTTAGAGTCAACCGCTTCACCTTGGTTAACTAACGTCATGTTTACCTTATTACAAGACGCCCACTCCGCCCCCATGTCTTGACAAGCAAGACCTTCATTAGCGCCGTGGTTGGTGAGAACTTGATATTGGATATCAAGATTGTCAGCTAAAGTATTTACTACTTGTTGCTCGTTTGATTGAAATGATGCGCAACCTGCTAATGTTGCTAATACTGATGCAGCAATGAGACTTTGTTTAAACATCTTACTTACCCTTAAAAGTGGTGCGAAGCCGGAAATGTTCGGCGTCAAAATCAAGATGTATTCACAATAGCTTGAGTTATTTTTCGCAGTAAAATTAATCCTTTTCGAAAGTGATCAAATTCAAAATTTAGATTTATAAGTATATAAAACTCATTCAAAAACAAAGATTAATGAGCAACGTTAAATTCGACGGACTTTTTTTGACGAGATTACTGAGAACTGAGTCACGCATTTTCGTTGCGAAACACTATTTTTATTTAAGCAAGATCACACATACTTTTATGCTGGCTTAAACTAAACACAGCAACTCATTACAAAAACGTGATTTATCGCTCAGTTCCAGCTCGTCAATTTACGTTGAAATAAAGCAAAACAACAATTTTTACACCTGTACCCAAAGGAATACATATGCATAAACTAGCCATGGCCTGGTTACTGATTTTCTCATCTCAGCTATGGGCGGAGCCTCTGTATTGGAGTGCGAAGAGAGGAGGACTGGAATACTGGTTAATTGGCTCAGTCCACGTGGGTGAGAAATCAATGTTTCCCCTTCCCAAAAAAGTGAATCAGTATCTAGCCCAGAGCGATGGCCTGATTGTTGAAGCTAACTTAGATGAAGCACCCACTATTCAATATCCTACAGCCACAGTACGCAGCACAGATGTACTTTCAAAACAGCAGCAAAAAGAACTTATTGGGATTGCTAATTTACTGCAAATGAACCCTAACGACATTCTTTCCGCCCCTCCTTGGATAGCGGCGTTAACCTTGCAGATGCAGCAAATTCAATACCTTGGCTATCGCGCGGAAGATGGCGTGGATCTCAATTTGATCAACCAAGCCAAAGCGCAAGGAATTGAAGTGCTTGGTTTGGAGTCACTACAATTTCAAATCGACCTACTTTCCGGGCAAAAAGAAGGGGGCAAAGAGCTACTAACTAGCACCATAGAGCAGTTCGATCATAACGAGAGTGCTATGCATTGCCTCATTGACAGCTGGAAAGCTGGCGACTTAGAAAAGCTTAACCAGTTCGCAGGATTGACTGAAGTCTCTTCTGATTTCGAAGCGAACTTTCTTACTAAGCGAAACTACGATTGGGCTGATAAACTGAACTCCCCAAGCTGGCTCCCTCAAAAAAAAGGTAAGTATCTAGTTGTTGTCGGCTCATTACATTTAATTGGGGAGCAAAGTGTCGTCGAGCTACTTAAGCTGAAAGGATTCAAGGTCAAACAACTTTCCCGCAGTCAACGCGCAAGCTGCGAGTTTAAATACTGAATCACAGTCGACTTATATGGGTCATCTTTCTTAATCATGTAAGCCGATCCTCACAAAAATCTAACTAACACCGTCAGATCGGAGTGCTATGATGGGCTCACTATTAATTAGACATCTAAAGTTTCTGATCTTATGAAAGCGGTAACCTTCGGCCTGCTCGCAAGCCTCGCTCTGTTAAGCCCTATATCTGCCTACGCCAAACACACCTGCACAATAGATAACTATCAGAGCGTTGACATCGCGCCCGATACATCAGGGGGCGTATTGGATGAAGAGACAGGCCAATTTCTAATAACGCAAAAGCCACCAATGAGGTGTGCCACCATTACCTTCACGACATCAAAAACGAGAGATCGGATCGCCAGTCAAATGAATGGCAGCTTTGAAGCAACCTACTTTGACAATAAAACCGCGCGTTCCCATTCAGTGACGTTTGACGAAGATCAGTTAAAAGCCGGCTACATTCGTATTGGTCCCAACGATCCAGTAGAAGCTTATGTTTGCTTTACGACATCAGACACACCAATTAAAGATATAAGCTGTGATATTGATTAGCGCAATCTCTTTGCTCTAAAACGACCAAAGCCTGCTGTAACGCAGGCTTTCATAAAATAGCCGGGACAGAGTCTAGAATCAGACGAACCCTGCTCGGGCTCAAATCTCTACACGCAGAATGCAAAAAAGGCTCTACATTGCTGTAGAGCCTTTCTTTAAATATGGTCGGTGAAGAGGGATTCGAACCCCCGACCCTCTGGTCCCAAACCAGATGCGCTACCAAGCTGCGCTATTCACCGAGATGTTTCTTCGAGCTCATTGCCCGTCAACGAAGGCGTATATTACGGATTCTCAGCGTTTACGCAAGCCCTTTTAATTAACTTTTTCAATTTATTAGTTCGTTTGACTAAAACAACATCAACGGGCCACAAACTGTGAGCAAAAACACATCAACGAAAACAAATACGCAACCAAATAACAACAATTGATCCAGATCAGTGTTGCATAATTAACCACAGTTTACCTTGAATCCTGTCATCTCACTTTGTACTCGATGGAGGAAATATGGACTTTTGGCTTGATCTCCTATTTGGTAATGCGGTAGGTCTATCTTCAATGATTGTGATCTTTGGAGCCTTGGGTCTAATGCTATTCTATGGCGGCTTCATCATCTACAAAGTGATGAACGACAAATCTCCTCACTAGAATCGCTTAGCCCTATTCTCTGAATAGACATTCGCTATGCACCGAAGTAGATACCTTGTCTGCTTCGGTTTTTTATTTTTCTCCCCCTTAACTAGTGATCACATCCAGCCCACCTTGGTATAATGACGTATTGATTTCCCACCTTGAGATGCCGTTATGTCTCACGATGATGATTTTGCCCTCTTTCAACAGATGATGGGCGACGTTAAGCCTATTGAAAACGATACAGCCGAACACAAAAAACAACACCAAGTGTCAGAAGCTCAGCTAGCCAAGCGTGAAGCTGCAATTTGGCTGACTGAAGACGACCCCGAATACCTCTCCATTGACCACGCAGAGATGGTAAAACCAGATGATCTAATAGAGTTCAAGCGAGACGGTGTTCAAGACGGCGTCTATAAGAAACTGCGACTGGGTAAATATCCAATTCAAGCACGGCTTGATCTTCACAAGCGAACACTAGAACAGGCTCGTGACGAGGTTGTTAAATTCCTTAAGCAGTGTATGAAAATGGACATCCGAACCGTTGTTATTGTTCACGGTAAAGGAGAGCGCTCTAACCCACCCGCATTAATGAAAAGTTTTGTCGCGCAATGGCTGGTGCAAATAAAAGAAGTACAGTGTGTACACAGCGCTCAGCGATTTCACGGAGGGACAGGTGCCGTTTATGTCTTATTGAGAAAAAGCGCCGAGAAGAAGATCGAAACACGTGAGCGGCATCAAAAACGATTGGGTTAATCGACCGTCAGTGCTAGAATGCGCGCCCTTATCTTGCCGATGCTTTAATCAGCACATTATTTACCGCCGTTGTGAAACGTTAGGAGAACAACATGTCACAAGATTCAGCAAAACGCCTTAACAAGTTCATCAGTGAGACAGGCTTTTGCTCTCGCAGAGAAGCCGATCGCCTGATTGAGCAAGGTCGAGTCACCATCAATGGCAGAGTGCCAGAAATGGGGACTAAGGTTCTACCAGGTGACGATGTTCGCGTGGATGATAAACCAATCAGCGCAGCGACTGACAAGCCTGTCTACATTGCGCTGAACAAACCAACTGGCATTACCTGTACCACAGAACGCGATATTCCCGGCAACATCGTCGATTTCGTGGGTCACAAAAAACGCATTTTTCCAATTGGCCGCTTGGACAAACCGTCAGATGGCCTGATTTTTCTCACCAACGACGGCGACATCGTTAACAAAATCCTCCGTGCTGGTAATAACCACGAAAAAGAGTATGTCGTTCGTGTAGACAAACCAGTCAGTGACGATTTTATTAATAAGATGTCTTCAGGAGTCAATATTCTCGATACTGTCACTCTACCGTGTACAGTGACGAGAGAAACCAAGTTCTCATTCCGTATTGTTTTGACTCAAGGTCTAAATCGTCAGATTCGCCGCATGTGTGAAGCATTGGGATATGAAGTTTTCAAGCTTCGTCGCGTACGTATTATGAATATTTCACTCGATGGTATTCCAAACGGTCAGTGGCGTTACTTAACGGACGCAGAAGTCGCTGAGATCCTTGCCATGTGCGAAGATTCAAGTGGTACTGAAGAAGCCTCTAAAGTCGATGGAAAAGGCAAACGCATCCGCAAAGCGACAGACGCAAAACTGTATGACAGCCGCGAAGAAAACCAAAACTCCACGGCACGCCGCAACCAAAAGCAACGCACCTTCAAAGGCCGTAACGCCGATGAGTTTCGCCATGCACCTAATTCAAAGAAGGGTCGCAACAATGGCGGTAAACACGGTGAAGCGAAAGGTAAGCCCAATAAAGGTAAGACCTTCTTTAAGCCAAATTCAGAACAGAGCTCTCGCCCAAGTAAGCCAAAATCTGGCGGCACATTGAGTTTGAAGAAGTAACTGGAAACCTCCAGTAGACAAAATCAGCAGATAAAAAAAGGGGGAACCAATCGGCTCCCCCTTGTTAATTCAATCGACGTCTTCTTATACCGTACCGAAGATTTTATCGCCTGCATCACCTAAACCAGGAACGATGTAACCTTTGTCGTTTAGCTTCTCATCGATAGCCGCAGTAAACAGCTCTACATCTGGGTGCGCTTTTTCAAGTGCTTCAATGCCTTCTGGCGCAGCAACAAGAACCAACACCTTGATAGATTTACAGCCTTTCTCTTTCAGCAGATCAATTGTCGCGATCATTGAGCCACCTGTTGCTAACATTGGGTCAACAACAAGAGCGATACGCTCATCCATGTTAGACGCTAGCTTGTTAAAGTATGGTACAGGCTCTAGAGTCTCTTCATCACGGTAAATACCTACCACACTGATACGCGCGCTCGGCATGTGCTCTAGAACGCCATCCATCATACCTAGGCCTGCACGTAGAATTGGCACTACAGTAACTTTTTTACCTTTGATTTGATCTACTTCTACTGGACCATTCCAACCTTCAATGGTTACCTTTTCAGTTTCAAAGTCTGCAGTTGCTTCATAAGTAAGTAGGCTACCAACTTCAGTAGCGAGCTCACGAAAGCGCTTAGTGCTGATATCACCTTCTCTCATTAGACCAAGTTTGTGTTTAACAAGAGGGTGTTTTACTTCAACAACTTTCATTTCCATCTCCGGGCTATGTGGTGATTTTTAAACAAACCTTCAGATTATAAACGATTTCGTTCTCAATTTCTTGTTCTAAGACAAAAGAAAAAACTTACGCAAACGTTTGCTATATGGGTTTATCCGCTGTTAGAATAGCGCCGTTTTCATATCCAACTTAAAAACCGAGGACTTCCCTGTGAGTGCTGATAACACATCTCTTAGCTATAAAGACGCTGGTGTAGATATTGATGCGGGCAATGCGCTTGTTGATCGTATTAAAGGCGCGGTGAAACGTACACGTCGCCCTGAAGTAATGGGTGGCATTGGCGGTTTTGGCGCACTATGCGAACTACCGACTAAATACAAGCAACCTGTTCTTGTGTCAGGCACAGACGGTGTAGGTACTAAACTTCGCCTTGCTTTGGATATGAAAAAGCACGACACCATCGGTGTTGACCTTGTCGCTATGTGTGTAAACGATCTTATCGTTCAAGGTGCTGAACCATTGTTTTTCCTCGATTACTACGCAACGGGTAAACTGGATGTCGATACGGCAGCCGATGTAGTGTCAGGAATCGCAGATGGCTGTGTTCAAGCCGGTTGTGCCCTTATTGGTGGCGAAACCGCAGAAATGCCAGGCATGTATGAAGGCGAAGATTACGATGTTGCCGGTTTCTGTGTCGGCGTGGTCGAAAAAGAAGACGTCATTGACGGTACGAAAGTTGCTGCTGGCGATGCACTTATTGCAGTGGGTTCTAGCGGCCCCCATTCAAACGGTTACTCATTAATTCGCAAGATCCTTGAAGTATCAGGCGCAGACAAAAACGAAGAGCTTGCTGGCCGCACCATCGGTGAGCACTTACTGGAACCGACTAAGATTTATATCAAATCAGCACTTAAGATGATTGAGAAGCATGACATCCATGCTATTTCTCACATCACAGGCGGTGGCTTCTGGGAAAACATCCCACGCGTACTTCCTGAAGGCACAAAAGCGGTTGTTGATGGTAACAGCTGGGAGTGGCCAATCATTTTCAAATGGCTACAAGAAAAAGGCAACGTCACTACACACGAAATGTACCGTACATTTAACTGTGGTGTAGGCCTTGTTATCGCTCTACCGAAAGACCAAGCTAGTGCAGCAGTTGAACTTCTGAATGCAGAAGGTGAAAACGCTTGGGTAATCGGTGAGATCGCAAACACAGACGCTGGCGAAGAACAAGTAGAGATCAAATAAGCATGAAGAGTATCGTAGTTTTAGTTTCTGGGAATGGCTCAAATCTACAAGCCATCATTGACGCTTGTAGTAAAGACATAACCAGTGGTCGCGTTACTGCCGTGTTTTCTAACAAAGCCAATGTATTCGCTTTGGAACGAGCGGAGAAAGCAGGCGCAGCAGCCCACTTCCTAGATCCTAAAGCCTTCGATACTCGTGATGCTTTTGACCACGAGCTAATGAAGCAGATCGACGAATATCAACCTGATGTCATCGTTCTTGCTGGTTATATGCGTATTTTAAGTGGCGAATTTGTTCGTCATTACCTGGGCCGTATGATTAATATCCACCCTTCTTTACTGCCAAAATATCCAGGTCTCAACACATATCAACGCGCTATTCATGCCGGTGATGAAGAACATGGTACCAGTGTTCATTTTGTGACTGAGCAGCTCGATGGTGGTCCTGTTATCTTACAAGCCAAAGTGCCTATTTTTGATGAAGATACTGTGGAGACATTAACCGCTCGAGTTCAGACTCAAGAACATAAAATTTACCCACTCGTCGTTAAATGGCTGGTTGAAGAGCGCTTAGTCATGAAAGATGAGAAAGAAGCGTACTTAGACGGTCAGCTGCTGGGCATTCATGGCTATGCTCAAGATTAATTCGATTTTCAATCCATTTGGCGAGCTTTAAGCTCGCCTTTTTTTCATCTTAGGTTCATCTTTAGTTAAGTATCCTGACCACTCAACCTAGGAGGTCGAATATGGATCTAAAAAGTCTTCTCAATCAAGCGCTAAACTCTGATCTCGTTAAACAAGGTCAGCAACAACTCAAACAACCCTCCAGCTCAAGTACACTGAAATCACTCGGTGCAGGCGCAGTTGGTGGTGGACTGGTTAA
>NZ_AEVT01000085.1 GCF_000189275.1 Vibrio sinaloensis DSM 21326 | reverse complement strand
TTTGTACTTCAGGGTTGCCAATAAAAAAAGAGGCTCTTACGTGTAAGAGCCTCTTTTATCATTACAATTCGAAATCTTCTAGGTAGCGTAAGTTTTCTTCCTCTTCGCTGCTAGATGGTTCAATCCATGCTCCTCTAGAAGCGTGACTGATAACTTGCTGACTTTCACACCAACCATCACCATAGTTTAATGCGCTAGGCGCCAAAGGTAACCCATTCAGTTCACCAAGAACCGCATCGTCTTCTTTACCCAAAATACGCCCAGCAACGAACACTGCTCTCTCTTTAACACCTGCATCAGATAGTCTCGAACGCTGACCCCATTGGATTTTCCAGTCATTGCAGGATGGGTTAGCGTGTTGAGGAATCGCGAGGAAAGCAACATCAGATAATGCATTGTACTTTTTATACATCATGTAAGCTTCAAACAGCATCGCAACATCTTCCGCCGGATGGGAATAGGAATAAAACTCAGCGGCTTTGTCTGGCTCAAACGCTGCACCCGCTTCAACGCCCGTCATATCCCGAACAGCATCCGTCATATCCTTACCCTGAAAAGCAATTTGAGCGGCTTCTTTAAGGATTTCTGATTCGATTGGACTGTAGGCTTGAAGATCGGCATTTAGCTTCACTAGCGGTCGAATATAGTCATTAATCGAACCTGCGTCTGGCACTTGAGCTAAATCTAGTGCTGGTAAGAAATCATTCGCATGAGCAAGTTCATGCGCTAACAGCCTAAATAAACCAGGAGCGATTTGCGCTGTCGTTCGCGCTTCATTATATTCTGCTCTGTAAGAGTTTGAATAGGTAACATATTCATTGGTTCCCTGGACGACATAGCGTTGGGCGTTATCAACCTGGAACTCCGTTTGAAAGCTACTACGATAATCTTCCTGCTTATGGATTGAATCCCATTCGGCTTTATTGCGCCACACATATCTCGGGTCAATATACATTGATGCAGTACTTGTGGTGTAAAAAGAAGGACGCACATCGTAGCTGATTACCACGCTATTTAGTGGCTTGAACAAGTTCAGCAAATCTTGATCATTTATCTCTTCTAGAGCTGCGATAAAACTCTCAGCCATCCAAGAGTCAGACACCACCAATCGCTGCTTTATCTGGTCAATTGTGACATCTTGATCATTGATTCCAATCGGCTGAATGACCGCCAAATCACAGGACTCATCATTGAGGAAAGCTTTGGAACACTCAACCACATCAGAAGAGTGTTGGCTCGTTTGATAAGCAGAAACGCGCTCTAGCGACGGCTTTCCATTGATATTGGGAGATGTAATTCGCGACGATTCTGAAGCCGAAGACCCCGAACCTCCGCCGCCACAACCCGCCAGCATCAAAGCGGTGATACAACTAGCCAACACAGAACGTTTTTTAAATGGATACATAGACAAGCCTTTGATAATTATATTTATATTCAATCGAGCGAATTTTATTTATTCACACCACAAATGACAATTTTATATTGTTGGCTATCAGAGCTAGATCCTATTTTCTCTCGCTACTTGTTTTTTCACCCTTCAGCATCCATGTTAGAGGTTATCTCTAAACCTCCTGCAGGAAATCGAAAACCATGCGAATCCCACGAATCTATCACCCTGACGCTATTACTCAGCTAGGCTCACTTATGTTAAGTGATGATGCCGCAGGTCACATTGGGCGAGTTTTGCGCATGAAGGAAGGCCAACAGGTCTTGCTATTCGATGGCAGTGGAAGCGAATTTCCCGCCACGATTTCCAGCGTATCGAAAAAATCGGTTGAAGTTGAGGTAACGGAACGCATCGAACGCAGCGCAGAATCACCACTCGACTTGCATTTAGGCCAAGTTGTCTCTCGCGGTGACAAAATGGAATTTACCATCCAAAAGTCGGTGGAACTGGGCGTGAACACCATCACTCCGCTTATCTCTGAACGCTGCGGGGTCAAGCTCGATCAGAAACGATTTGAAAAGAAAATGGCCCAATGGCAAAAGATAGCGATCAGCGCTTGTGAACAGTGCGGCCGAAATACAGTGCCAGAGATTCGACCAATCATGCAGCTTGAAGATTGGTGCGGTGAAGAATATGACGGCTTGAAGCTAAACCTTCACCCTAGAGCAAAATATTCGATCAATACCTTACCAACTCCAGTAGAGAGAGTCCGCCTTCTGATTGGTCCTGAAGGTGGCTTATCAGCTGAAGAGATCAGCATGACAGAGAAATACAAATTTGAAGAGACACTGCTTGGTCCACGTGTATTGCGTACCGAGACAGCGGCTCTAACTGCAATTACAGCCTTGCAAGTTCGTTTCGGCGATCTTGGTTAAACGGAGAAAGAACATGATCAAATTAGGTATCGTAATGGACCCAATCTCGTCCATTAACATCAAGAAAGACTCTAGCTTTGCCATGATGCTTGAAGCGCAGCGCCGCGGCTACGAAATCCATTACATGGAAATGGCCGACCTACACCTTGATCAGGGTGTGGCCGTTGCTGATACCAAAGTGGTTGAACTAAAGGAAGACCCGAATGGTTGGTATCAGTTTAAGTCAGAACAAACCATCGAACTTTCAGAGCTTGATGCAGTATTGATGCGTAAAGATCCTCCGTTTGATACAGAGTACATCTACGCAACTTACATCTTAGAGCGAGCGGAAGAAAACGGCACGCTCATCGTCAACAAACCACAGAGTCTTCGCGATTGTAACGAAAAGCTATTTACTGCATGGTTCCCAGAGCTAACCCCAACCACCATCGTGACGCGCAAAGCAGAGAAGATCAAAGCGTTCCGAGACGAGCACGGTGATGTGATCCTCAAGCCGCTAGACGGTATGGGTGGTGCTTCCATTTTCCGCGTTAAAGAAAACGATCCTAATGTTTCAGTCATTATCGAGACTCTAACCAACCATGGGCAAAACTACGCGATGGCGCAAACCTTCGTGCCAGATATCAGCAATGGTGACAAGCGTATTCTTGTGGTCGATGGTGAACCTATGCCTTACTGCCTTGCTCGAATCCCAGCGAAAGGCGAAACACGCGGCAACCTCGCAGCAGGGGGCACTGGAGAAGCGCGCCCATTAAGCGAGACAGATAAAAAGATCGCTGCAGCTGTAGCGCCTACACTTAAAGAAAAAGGTCTTATCTTCGTTGGTCTCGATGTGATTGGCGACAAGCTGACGGAAATTAACGTAACAAGTCCAACTTGTATTCGTGAAATTGAAGCGGCATTTGATGTTTCTATCACAGGCAAACTTATGGATGCGATTGAACGCCGCATCAACCAATAATAACAATGGGGTGGCGATTCGCTGCCCCAGAATAAATACATTGGAGTGTCTATGAATTTAACCAACCACTTTTTAGTCGCGATGCCAGGGATGAAAGATCCCTACTTTGAACGCAGCGTTATCTATGTGTGCGAGCACAATGATGAAGGCGCTATGGGGTTAATGATAAATGCTCCAATCGATGTTACCGTCGGAAAAATGCTCAAACAGGTCGACGTAGAGTCTGTCCACCCGCAACTGCTTACTGACAGCCTAGAGAAGCCAGTACTGAAAGGTGGACCGGTGTCCAGTGATCGCGGCTTTATCCTCCATTACCCTAAAGATGAATACGAATCTAGTATTCAGATGACCGACAACATTACAGTCACGACATCCCGAGATATTCTCGGTGTTCTGGGGACAGAAGCAGAGCCTAACCAATATTTGGTAGCATTGGGCTATGCCGGTTGGGAGCCTGGGCAATTAGAAAGCGAGCTATCGGAGAACTCCTGGCTGACGATTGAAGCCGACCCAGATGTCATATTCAATACTCCGATTGCCGAGCGCTGGCAAACCGCAGTACAAATGCTAGGTATTAATGTCTCCCAACTATCCAGTGATATCGGCCACGCTTAAGCGCAAATTTTAATAACTGACTACAGGATACGCATGTCTAGAACCATCATGTCATTTGACTTTGGCACCAAAAGCATTGGTAGTGCTATCGGCCAAGAAATCACGGGGACAGCCTCTCCCCTAAAAGCTTTTAAAGCCAATGATGGCATTCCAAATTGGGATGATATTGAAAAACTAATTAAAGAGTGGCAACCCGATCTATTGGTGGTTGGCCTCCCTACCGATCTTCACGGTAGAGATTTAGAAACCATTACCCCTCGAGCAAAGAAATTTGCCAATCGCCTACATGGTCGCTTTGGTTTGCCTGTCGAGCTGCATGATGAGCGCTTATCAACCACAGAAGCACGTGCAGAGCTGTTCAATATGGGCGGTTACAAAGCACTGAGCAAAGGGAATGTTGACTGCCAATCTGCTGTAGTCATTTTGGAAAGTTGGTTTGAAACTCAATACGGATAATGAAAAGGGGGTGACGCGTTACGTCTCCCCCCTTTTTAGCAAACAAGGCTAACGACATTAATCCATATCTATTTTCACGTTACTCAACGAACCGCCAGAGAAACCATCACCTCGCTGAGTTTTGAGCATGATACGCAAATCGTTCGCAGAATCGGCACTGTGCAAAGCATCCTCTTCATTGATTTTCCCTGCAACAACCAACTGATACAAGGCTTGATCAAACGTCTGCATACCAATCTCTTGAGATTTTGCCATGGTCGCTTTGAGCTCATGTAAGTCTCCACGGCGGATCAGATCCGATACACGCGGGCTGTTCAACAAGATCTCAAACACCCCATGGCGACCTTGGCCATTTTTGTCGCGTATCAGTTGTTGACCGATGACTCCACGTAAATTCATTGATAAATCAAACAAAAACTGCTCTTTTTGCTCTTTCGGTACCAAGTGTAATATCCGCTCAAGTGCTTGGTTCGCGTTATTGGCATGTAACGTCGCCATACACAAATGGCCCGTCTCGGCAAAGGTCATGGCGTATTCCATGGTTTCACGCGAACGAATTTCACCTATGAGAATCATATCTGGCGCTTGACGAAGTGAGTTCTTCAACGCCACTTCATAACTGTCCGTGTCTAACCCCACTTCTCGCTGAGTGACGATGCAGCGCTTATGCTCATGAACAAACTCAATTGGATCTTCAACGGTTAAGATATGCCCCGTGCGATGCGTATTGCGATAGCCCGTCATCGCGGCCATGGTTGTCGATTTGCCCGACCCAGTCGCCCCAACCACCAGCACTAAGCCACGCTTAGCAATTGAAAGATCTTGCAGTACATCAGGCAGACGTAAGTCTTCAAAGCTCGGGATCGTTGTTTCAATACGGCGAATCACCGCACCGGGCAACTCACGCTGATAAAAAGCGGAGACACGATAGCGGCCAAAGTCTCGCACAATCGCAAAGTTCGCCTCTTTACTGGCATGGAATTCCTGCTGTCGTTCACTGTCCATCATGCTTTCAAGCAGTCGATTCACTTCAACCAAAGAGAGCTTTTCACCGTGAGCTCTGAGTTCGCCATCGACACGATAAAGCACAGGAGCCCCTACCGTGATGTACAGGTCAGAAGATTTCTGGTGATTCATTCCTTGCAGGTAAGCGTTGATATCCATATTGATCACCGATCAGAATGAGTTATTTATATCAGTTTCAATTTTCTTGGCGACTTCATCGGCGTCCACCTGGCCTTGCGCCATCAATTGCTTGGCATTTTGCTCCATGGTCTGCATTCCATGAGCGGCTCCAGTTTGAATCACAGAGTACATTTGCGCCACTTTGTCTTCACGGATCAAGTTACGAATCGCAGGTGTCGCCATCATGATCTCATGACACGCAATGCGACCACCTCCCACACGCTTGAGAAGTTTCTGAGCAATCACCGCACGCAATGATTCCGACAACATAGAGCGCACCATCTCTTTATCACTGCCCGGGAAAACATCAATGATACGGTCAATGGTTTTTGCCGCTGAGCTGGTATGCAAAGTACCAAACACCAAATGGCCGGTTTCAGCAGCCGTCAGCGCTAAGCTGATGGTTTCTTGATCGCGAAGCTCGCCGACTAAAATCACGTCCGGGTCTTCACGTAGAGCGCTGCGCAGAGCGTTATTAAAGCTGTGAGTATCACGATGAACTTCACGCTGGTTGATCAAACATTTGTTGTTTCCATGAACAAACTCAATAGGATCCTCTATGGTCAGAATATGCTTATTCTGATGACGATTAATATGATCGACCATCGCAGCCAAGGTTGTCGATTTACCCGAGCCTGTCGGCCCAGTGACCAGCACTAACCCTTTCTCCATATTGGCGATTTTCTCAAAAATCTGCGGGGCTTCTAACTGCTCTAAGGTCGGGATCTCGGTTGGAATAGTTCTGAGTACCGCAGCGCAGCCACGAGACTGATTAAAGGCATTAACACGAAAACGCCCTACGTTGGGCAGTTCAAATGAGAAGTCGACTTCGAGGCGCTCTTCAAACTCGCTTCTCTGAGCATCATTCATGATTTCAAACACTAATCGATGGACGTCAGAGTGGCTAAACGCAGGTACACCTAGCTTTCTCACTTCACCATCTATCCGCACCATTGGCGAAACTCCAGCAGAAAGATGTAGATCTGATGCATTATGCTTTACACTAAAATCCAGTAATTCAGCGATATCCATTTATTTTCCTTAAGTAAAATCTGCTATGAACAGTATTCAACAAAATATTGAACAGATCACCTCACAGATTGCGAGTGCACAACAAAAGTGTGGCCGACCTCGAGACTCCGTGCAACTTCTCGCTGTCAGCAAGACAAAACCTAACGGGGCAATTCTCGAAGCGGCGCAAGCAGGGCAACTGGCTTTTGGTGAGAACTATGTTCAAGAAGGGGCAGAAAAAGTCGCCTACTTCACGCAACATCACCCAGAACTTGAGCTGGAGTGGCACTTCATCGGCCCTATCCAATCAAATAAATCGCGTCATGTGGCGGAGAACTTCGCTTGGGTTCATACCGTAGACCGCGCCAAAATCGCACAACGGCTGAACGACCAAAGACCCGCTGGCTCCCCGCCAATTCAGGTGTTGATGCAGGTAAATACCAGCGGTGAAGCCTCTAAATCAGGATTGAACCAAGATGAAATCTTTGCTCTCGCGGAGTTGATTTCTTCCTTACCCAACCTCACGTTAAGAGGGTTAATGTCAATTCCAGCGAATGTTTCTGACTACGACTCTCAGTTGGCTGCGTTTAAACAGCTTGCCGAGTTGCAACAGACACTTATCAATCGTTACCCTAACCAGCAATTGGACACTTTGTCGATGGGGATGAGTGGCGATATGGAAGCGGCGATTGAAGCCGGCAGTACCATGGTACGGATTGGCACTGCAATATTTGGTGCTCGTGATTACAGCAACAAAGCCTAAGTCATTTCAAAAGGATCAAATCACCAATGGAACACAAAAAAATTGCCTTTATTGGCGCAGGTAATATGGTTAAAGCGATTGTGTCAGGGCTAGTCGCGGGCGGATACCCAGCCAAGCTGATTACGGCAACTGCCCCCTCAGAGACCCGCCGTTTACCATTAGAGCAACAATTTGGCATTTGTACGACCAACGACAACCAACAAGCAGCCACCGACGCAGATGTAGTGGTTTTATCGGTAAAACCGCAGATGATGGCGGAGGTCTGTAAGCCGCTTCAAGGTGTGGATTGGTCTAACAAATTGGTGATTTCAATTGCTGCAGGCATCCAAAGCGAACGCTTCAATCAGATGCTCAACAGTCAATTAAACTTAGTCCGCGTCATGCCAAATACCCCTTCCCAGTTAGGATTGGGAATGAGTGGACTATATGCACCTGCGCATGTCTGCGAGCAAGATAAAGCGTTTGCTGCCGAGTTAATGCAAGCGTGTGGCAAAGTCTGCTGGGTAGAGCAAGAGTCAGGGATCAACAATATTATTGCCGCAGCTGGCAGCGCCCCAGCCTACTTTTTCCTGTTTATGGAAGCGATGCAAGCTGAGGCCATCGCCCAAGGCTTTGATCAACAAACGGCACGTTTACTGGTTCAACAATCAGCACTTGGCGCAGCAAGCATGGTCGTGGGCAATCCGGATACCGATCTGGCGACGCTACGTGAGAATGTGACGTCAAAGGGCGGCACAACGGCAGAAGCTCTCCGAACGTTCAATCAACATCAACTTTCAGATATAGTAGCTAAAGCAATGCAGGCAGCGGTTGCTCGAGCTGAAGAAATGGAATCACTGTTTTAACTTTGAGTATTGCACTCACTAACTAAGGGTCACCTATGAACTCAATGAGCTTTCTGATTTCCACCCTATTTGATCTATATATCATGGTGGTGATCTTACGCATCTGGCTCCAAGCAGCCCGTGCCGATTTCTACAATCCGTTCTCCCAATTTATCGTTAAAGCAACGCAACCTGTTATCGCGCCATTGCGCCGAGTTATTCCTTCTGTCGGTGGCATCGACCTTGCGACGGTATTGTTTGCCTATGTGCTTTGTGTACTTAAGTTTGTTGCACTCATCTTAGTGGCATCGAACGGCTCAGTATCATTCAGTGCAGACTTCCTATTCCTAGGCTTCCTATCGCTACTGAAAGCGGCCGGCGGTCTGTTATTCTGGGTGCTGCTTATCCGTGCAATTTTGAGCTGGGTAAGCCAAGGGAGAAGCCCGATTGAGTATGTGTTCCACCAACTAACTGAGCCAATGCTGGCGCCAATTCGCCGTATTATTCCTGCGATGGGTGGCTTTGACTTAAGCGTGCTAGTGCTGTTCATCGCCCTACAGTTTATCAACTTCTTAATGGGCGATCTGATCGGCCCTATCTGGTTCCAACTATAATGGCTAAGGCCGCTTGGTTTGAAGGCGATGACCTAGTGATTCGCCTTTATATCCAACCAAAAGCGAGCCGCGACAAAATTGTAGGCCTTCATGGAGATGAGCTCAAAGTTGCGATTACCGCGCCGCCAGTCGATGGCAAAGCAAACGCTCATTTGAGTAAATACCTCGCCAAACAATTTAAAGTTGCTAAAGGGCTAATCGATATAGAAAAAGGGGAATTGGGTCGGCACAAACAATTGTGGATTTGCTCGCCGGCACAAATACCAACCGAAATCGAAGCCATCCTATGATGGCTTTTTCTTTATTAAGGAAGCGCAATGAAAACATGGATAAGCTTAATGCTCGCCAGCGTACTAGCGGTACCAGCGTGGGCAGGTCAATTTAAAACCATCAAGGATGTTGAAGTGCACTACTCAGCATTCAACTCAACCTTTCTCACCCCACAAGTTGCTCGAAGCTATAAATTGAAACGCAACGGGTATTCGGCTCTGCTTAACATCAGCGTATTAGATAATTATCAAGCAGGTAAGCCAGCCATTACTGCTAAGATCACCGGAACAGCAAAAAACCTGATTGGTCAAACGCGCGAGCTCTCTTTCCGCGAAGTGAAAGAAGCGAATGCAATTTACTACTTGGCTGAGTTTCCGATCAGTGACGAAGAGAATTTAACATTTACGATCGATGTTAATGCTGGCAATAAAGGCACTGGCACATTAAAGTTCACCCAGAAATTTTACGTCGAAGAGTAACAGTCACTCGCTTAAGACTTCACTCTTCCAATACAGAGAAATGACGCCATGAGCAAAATCGTATTAGCGACCGGTAACCAAGGCAAAGTTCGAGAAATGGCCGACCTTTTGTCCGACTTCGGTTTTGAGGTGCTCGCCCAAAGCGAGTTCAACGTATCAGAAGTCGCCGAAACGGGAACGACTTTCATTGAAAATGCCATCATCAAAGCACGCCATGCAGCGAAAGAGACAGGACTCGCTGCAATTGCAGACGATTCAGGGCTTGAAGTTGATGCACTGCAAGGGGCTCCAGGTATCTATTCTGCCCGTTATGCCGGAGAAGACGCAACGGATCAGCAAAATCTAGAAAAACTCCTCCATGCAATGAAAGACGTGCCACCAGCAGAGCGCACTGCTCGCTTCCACTGTGTGCTGGTGCTTATGCGTCATGAAAACGATCCAACGCCTATTGTGTGCCATGGTAAGTGGGAAGGTCGTATTCTGACAGAAGCGCAAGGTGAGAATGGCTTTGGTTATGATCCTATCTTTTTTGTACCAGAAGACAACTGCGCTTCAGCCGAGTTAGAGCCAGCACGTAAGAAACAGCTATCTCATCGTGGTAAAGCATTAAAAGCTCTGTTTGCCACGCTTTCTGAGCGATCGTTATAATCGCAATGAGTCAGCTAATACCGCCCGCACTTAGCCTTTATGTACACATCCCATGGTGTGTACAAAAGTGCCCTTACTGTGACTTTAACTCCCATGCACTCAAAGCAGATATTCCAGAAAAAGAGTACATTGCCGCCTTACTGCAAGACCTAGAAGCCGATATCAAACGCTACCAACTGGAGAGCAACCCGCGCTTACTTCATTCCATTTTCATTGGTGGTGGGACGCCTAGCCTTATCTCTGCGCAAGGGATCGCTGATTTGCTGAGCGGTATTGAAGCGAGGTTGCCGTTTAAACCTGGTATCGAAATTACCATGGAGGCCAATCCAGGTACGATTGAAGCGGAACGTTTTGCTGGCTATCAAAAAGCAGGGGTAACTCGTATATCTGTTGGTGTGCAAAGCTTTGAGCAACAAAAGCTAGAACGGCTCGGAAGAATTCATGGCCAAGATGAAGCCGTGAATGCCGCTAAGCTTGCGCATCAGATTGGTCTAAACAGCTTTAACCTCGATCTGATGCATGGCCTGCCCAATCAAACGGTCGATCAAGCATTAAACGATCTGGAGAAAGCGATCGCCCTAGATCCTCCCCACCTATCCTGGTATCAGCTTACGATCGAGCCGAATACGATGTTCTACTACAAGCAGCCAACTCTGCCCGACGACGATGACTTGTGGGACATATTCGAGCTGGGGCATAAAAAATTAGCCGACGCGGGTTATGTGCAGTACGAGATATCTGGCTACAGTAAGCCAGGCTATCAGTGCCAACACAACTTGAACTACTGGCGCTTTGGCGATTACCTCGGCATTGGCTGCGGCTCTCACGGAAAGATAAGCTTCGCGGATGGTCGTATAGTACGAACCACCAAGATCAAGCACCCGAAGGGTTACCTGGCGGCCTATGACAATATGGTCAAACCTTATTTAAATAGTGAAGAACAGGTCGCAGAACAAGACCGACCATTTGAGTTTTTCATGAACCGCTTTCGACTTATTGAAGCATGCCCCAAACAAGACTTTCTCGATACTACTGGATTAGGCTTCGATGCCATTCAAGAGACTATTGATTGGGCAATCGAGATGGGTTACATCGCTGAGAGCGATAGCCATTGGCAGATCACCGAAAAAGGCAAATTGTTTCTTAACGATTTACTCGAAGCCTTTATGGCGGAGGAGTAACCCCAGAGACAAAAAAGGGTTGATGCGAAAGCCTCAACCCTTTGTTATCAATACCGCTTACCCGATTAGAAGATCGAACGGCCAATTCGCTCAGCCAGTAGTTCTAAAGCTTTAGTCCCTGCGAGAGAGTTACCTGATGGGTCGAGCTCAGGTGACCACACTGCGATGGTCATTTCCCCAGGCACAATTGCAATAATACCGCCGCCGACACCTGACTTTCCTGGCATACCGACACGATAAGCAAACTCTCCAGCCCCATCATACAAACCACAAGTCGCGAGCAGAGCGTTGAGCTGCTTAGTTTGGGTGGAAGTAATCACAGGCTTACCCGTTTGTACAGAGGTCCCTTTATTGGCCAAATAGCTGAACGTTTTGGCAAGGTCGACACAACTCATTTTCAATGCACAGGCGTGAAAGTAGTTGTTAAGAACAGGTATCACGTCGTTTTCAAAGTTACCAAATGAACGCATCAAGTAGGCAATCGCCGCATTGCGGTCGCTGTGCATCATTTCCGACGCCGCAACTATCTTGTCGTAGCAAATATGCGTATCGCCCGACAACTGGCGCACAAACTCCAGCAATCGCTGACGTGGCGCAGATAGCCGGCTATTCAGCATATCTGCGACAATAATGGCCCCAGCGTTGATAAACGGATTACGGGGAATCCCCTGCTCCATCTCAAGCTGAATCAAAGAGTTAAACGCCTGCCCAGAAGGCTCTTTGCCAACTCGACACCAAATCTCTTCCGGTTTATACAAGCACATTGCCAAGGTTAAACTCAGCGCCTTAGAAATGGATTGAATAGAAAATGGCTCATCAGCATCACCGGCTTTGATCACTTGACCATCATTGGTAAACACCGCAATCCCCAATTTTTGCGCCGGGATCTTAGCTAAGGCTGGTATATAGTCAGCCACTTTACCTTGACCAATTAGCGGGCGAACTTCGTGCAGAATTTCATGCAGAATCTCTTGCGTCGGTTTCATCGGCAACCTTAAAAATCAATTAGTTATTATTATTTTCTTATAGGGTCAAAAAAGCCAACATCATCAATGTTGGCTTTTGGCAATTTGTCTAATCAGGCTATTGAGCAAACCTGACCGCGCTTATTTTACGCGCTTGTATTTAATATCCCAAACGCCGTGGCCTAAACGGTGACCGCGCGCTTCAAATTTGGTTAACGGACGCTCATCCGGACGAGGAATATAGTCTCCGTCTTGGGCAATATTCTCAAAGCCTGGCGCTTGATTCATCACTTCAATCATGTGTTCAGCGTAGTTTTCCCAGTCAGTCGCCATATGGAAGATGCCTTCGCCTTCAATCAGTTTCTGACGAACCATTTCAGCAAAATCGAGTTGAACGATACGACGCTTGTGGTGACGCTTTTTATGCCAAGGGTCAGGGAAGAACAATTGCAGTGTGGCAAGACTGCTGTCTGGAATCATGTTAGCGAATACTTCTACTGCGTCGTGGCACATAACACGTAGGTTAGTGATTCCCGCGTCACGCGCATCTGATAGACATGCGCCAACACCCGGGCTATGAACTTCAATACCGATAAAGTTCTTTTCAGGCGCATTTTTCGCCATTTCAACTAATGAAGCGCCCATACCAAAACCAATTTCTAGTACGACTGGGTTGTCATTACCGAACACTTCTTGCCAATCAAGCAACGTTTCTTGGTAATCGATACCCATGGTTGGCCAACACTCGTTCATTGCGTTTTCTTGGCCTTTGGTCAAACGACCTTCGCGTCGAACAAAGCTGCGAACTTTGCGTATCAGTTTACCGTCTTCGTTGTACTCGTTAGTGGTCACTTCACTCATGATTTTGCCTGTCTAAAAATTGGTCTCGACTCAAAGGGATTGTGATTATCCAAAGAATTGCCACTGGTGCAAGTGTTTTAAAACAATTCAACGGCCATCACTACCAGAAAGTATACCCTTACTGTTTATCGGTTGTACTTTACCCATAAACTATGGTGCAATTTTGTCAGATTAGATAACTAAAACAGAGCAAGTCGTGACTCCATTCGCCAGTGCCATCTTAGAGTGGTACGAAAATTTTGGCCGTAAGAGCCTCCCCTGGCAACAAAACAAATCCGCTTACAGCGTTTGGTTGTCAGAAATCATGTTGCAACAGACGCAAGTTGCGACAGTTATTCCCTATTACCAGCGATTTCTCGAGCGCTTTCCTACCGTGATTGATTTAGCCAATGCCGAGCAAGACGAAGTGCTGCACCTTTGGACAGGGCTTGGTTACTACGCGCGCGCACGTAACCTGCATAAAGCAGCCAAGGTTGTCGCCGAACAATATGGGGGGGAGTTTCCGCTCAATATAGAAGAGATGAATGCGCTACCAGGTATTGGCCGCTCGACAGCCGCCGCCATTCTTTCGTCCGTTTATAAACAGCCGCATGCCATTCTTGATGGCAATGTTAAGCGAACCTTAGCACGCAGCTTTGCTGTTGAAGGCTGGCCGGGACAAAAGAAAGTAGAGAATCAACTGTGGCACTATGCAGAAGCCCACACACCACAAGTCGACGTGGACAAGTACAATCAAGCCATGATGGACATGGGAGCCATGGTGTGTACTCGCAGCAAACCCAAATGTACCTTGTGCCCAATCGAATCAATGTGTGTCGCCAATAAACAAGGCAACCCGCTTGACTACCCGGGTAAGAAACCGAAAAAAGAAAAGCCGATAAAAGAGGCATGGTTTGTCATGCTTCACTGCGATGGCAAGGTATGGCTTGAGCAACGCCCACAGTCCGGAATCTGGGGCGGTTTGTTTTGTTTTCCACAGCACGACACCGCTGACGTCCAACATCAGATCGACGTCCGAGGAATTCAAGATGTTGATATTAAGAAACAGAGTCAACTGATCGCATTTCGCCATACCTTCAGTCATTATCACCTCGATATCACCCCTATTTTGGTAGACCTATCAAAGCAACCTAATATGGTGATGGAAGCGGACAAAGGTCTTTGGTATAACTTATCCCAACCTGAAGAGATCGGTTTAGCTGCACCCGTAAAGCAATTACTGGAAAGCTTACCGTTTGAGCTTCAACATTAATTATTTAAGGAATCGTTATGAGCCGCACCGTATTTTGTGCTCGACTGCAGAAAGAAGCTGACGGTCTAGATTTTCAACTTTATCCAGGTGAACTGGGCAAACGTATTTTCGACAACATTTCAAAGGAAGCTTGGGCTGAGTGGCAACACAAACAGACCATGCTGATCAATGAAAAGAAACTTAATATGATGGATCCTGAACACCGTAAGCTGCTTGAAGCAGAAATGGTCAGCTTCCTATTTGAAGGTAAAGAGGTTCACATCGAGGGTTACACGCCCCCAAGTGAATAACCACCCAAAGAGTTAGAACAAGTAAAAGATGACATCATTGCCCGCAGTGATGTCATTTTTTTAGGATATATATGAAGAAGTTAAGCTACTTTTTTCTCGCCATGATCTTAACAGGTTGTAGCCGTGAATTTATCGAAGGCTTGTATGATGTTAACTATGAGCCAACCAATCGCTTTGCTAAAAACCTTGCTGGGCTACCCGGTCAATTCGAAAAAGACACTGACGCTCTAGATGCTCTTATCAGCAGTTTCTCCGGCAACATCGAAAAGCGCTGGGGACGAAACGAGATAAAGTATGCGGGAAAAAGTAACTACGTAAAATACATCGACAACTACCTTAGCCGATCCGAAGTGAACTTTGATCAAGGTTTGATTACGGTAGAAACCGTCTCACCGACCGACCCTAAAGGTCACTTAAAAAGTGCCATTATTACCACCTTACTGACACCTGACGATCCCGCGAATGTTGATCTTTTTTCTTCTAAGGAGATCACTTTGGAAGGACAGCCCTTCTTGTATCAACAGGTTGTCGACCAAGACAAGCAGCCAATCCAGTGGTCTTGGCGTGCCAATCGGTTTGCCGACTATTTGATTGCCAATCACCTAAAAGTGAAAGATGTCGACTTCAAAAAAGCGTATTACGTTGAAATTCCTATGGTCGAGGAGCAATTCCAAATACGCAGCTACAAATACGCAGACATTGTTCAGCGAGCGTCGCGTAAGTATGGCATCCCTGAAGATTTGATTTACGCAATAATTAAAACCGAAAGCAGCTTTAATCCATACGCGGTAAGTTGGGCCAATGCCTATGGGTTAATGCAAGTCGTACCAAAAACTGCGGGGCGCGATGTATTTAAACTGGTCAAGAAAAAGTCCGGCGAACCGACACCAGAGTATCTATTTAACCCAGAAAACAATATTGATACGGGTACGGCCTACTTTTACATTCTTAAAAATCGCTACTTAAAGGATGTCAGCCACCCCACTTCCCTCGAATACAGCATGATCTCTGCATACAATGGCGGAACTGGCGGCGTTTTGAACACCTTTGACCGAAATGATCGGAAACGCGCGATGCGGGACTTAAACTCCCTGCAACCCAATCAAGTTTATTGGGCTCTAACTAAGAAACACCCCAATGCGGAAGCACGTCGTTATCTAGAAAAAGTTACAAATTTCAAAAAGGAATTTAACTCAAAGAAAACTTAAACACTCAAATCGTTTAAATTGTCGGCAGTTAACTGGTTTTTTGAATTTTTTTCTAAAAACCAGTTGACGGGGGGACGGAAAATCCGTTTAATAGCGCTCCGTCGCCCGGATAGCTCAGTCGGTAGAGCAGAGGATTGAAAATCCTCGTGTCGGTGGTTCGATTCCGCCTCCGGGCACCACAATTTGATTTGTTGGTGTCTTAACAAGAAGTTATAACACGAACAAAAGCACAAAGAATACAGTGTGCCGACTTAGCTCAGTAGGTAGAGCAACTGACTTGTAATCAGTAGGTCACCAGTTCGATTCCGGTAGTCGGCACCATTCTTTTGCCTCGATAGCTCAGTCGGTAGAGCAGAGGATTGAAAATCCTCGTGTCGGTGGTTCGATTCCGCCTCGAGGCACCATTATTTGGTGCTATCGTTAAACGATACACAAATAATTCCT
>NZ_AEVT01000086.1 GCF_000189275.1 Vibrio sinaloensis DSM 21326 | reverse complement strand
ATTTAGTGTGCCGACTTAGCTCAGTAGGTAGAGCAACTGACTTGTAATCAGTAGGTCACCAGTTCGATTCCGGTAGTCGGCACCATTCTTTCTTAGTTTAAGAAAGAGAATAAAAAGAACAATTCCTCCTTAGCTCAGTTGGTAGAGCGACGGACTGTTAATCCGCAGGTCGCTGGTTCGAGCCCAGCAGGAGGAGCCACTTTTTAAAGCCAAGTCGAAAGACTTGGCTTTTTTGTTATCTGCCCTACTTCCTTTTTTATGAACCTAACCGCCTGAACCTACAAGGCTATACGTCCCATGATACCCATCAACCAACCAGCAATAAAAAACCCCAGTCTCTCGACTAGGGCTTGATATCATTTTTTGAATAAACCTAAGCTTTGACGCCTTCTTGCTGGTTAAGTAGTTCCACCTCTTTATCCAGATCTTCCAGCTTATCTTTCATCTGCTCACGACATAAGTTGGCTAACTCGCGCACGTTTTCTTTACCGTAGTTTTCACAGCTAACAGGAGGCAGCATTTCAACAATCACATGACCATTGTTCCAACGGTTAAGTTTAATTCCACTCGTAGAGCTGCAAACGATAGGCACGATAGGTAACTTCGCTCCAACCGCAGCATGGAAGGCTCCGGTCTTAAATGGCAGTAGGCCTCGTCCTCGAGAGCGCGTTCCTTCTGGAAACATCCATACGGACACATCGCTTTGCTTCATTTGGTCAACGACTTGGTCAATCGTACCTTTCGCCTTAGAGCGATTTGCACGGTCAATCAAGATGTTGCCCGTCAACCAATACAGCTGACCAAACAGCGGCATCCAAGCTAGGCTTTTTTTGCCGACTGTCACTACCTTTGGGGTAACAGCAGAAGAGACGGTGAACAAGTCCCAGTTATTTTGATGGTTGGCAATATAAATGTGCTGACCGCGCTGATAAGCATCTTCAGGTAAACGCAGTTCAAGCTTAATACCAAACACACGCGACATCTTGCCGAACAAGCGACCAAAGGTGAATACGTGTTTAGGGTTACGTGGGCTCAATAAACAGTAGCCACAACCAAATACAAACATCACGACTGCAAAAATCGCAACAGCTAATACACGTAATAGTGCAATCATTATGGTTCTCCAAAAATGCTGGGAGTCAATTTCGTTGCCCAGACTCTAACTGATCTATCGCTCATAAAAAAGCCGAAACTTACGTTTCGGCTTACAAATGTTAGCTCAAAGCTAGATTAGTTGCGAAAACGCTCGATATTCGCGCCTAGTGCTGAAAGCTTATCTTCAATTTTGTCGTAACCACGATCAATATGGTAGATGCGGTCAACAATGGTTTCACCGTTGGCAATACAGCCTGCGATAACAAGGCTCGCCGAAGCACGTAAATCTGTTGCCATTACTTGCGCGCCGCTTAATTCTTCTACATCACCGCAAATAACAGTATTACCTTCGATTTCCGCTTTCGCCCCCATACGCATTAACTCTGGAACGTGCATAAAACGGTTTTCAAAGATATTCTCAGTAATCACACCACCACCTTTAGCCATTAGGTTCAGTAGCGTAAATTGCGCTTGCATGTCGGTTGGGAAACCAGGGTGAGGCGCAGTGCGAACCGTGACCGCTTTTAGCTCACGGTCAGTCATATCCACGGAGATCCAGTCCTCACCAGAATCCACTTTCGCTCCAGCTTCTTCAAGCTTGGCTAATACAGCTTCTAATAAATGTGCACTGGTGTTGCGACACGTTACTTTACCGCCTGACACTGCAGCAGCGACAAGGAATGTCCCCGTTTCGATACGGTCAGCAACCACAGCATGCTTACCACCCGCTAAACGTTCAACACCTTCAATTGTGATGGTGTCTGTGCCCGCCCCAGAGATCTTGGCACCGAGTTTATTTAGGAAATCTGCCGTATCTACAATTTCAGGCTCACGAGCGGCATTATCAAGAACAGTTTTGCCCTCAGCAAGAGTCGCTGCGCACATAACGGTAATCGTCGCACCAACGCTGACTTTATCCATTACGATGTGTGCACCCTTTAAACGTCCGTCTACGTGTGCTTTCACATAGCCATCTTCCAACGTAATGGTTGCACCTAGTTGCTCTAGGCCATGGATATGTAAATCCACTGGGCGAGCGCCGATTGCACAACCACCAGGCAACGAGACTTGACCTTGACCAAAACGCGCCACTAACGGGCCTAGTGCCCAAATCGACGCACGCATTGTCTTAACTAAGTCATAGGGTGCGCAGTATTCGTCTATACCACCCGCATCAACATGAACAGAGCCATTGCGCTCAACTTTAGCGCCTAGACGCTTAAGCAGCTCCATCGTCGTATCAATATCACGTAGATGAGGTACATTCGCTACTTCAACAGGCTCTTCAGCCAAAATAGAGGCGAACAAGATAGGTAGTGCTGCGTTCTTGGCACCAGAAATGGTGACTTCACCAACAAGAGGTTGTTTAGACCCCGTTACTCGAAACTTTTCCATTACTAAACCTTACAGTGACATCAACTTCTTATCACGAGCCCATTCATCTGGAGTGAAGGCTTTGATAGAGACGGCATGGATGTCATTTCTTTGGATGTATTCCATCAGCGGAGCATAAATAAGCTGTTGTTTCTTAACGCGGTTCATTCCATCGAAACAAGCATCAACAGCAATCACTTCGTAGTGACTTCCTTCACCCTTAACAATCAATTCTTCTAGGTTTAGAGCTTGTTCTAAAATCTGTTGTACTTTTGCGCTATCCACAATTCACCCCTATTTAAATCTTTAGATGCCCGTCGAGGTGTTGCTCGACATTACTTAACTGGAACAAGGTTCGCAGTTGTTTTGGCACGAAGCTGAGCATTATATGACAGTTTTGTTTTTTTGCATGCTCTATTAGGTGGATTAACATCACCATTCCAGCAGAGTCGATGCGATTCAACTGTTGTAATGAAACTTCAGCGTCATGTTGTTTCATTTGCATTTGCTTTAATTCCGACCATAACGCCGGTACAGAATCTCTATCAAGTACACCACTTATGGCATATTGACCGGATTCATTTACTTGCCATTTGGCTTGATGCATTAGCTTTTACTCTCGAATCGGATCGGTTGTTGCGCCAATTGCTCTAACTCTTTGGCGACTGCTAAGATACCTTCTTGGCGTAGTTTACCACTCCACTCCGATTGCTTACTTGAGAGAAGGCTAATACCTTCAGCAATCATATCGAACGCTTTCCACTCCCCGCTCTTTTTGTCTTTACGTAGCTTGAACTCAAGCTTAATGTTCGGACGCGGTGAATCAATGATGTCCACTTTGATACTGGTGATACTCTTTTTGGCGTTCAGTTTAGGCTCAGGACCAAACTCCACATTTTGGTCGGTGTATTGTGTCAACACTTGAGCATAAGAAGTGACTAAGTAAGCGCGAAAAGAGGTGATAAATGTTGCGACATCTTCTCGCTTCGCCCCTTTCAGGTTTGGCCCTAGCAGTTTCAGAGCCGCGTATTTCTCATTGACGTACGGCATTAGCTCTTCTTCAACCACAACTTTTAAGTAGTCTGGGTCTTGTTGGATTCTTGGCTGCTCTGATTTTAGTCGTTCAAATGCCTGCTGCGAGACCTGCTTCATCATCTGATAAGGCTGGGTTCTATCGATATCTGCGGCTTGAGCAGTCACTGTCACTAGCATCGCAAATAGAGTAAGTACTAACTTTTTCAACATGATTGATTCCTTATTCACTTTCCGAGTCGCCACCGACGCTATACAAAACTTGGCCGATTAGGTCTTCCAATACAATCGCAGACTTGGTGTCTTCAATAAAGTCGCCATCCACCAGCATCTGTTCATCATCAAACACAAAACCCGGTGTGAGACCAATGTACTGCTCACCAATGAGTCCTGAGGTAAGAATCTTGACACTTGAAGTTTCCGAAAACTGGTCGTATTGAGCATTGATTGCCATACTCACGACAGGCAATAGTGACTCTTTGTCTAAACCAATGTCAGTCACACGGCCAACCACAACGCCACCCACTTTTACTGGTGAGCGCACTTTGAGGCTACCGATATTGTCAAACTCTGCATTGAGAGTGTAAGTATCGTTAGAGCCGAAGCCCTTTACGTCAGCGACTTGAAAAATCATTACCAGAATTGCGCAAATACCGGCAAGCACAAAACCGCCGACCCATAATTCAGTTTTTCGAGTTTGTTGCATGTTTAATTCCCAAACATCAATGCAGTCAGTACGAAGTCTAGACCAAGTACTGCTAGTGAAGAGTGTACTACTGTGCGGGTCGTCGCTCGGCTTATACCTTCCGAGGTAGGAATCGCATCATATCCATTAAAGAGCGCTATCCAAGTTACAGTTATCGCAAACACTAAGCTCTTAATCATACTGTTGCCAATGTCTTGACCCAGCTCTACTGAGGCTTGCATCGTAGACCAGAAGCTTCCGTGATCAATGCCCTTCCAATCAACGCCAACTGATTGTCCGCCCCAGATGCCGACCGCCATAAAGATCATCGCCAGTAATGGCATGGAGATCACCCCAGCCCAAAATCGCGGAGCAATGACTCGCTTGAGTGGATCGACCGCCATCATTTCCATGCTTGAAAGCTGCTCAGTGGCTTTCATCAAACCGATCTCCGCCGTCAACGCAGAGCCAGCACGACCAGCGAACAGCAGCGCTGTTACCACAGGGCCAAGCTCACGTAACAGAGACAGAGCCACCATCTGACCCAGCGCGCCTTCTGCACCAAAATCAATCAGAATGACGTAGCCTTGTAGACTTAGTACCATACCGATAAACAAGCCAGACAGAACGATAATCAACAGTGACTGAACGCCAACACTGTATAGCTGCTTAACCAGTAACGGTAAGTTTTGTATCGGCTTCGGCTTTGAAGCCAACGCACCAAATAACATCAAACTAGCACGGCCAAAAGATTCCAAAACGGCAAGCGCACGACGGCCAGTTGACGCGACGAAGTTAACCAAATCCGTCATAATGAAAACAACTCCTCTGAAATAGGTTGAGCCGGGAAACGAAAAGGCACAGGGCCATCGGCATCGCCTTGAAGAAATTGCTGAACTTGAGGATCAGGGTTATTGCGAAGCTCTTCTGGAGTACCGCTGGCAATGACCTTGCCATTCGCCAATATATACACCCAATCGGCAATACTCATCACTTCAGGCACATCGTGAGAGACCACAATAGAAGTGACACCAAGAGCTTGATTCAGATTGCGGATTAGCTCCACCAGCACTCCCATGGTTATAGGGTCTTGACCAACAAAAGGTTCATCAAACATGATCAGCTCTGGGTCAAGGGCAATAGCACGTGCCAGAGCCGCCCTACGAGCCATACCACCCGATAACTCACTTGGCATCAATTGAGAGGCGCCTCTCAACCCAACCGCTTCAAGCTTAAGGAGCACCAGGGTACGAATGAGTTCTTCGGATAACTGAGTATGCTCACGTAAAGGGAACGCTACATTGTCGAACACATTTAAGTCGGTGAATAGAGCCCCTGATTGAAACAACATACTCATTTTCTTACGTGCGGAATACAGCTTCTTGCGGCTCAAGGCAGGGATGTTATCGCCGTCGAACCAAATTTCACCTTTCTCAGGCGAGATCTGTCCACCAATCAAACGCAATAGTGTCGTTTTACCAATACCAGAAGGCCCCATAATCGCGGTCACTTTTCCTTTCGGCACTCGCAAACTTACGTCATCAAATATCTTCCTTTCCCCCCGGGTGAAGGTAATTTGATTAACGGTAACCAAGTCTTCTGATGTCATCATACACTCGTTAAAAGTCGCTAGAATGGGCAATCATAAGCACATTCACATGGAATTTAAAGCACTGTTCAATTAAAATTCGTTCGACAAATCGGCTTCAATTGACTGTTATTCAATCTAACTTTACAAACGAAAACGAATCATTGCTTAACAATTAATTTAACTATCCACTTCCCTTTTATTAGCCAAACCGTCAAAATTAACGGTTAAATCTCTCGTCGTATATTATTTAGGAATCATCATGTTTGAAGCCGTTGCGTTTCTCATTATTGGATTAGTATTTTTGGTATGGAGTGCCGACAAGCTTGTATTTGGTGCTGCTGCTTTAGCGCGCAATGTGGGAATTTCTCCACTTGTTATCGGTATGACTATTCTAGCAATGGGTTCATCAGCTCCGGAAATGATGGTATCTGCAACCGCAGCATTAGATGGCAAAACAGACACAGCGGTTGGCAACGTGTTGGGCTCCAATATCGCCAACATCGCGTTGATTCTTGGTATCACCGCACTGATTAAACCACTGTCTATCAGCTCAGCGGTTCTTCGCCGCGAACTACCTTTAATGATAGGCGTCACCCTGCTTGCAGGTGTGTTACTTTGGGATAGCCACCTAGGCTTTTACGAAGGCGTGCTCCTTTTTGTCCTGTTTGCTGCTTTTATTCTTACTATGCTACGTATTAGCCAAAAAGAGAAAGCATCAGGCGCAACCGATGCCTTATTAGAAGAACAAGAATCTGAAGTACCTGACGGTGTAAGCAACGCGAAAGCCGCGATGTGGGTCGTTATCGGATTGATCATTCTGCCACTTGCGGCAGATATGCTGGTTGATAACGCCGTGATTATTGCTCAGTACTTTGGCATGAGCGACCTGGTTATCGGCCTAACAATCATCGCCGTTGGTACCAGCCTTCCAGAACTTGCAGCCTCGCTAGCAGGAGTCATGAAAGGTGAAGACGACATGGCGGTGGGTAACATCATCGGCTCTAACGTGTTCAACATCCTTGCCGTTATGGGCATCCCCGGCATTCTAAACCCGTCTATTCTCAGCGAATATGCCATGGGACGAGATTTCTGGGTGATGTTAGGCGTCTCACTATTATTGGTCATCATGGCACTGGGTAAATCACGCAGTATCAATCGAATAGAAGGCGGCGTATTATTTATGGCCTTCATCGCCTACCAAGGCTACCTAATTATCAATATGACTGCTTAATTTGTATCTTGCTGGAGTTAGATATGTTTGACTATCGTTCTGCCGCTTTAGAAGTACTGCGCACTGAAATCGATGCGTTGGCGCAACTCGATCAGTATTTCAACCAAGATTTTACCCGTGCTTGTGAGCTAATCATGAGCAACTCTCAAGGCAAAGTTGTCGTGATGGGAATGGGTAAATCAGGGCATATCGGTAAAAAGATCGCAGCCTCTTTGGCCAGTACAGGCACTTCGTCTTTCTTTGTTCATCCAGGTGAAGCCGCTCACGGTGACCTAGGTATGATTGAGAAAGGCGATATAGTGTTAGCTATCTCTAACTCTGGAGAGTCGTCAGAAATTCTTGCGCTTTTCCCAGTATTGAAACGCTTGAACATCTCAATTATTAGCATGACAGGTAAACCGCAATCTAATATGGCGAAATTAGCCGATATTCACTTGCAGATCACGGTGCCAAAAGAAGCATGTCCACTGGGGTTAGCACCAACCTCCAGTACCACAGCAACCTTGGTTATGGGGGATGCGCTGGCTGTCTCTCTATTGCAAGCACGTGGCTTTACCGCCGACGACTTTGCTTTATCCCACCCTGGCGGTGCTTTGGGGAGAAAACTGCTGCTTAAACTTTCTGACATTATGCACTCTGGAGATAAGCTGCCACTCGTATCCACTGATACCGTAGTACGCGATGCTTTATTGGAAATAAGCCAGAAAGGTCTCGGCATGACCGCAGTTGTCGATGAACAACAAAACTTGATGGGCGTCTTTACCGACGGCGACTTACGCCGAATATTAGATAAGCGCGTTGACATTCACAGTGCGCTGATTGGCGACGTGATGACCGTTAATCCAACCGTAGCAAGCCCAAACATGTTAGCGGTGGAAGGTTTAAACTTAATGCAAGAGAAGAGTATTAATGGCCTTGTGCTTTGCCAGCAAGGTAAAGTGGTAGGCGCACTCAACATGCAAGACATGTTGAAAGCAGGAGTAATGTAATGCCTCAGATGATCGAAACACTTTATCAACCGGTGGAACAAACTCTGCTTGATATTGCCAAACAAATTAAGTTACTGATTTGTGACGTCGATGGTGTCTTTTCAGATGGACTGGTCTACATGGGTAACGATGGCGAAGAGCTCAAGACATTTCATACCCGTGATGGTTATGGTGTTAAGTCGCTTATGAACGCTGGCATCGAAGTGGCCATCATTACTGGTCGACAATCAAAAATCGTAGAGAATCGCATGAAAGCTTTGGGGATCTCACTGATTTACCAGGGCCAAGACGATAAATTGAAAGCCTACGATGATATCTGTGCCAAGCTCAATATTTCGGCCGAGCAAACTGGTTACATCGGTGATGACCTCATTGATTGGCCGGTGATGGAAAAAGTGGCGTTAAAAGCCTGTGTGGCCGATGGACACCCACTTCTAGTTAAACGCGCCAATTACGTCACAGCGATTAAAGGCGGTCACGGCGCAGTACGTGAAGTCTGTGACCTAATTTTACAAGCACGTGATGAGCTGGACGTGCATAAGGGCCTAAGTATATGAGCCTGTCTCGTATTGGCTATCTGATTTTGGTTTTTGCACTTTGCTGGTCTGGGTATTATTACTACGAACGCCAGCAAAAGCAGAGCCCTAAAGTCAGTCCTGACTTAGAGCAACCCATGTTTAGCGGCCAAACCTTGACGAACACTTCGTATACCGATGACGGAATACGTAGCTATGTTATTACCTCAAACAGCCTAGATCACTTCGCGAAAAGTGGTGATACGGTTTTTGAAAAGCCAATTTTAAAAGTTTATAAAGATGGCTTGATGCAGGAGTGGGAAATCACCGCCGCGACCGGTGTATTAGACAAAAACCACATCCTGACACTATCGACCAATGTCATCGTTAAGAATTTATTGTCGGATTCTGGATTCGACACATTGTCTACTGAAAGCATGAATATCGCGTTAGACAATCGAGATTTTTGGGCAGATAACCAAGTGATTATTAATGGCCCACAGTTTGAAACCGTAGGACAAGCAATGAAAGGCAATTTTGCTGATCACAATGCAACCCTATATAAGAGCGTACAAGGTAGATATGAAACTCTCACACCTTAGTCTTATTTCTTGTTTATTTTTGTCTGGTCAGGCTCTAGCCTTGTCTAGTGACCAGCAGCAACCGGTTTATATTGACTCCGACAGTCAACAATTGGATATGCAGAGCAACCAAGTTACCTTCTTAGGTGACGTTAAGCTCAAACAAGGAAGCATCAACATCAATGCCGACAAAATTGTTGTCACTCGCGATCCCAAAGACGGTTCGATCAAAAACATTGATGGGTTTGGTAATTTAGCCACGTTTTCCCAACTGACCGATGATGGTAAAACTCTGTATGGTGAAGCAAAAGAACTTCAGTACAGCTTAGCAAATGACCAACTGACAATGCGTTACAGTGCGATGCTTTCTCAAGATGACAGCACCATCCGTGGCAATCAGATCCGATACCATATTTCATCGCAAAAATTGGTCGCAGATGGAAAATCGAAAGGTGATCGTGTCTCGACCGTGCTTCAGCCTCAAGCGGTACAAGAATAATTATGGCGTTACTCAAAGCAGAGCATTTAGCCAAGAGCTATAAGAATCGAAAAGTGGTCTCTGACGTGAGCCTACAAGTTCAGTCAGGTCAAATTGTGGGCTTATTAGGGCCAAATGGTGCCGGTAAAACGACATCCTTTTATATGATCGTTGGCCTTGTCGCTCGCGACGAAGGCCGTATCTCCATTGATGACGAAGACATCAGTGTTTTACCAATGCATAGTCGCTCACGTATGGGGATTGGATACTTACCTCAAGAGGCATCTATCTTCCGTAAGCTGTCGGTTGAGAACAATATCATGGCGGTATTGGAGACTCGTAAAGAACTGACTCGCGAAGAGCGCCAAGACAAACTGGAAGATTTGCTCGAAGAATTCCACATCCAGCACATTCGTCAAAGCGCGGGTATGGCACTATCAGGGGGTGAACGACGCCGCGTTGAAATTGCACGTGCTCTCGCAGCAAACCCAAAGTTCATTTTGTTGGACGAACCCTTCGCAGGCGTCGACCCTATTTCGGTCATAGACATCAAAAAAATCATCGAACATCTCCGAGATAGAGGGTTGGGCGTGCTCATCACGGACCACAATGTGCGTGAGACACTGGACGTATGTGAAAAAGCGTATATCGTAAGCCAAGGTCACTTGATCGCTGAGGGTTCACCGGATGAAGTTCTCAATAATGAACAAGTGAAACAAGTTTATCTCGGCGAACAATTCCGTCTATGATTAAAGTGAAGAACGCAAGATTCTATAGCATTTAAGGCAAGTAATACTGAATGAAACCCTCATTACAACTCAAGCTAGGACAGCAGTTAGCGATGACACCGCAGCTTCAGCAAGCGATTCGTTTGTTGCAGTTGTCAACGCTAGATCTTCAACAGGAGATTCAAGAAGCGCTGGATTCCAATCCGCTTCTCGAAGTCGAAGAGTCCAGTGAAGATTCTCCTACCACAGAAGATAAATCAGGTAATGAGGACAAAGAGCCAACGGTTGAAGTCGCAGAGGCCGATGTCAAAGATAGCTCCGAGCTGATTGAAAAATCAGAAATTAGCTCAGAGCTGGAAATCGATACAACGTGGGACGATGTCTATAGTGCCAACACAGGCAGCACTGGACTGGCTCTTGACGACGATGCACCTGTTTATCAGGGGGAAACGACTCAATCTCTTCACGATTACCTTACCTGGCAACTTGATTTAACCCCTTTCAGTGAAACCGACCGCACGATCGCTATGGCGATCATCGATGCGGTGGACGATTACGGTTACCTCACTATTGCCCCGCAAGAAATCCTAGAAAGCTTTGATCATGAAGATATAGAAATCGAAGAAATTGAAGCTGTTCGCAAACGTATTCAGCAGTTTGACCCTCTAGGTGTAGCGTCCATTAATCTTCAGGATTGTTTACTGCTTCAATTGGCTACCTTCCCAGAAGACACACCTTGGCTTTCTGAAGCAAAGTTAGTGCTTACTAATCACATAGACCAATTAGGTAACCGCGACTACAAACTCATTATTAAAGAGACTAAGCTTAAAGAAGCAGAGCTTCGCGAAACCTTAAAGCTAATCCAACAACTGGATCCAAGGCCAGGCAGCCGTATTGCTACCGAACACGCTGAGTATGTCATCCCAGATGTATCGGTATTCAAAGACCATGGTAAATGGGTCGTGACCATAAACCCTGACTCAGTGCCAAGACTGAAAGTTAACCAACAGTACGCGGCACTTGGTAAAGGTAATAATGCGGATAGCCAGTACATCCGTAGTAATTTGCAAGAAGCAAAATGGCTCATTAAGAGCCTAGAAAGTAGAAACGAGACGTTGCTCAAAGTTGCTAAGTGTATTGTTGAACATCAACGAGATTTCTTTGAGTATGGTGAAGAAGCCATGAAGCCGATGGTGCTTAATGATGTCGCACTGGATGTCGACATGCATGAGTCAACCATTTCAAGGGTGACAACACAGAAGTTTATGCACACCCCTCGTGGCATTTTTGAATTGAAGTACTTTTTCTCTAGTCACGTCAGTACAGACAACGGCGGAGAATGTTCATCCACTGCAATTCGAGCTTTGATTAAGAAGTTGGTTGCTGCCGAAAACAGTGCAAAACCACTGAGTGACAGCAAGATTGCAGCTCTACTCGCTGACCAAGGGATTCAGGTCGCTAGACGAACAATAGCTAAATACCGAGAATCGCTAGGCATTGCCCCTTCAAGTCAGCGCAAACGCCTACTTTAAGGCATTAAACCGAGAAGGAAAGTCTATGCAAATCAATATTAATGGCCACCACGTTGATCTCACCGATTCAATGCAAGACTACGTAAACGAAAAGTTTCAGAAGCTTGAGCGCTTTTTTGATCATATCAATAGCGTTCATGTGGTTTTAAAAGTTGAAAAACTCCGTCAAATCGCAGAAGCTACCCTTCACGTAAATCAAGGCGAAATCCATGCTTCATCAGATGATGAAAACATGTACGCCGCGATTGATTCCCTAGTCGATAAATTAGTACGACAGCTAAACAAGCACAAAGAGAAGCTAAACGCTCACTAACACCATGCAATTAAGCGAAATCCTTACACTGGACTGCACCAAAAGTGCAGTCCAGTGCACTAGTAAAAAACGTGCCCTTGAAATGATCAGCGAACTCGTTGCTGAACAAACCGGGCAAAGTTCAACTGAATTATTCGAGTGCATGCTCAGCCGCGAAAAGATGGGCAGTACTGGCATTGGAAATGGAATAGCCATTCCCCATGCTCGTATGCAGTCCAGCGATAAAGCGGTCGCAGTACTACTGCAATGCGAGTCTCCTGTTGAATTTGATGCCATCGACAACCGCCCTGTCGACCTACTTTTTGCTCTCTTAGTGCCGGATGCACAATGTAAAGAGCATTTAAAAACTCTCTCAAGCATGGCAGAAAGATTGAACGACAAGCAGATTCTAAAACAACTTCGTAAAGCTCAATCAGATCAAGAGCTCTACAACATCATGGTCAGCCAATAATGCGCCTCATCGTAGTAAGTGGTTACTCAGGGGCAGGAAAAAGCGTCGCGCTACGTGTACTTGAAGACATGGGTTATTACTGCGTCGACAACTTACCCGTTGACATGCTGGATGCATTTGTTTCGTCCGTGCGTTCAAGCAAACAGAATGTCGCCGTTAGCATCGATATTCGCAACTTGCCGACAGAACCCAACCTTGTTGAAGATGTTCTAACTCACCTAAAACAAAGGTCTGATGTGAGTGTTTTGTTCCTCGATGCGAATAAAGACACACTACTAAAACGCTACAGCGAAACCCGACGAATTCATCCCCTATCCCTTGCGCTGGAAAACACTTCTCTAGAACAAGCGATAGAAAAAGAGCGCTGTATCCTATCTCCGCTCAAAGAACATGCTGATTTAGTCATAGATAGTAGTAACCAGTCTCTGCATGAACTCAGTGAAACCGTTCGAATGCGCGTAGAAGGTCGAGAGCGCAAAGACCTCGTCATGGTGTTTCAGTCGTTTGGTTTCAAATATGGCTTACCTAGTGATGCTGATTATGTATTTGATGTGCGCTTCTTACCTAACCCTCATTGGGAACCATCATTGCGCCCACTGACTGGATTAGATGCCCCAATCAAGTCTTTCTTAGAAAGTCACACCGAAGTAATTGAATTGAAACAGCAAGTACAGAAGTTCATTGAACATTGGCTTCCTCTGTTAGAGAAAAACAATCGTAGCTACCTAACCGTGGCGATTGGTTGTACTGGAGGTAAACATCGTTCGGTGTACTTAACTCAACAAATTGGCGAGTACTTTGCTGAGATGGGACATCAAGTCCAAATTCGCCATGCTTCATTAGAAAAAAACCTTAAGGACTAATCCATGCAGCAGCAAAGCCGTACCGTCTTAATCCAAAATCGCTTAGGTTTACATGCGCGCGCTGCTGTTAAGTTGGTTGAATTAGCCCAGTCTTACAACTCTGTCCTCACGATCCAGAACCATGAAGGGAAAGAGGCTACCGCAGACAGCGTGATGGGGCTATTGATGTTAGAATCTGCCCAAGGTGAACACGTGACCATCAGCGCGGAAGGCAGCGATGCAAACCAAGCACTCGATGCAGTTTGCCACCTAATTGAAGATAAGTTTGAAGAGGAAGACTGAACCACCAACTTATTTCCTCTCCTTCACATTAACTTATTAAATCCATTCTAAAATTAAGTTACTATTCATAGCATTGTAGAAAAATAGAGTCAGGGGGAATCAATGGCAGAGCAAATTGAATTTGACCAAGCTCACCAAGCCCTCCAAGAAGTCACTGAAGCTCTAGAAAATGGCCGCTTTGTTCATGTCCGTCGCCAACTGCAGGACATGGAGCCAGAAGATATTGCCCATCTATTAGAAGCCTCCCCGCGTAAAAGTCGTGAAGTCCTTTGGCAGTTAACCGACCCCGAAGATTACGGTGAAATTCTCGATGAATTAAACGAGGATGTGAAAGATGATCTGGTAGCCAAAATGGCGCCAGAGATGCTTGCTGAAGCGACAGAAGGGATGGAAACCGATGACGTAGCGTACGTTCTTCGTAGCTTACCTGATGACGTTTCACGAGAAGTACTCGCACAAATGGACGCTGCTGAGCGTCTATTGGTCGAAACGGCCCTCTCGTATCCAGAAGATACGGCAGGTAGTTTGATGAACACCGACGTTATTACCATTCGTGGTGATGTAGACGTCGATGTCGTATTGCGTTACTTGAGAATGAAAGGCGAGCTTCCGGAAGCAACCGATGCTTTGTATGTGATCGATGAAGAGAGCCGTCTAATTGGTGAGTTACCAATCACAACGCTGATCACCACTCAACCAGATGTCAAAGTGAGCGATGTCATGGAAGATGCCGATGAAGCCATTGATGTCACCATGAGCGACTCTGATATTGCGAGCTTATTTGAACGTCGTAATTGGGTGTCTGCTCCTGTTATTGATGAGAATCAGCACTTAGTTGGACGTATCACTATCGATGACGTCGTTGACGTTATCCGTGAAGATGCCGAACACTCCATGATGAGTATGGCGGGTATGGATGACGACGAAGATACCTTTGCCCCTGTGGTTAAATCCGCACGTAAGCGCAGTATCTGGCTCGGAGCCAACGTACTTGCTGCATTAGCAGCCGCATCTGTTTCAAATATGTTTGAAGCCACATTAGAGCAAATGGCGGCTATTGCAATACTCATGACCATAGTGCCATCTATGGGGGGAGTAGCGGGGAACCAGACCGTCGCCTTGGTTATTCGCGGTTTAGCTTTGGGTCACATCGGTGACTCGAACAAAAGAGAATTGCTACTAAAAGAAGCCGCTATCGGTTTGCTCAATGGCATTATGTGGGCGCTTATCATCGGTGGAATCGTTGTTGCTTGGAAAGGTAACTGGATGCTGGGTGGCATTATTTCTGCGGCTATGCTGACCAACTTGCTGGTTGCTGGTATTGCTGGTGTGACGATCCCTATCCTGTTAAAGAAGATGAATATCGACCCAGCTTTGGCAGGAGGTATGGCGCTAACAACCGTAACGGACGTGATCGGTTTATCGGTGTTTTTGGGCTTAGCAACGATTCTAATCTAAGCACACAACATAGAACCAAAAAGCGCAGCATACATGCTGCGCTTTGTCTTATTCAGTGATTAGGATTAACCATTAATGTTTGGCCCTAACCACTTCTCGGCCTCCAACATATCCCAACCTTTACGATCCGCGTAACTCTCAACTTGATCTTGCTGGATCTGGGCGATCGCAAAGTAACGTGATTCAGGGTGAGAGAAGTACCAGCCTGATACCGAAGCTCCAGGGAACATCGCATAACTTGAAGTTAGCGTCATACCGATCGTCTCTTCAACCTTCATTAGCTCCCACAGCGGTCCTTTTTCAGTGTGTTCCGGACACGCTGGGTAGCCTGGCGCAGGACGAATACCTTGGTACTTTTCGCGGATAAGCTCCTCATTGGACAAATTTTCGTCCGCAGCATAACCCCAAATCTCTTTGCGAACATGTTCATGGAGATACTCAGCAAACGCTTCAGCAAGTCGATCGGCTACCGCTTGAATCATAATCGCATTATAGTCATCACCTTGCGCCTTATATTCATCTGCCAGTTCACGCTCGTTAATTCCTCCGGTGACCGCAAAAGCGCCGATCCAATCTTTCTTACCAGATTCTTTTGGCGCAACGTAATCAGACAAACAGTAGTTAAAACCTTTAGGTTTCTCCGTTTGCTGACGCAGGTTATGAAGTACTTTAGCCACTTGCGTCCGTGACTCATCGGTATATACCTCAATATCGTCACCAACACTGGCTGCAGGGAATAGCGCACACATGCCTCGGGCTTGCATTAGCCCCTCTTTTTCAACCCGATCAAGCAACTCATTGGCGTCTTTGAATAATCGCTGAGCCTCTTCACCCACTTCTTCGTGCTCAAAGATCGCAGGGTACTTACCCACTAACGACCACGTCATAAAGAAAGGTGTCCAATCAATATATTCGCGTAACGTTGAAATATCGAAGTCATCAAACACATGGACTCCCGGTTTAGTGGGTACTGGTGGTGTGTAGTTATCCCAATCTATCGCCACTTTGTTTGCTCGTGCTTTCTCTAAAGTGACGGGCTTCGTTCTTGGTTTCTTGCGATTGTGTTGATCACGAACGCGAACGTAGTCCGCATCTAGCTTCTCGACAAATGCCGGGCGCAATTCATCTGAGAGAAGTGAGGTACATACACCAACCGCTCTGGAGGCATTGTTCACATACACAACAGGGTGTTTGTAGTTTTGCTCAATTTTAACCGCAGTATGAGCCTTCGATGTGGTTGCGCCACCAATTAGGAGTGGCAAATCAAAATCCAAACGTTCCATCTCTTTCGCGACATGCACCATTTCATCAAGAGATGGCGTGATCAAGCCAGAAAGACCGATAATGTCCACATTCTCTTCTTTCGCTACCTTGAGGATTTGCTCACACGGCACCATGACACCAAGGTCAATAATCTCGTAGTTATTACACTGCAAGACAACGCCTACAATGTTCTTACCAATATCGTGAACATCACCTTTCACTGTCGCCAGGAGGATTTTTCCGTTTGACGCCCCAGCTTGCTTAGAAGCATTAATAAAAGGCTCTAGGTGAGCAACGGCCTGTTTCATAACGCGGGCAGACTTGACTACTTGAGGCAAGAACATCTTACCTTCACCAAACAAATCACCAACCACGTTCATGCCGTCCATTAAGGGGCCTTCAATGACCTCTAACGGCTTACTGGCATTAATACGCGCCTCTTCGGTATCCTCAACGATGAATTCCGTAATACCTTTGACTAATGCATGCTCTAAGCGTTTCTCTACTGACCATGTGCGCCATTCAAGGGCCGATGCATCTTCTTCTTTGCCGACACCTTTTCCAGCATATTCTGCCGCGATATCAAGCAGTCGCTCGGTACCATCCTCACGGCGGTTAAGAACCACATCTTCTACTGCTTCACGCAGCTTCTCAGGCACATTATCGTAAATCTCAAGCTGACCCGCATTCACGATCCCCATGTCCATACCATTTTTGAAACAGTGATAGAGGAAGACCGCGTGAATCGCTTCACGCACATAGTTATTGCCGCGGAAAGAGAATGAAACGTTAGAAACACCACCAGAAATCATCGCGTACGGCAGATCTCGTTTTATATCGGCTACAGCTTCAATAAAGTCTACGGCGTAGTTATTGTGTTCTTCTATGCCTGTTGCAACGGCAAAGATGTTCGGGTCAAAGATAATGTCTTCAGGTGGGAAACCAACCTCATCAACTAGGATTCGGTAAGCATTGGTACAAATCTCGAGTTTGCGTTCGCGTGTCTCTGCCTGACCAACTTCATCAAACGCCATCACAATAACAGCAGCGCCATAACGACGGATCAATTTAGCTTGTTCAACAAATTTCTCTTTCCCCTCTTTGAGCGAGATAGAGTTAACGATACCTTTGCCCTGAATACACTTTAGGCCAGCCTCAATCACTTCCCATTTAGAGGAATCGACCATAATAGGTACTTTAGATATCTCTGGTTCAGAAGCACATAGATTAAGGAAACGAACCATGCAGGCTTCAGCGTCAAGCATGCCTTCATCCATGTTGATATCGATGATTTGAGCACCATTTTCTACTTGCTGACGTGCTACTTCTAATGCTTCGTCATACAGCTCTTCTTTAATGAGGCGCTTGAAACGTGCAGAGCCCGTTACATTGGTTCTTTCACCAACGTTAACGAACAAAGTGTCTTTCTCAATCGTTAAAGGCTCAAGACCAGACAAACGACAAGCGGTAACAAGTTCAGGAAGCTGACGAGGGCTTACCCCTTCAACCGCATTCGCCATCTCACGGATATGTTCTGGCGTGGTACCACAGCAGCCACCAATTAAATTTAAAAAGCCACTTTCAGCCCACTCTTTAACGTGGATGGCCATGTCTTCTGGCGATAGGTCGTACTCACCAAATGCATTCGGTAGACCCGCATTAGGGTGAGTTGAAACAAAAGTTTCAGAAATTCGGGAAAGTTCTTCTACATAAGGACGAAGTTCGTCAGGGCCCAGAGCACAATTCAATCCGAATGAGATAGGTCTTACATGGCGCAAAGAATTGTAGAAAGCTTCTGTCGTTTGACCCGAAAGGGTTCGACCAGAAGCGTCGGTTATCGTCCCTGAGATCATAACAGGTAATGCGACACCGAGCTCTTCAAATACTGAGTCGACAGCAAAAGCACAAGCTTTAGCATTTAAGGTATCGAAGATGGTTTCGATGAGAATTAGGTCCGAGCCACCTTTAATCAATGCTCTCGTTGATTCTGAGTAAGCAGTCACTAACTCATCAAAACTGACATTGCGGTAACCCGGGTCATTGACATCTGGGGAAATAGAACAGGTTCGGTTAGTTGGCCCAAGCACACCTGCCACGTAGCGAGGTCTATCGGGCGTCTTTAATGTCCACTCATCAGCTGCTTCACGAGCAAGCTTTGCCGCGGCAAAGTTTATCTCTTCGCTAAGGCTCTCCATGTCATAATCAGCCATAGCGATAGTGGTGGCATTAAAGGTGTTGGTTTCAAGGATATCAGCCCCAGCCTCTAAGTACTCGAGATGGATATCTTTGATCAGTTTTGGCTGTGTTAGCACTAACAGGTCATTGTTACCTTTTAAATCACAATGCCAGTCTGAAAAACGCTCACCACGATAATCTTCTTCCTCAAGCTTATAGCCCTGAATCATGGTGCCCATGCCACCATCGATCAATAAGATACGTTGCTTCAGTTGAGCTTCAATCTGTTGCCTTACATTACTTCCCACAGTACAGCCTCATTCCTTTAATTATCTCTCCATCCTATCACAGTTTTTTCAGGAGTCTAGACGTCTAAAATAACTAAATTTATCACCCTCCCATGACAAAAAAGTGTTTGCTATTTGAGCACACTAAGCAGAAAATCCCCATTCACAATTTGTTACATACAGAGAGTCTCATGTCGGTCTACTATACCCTGTGCTTCTTATCTGCTGCTGCAATGATGATTGCTTTCATAAACAGCAAGATAGGAAAAATGCAAACCACTATCGCGATCACTGCCGGTTCCATGATTTTGTCTTTGATCATTTTGGTCGCGGGACAGAATGATTGGTTCCACCTGACAGAAATTGCTTCGAAGACGATGTCGAGTATTAACTTCGAAGATTTTTTGCTCAAAGGAATACTGGGGTTCTTACTCTTTGCGGGTGGTTTGGGTATTAAGTTACCTAACTTAAAAGATCAAAAATGGGAAATTACCGCTCTAGCATTAGGCGCTACGTTGTTCTCGACTTTCTTTATTGGATTTGCACTGTACGGCTTCTGCCATCTCATCGGAATTCAGTTTGATCTCGTATACTGTTTACTATTTGGCGCCCTTATTTCCCCGACTGACCCAATTGCTGTTTTAGCAATCGTTAAGAAGCTCGACGCACCAAAACGTATTTCCACCCAAATTGAAGGGGAATCATTATTTAACGATGGTTTTGGTCTGGTTATCTTTGTCACGTTATACACCATCGCTTTTGGTAGCGAAGCACCAACGGTTGGTAGTGTTAGCATGCTATTTATCCAAGAGGCTATAGGTGGAATCGCTTATGGCTTCGCCCTAGGCTTACTGTTCCACTATCTGATCAGTGCAACCGATGATCACTCAATGGAACTATTATTGACCATTGGAGTACCGACAGCTGGATACGCTTTTGCTGAAGTGATCCATGTCTCTGGTCCTTTAGCTATGGTGGTATCGGGAATAATGATCGGTAACTGGACACGCTTTATTGGTTTTTCCAAAGAAAGTGAAGACCACTTAGATCACTTCTGGGAGTTGGTCGATGAGTTTCTAAATGGTGTACTATTCTTGCTGATAGGTATGTCGATGCTGCTCTTCGAGTTCCACAAAGAAGACTGGATATTAATGGCATTCTCTGTACCTTTGGTACTCTCAGCCCGTTACATCAGCGTATTTCTCTCCTACATAGGGTTCAAACGCTACCGTAAGTACAACCCTTGGTCAGTCAAGATTCTCACCTGGGGAGGGCTACGTGGCGGCCTAGCGCTGGCAATGGCTCTGTCGATCCCATCTGGAATTTGGGTCATTCAAGATAAGCTTATTGATGTGAAAGAGATTATTTTGGTTATGACCTATTCGGTAGTCGTCTTCTCTATACTAATCCAAGGTTCAACGATCACCCCTATGATCGAAAAAGCAAAGCTAGCCCAAAAAGAGATGGAAGCTGCAAACACCACCGAACAGTAATAGAGACCACTTTATATGTAAAAAGGCAGCGAAGGTCGCTGCCTTTTTTACATCTATTACTTTCTGAAGAGCTCTTCTTGTATAGGCTCAGCAATGGGTTGGGATGACGATTTACGCAATTTGATAAGTAGAATACTCGAGATAGCAAGACATAGAGTTACGACCGGAGCAGCCATTAAGCCAGCAGTTATATACTTACTGATTTTTTCCGGAAGCATAGGTAACAACATGCCAAATGAGCACAATAGTAATGTCCATAGAGATGCACTTGCCCATGAAAAGTAGTGAAACTGTCGAACTTGATTGGCACGCATTCCCATCACCAAAGGTAATAAAGAACGAACTACAGGGATAAAGCGAGCACAAAACAAAGCCACCAAACCATGCTTACCTAATAATGCGTCTACCTGATTCATACGGTTAGTCGGAACCGAGTTTACCCACCGTTGCACCCGAGGCAATTTATTTAACCAAGCCCCCTGTAAATAGCCAATCCAACTTCCGAGCGCTGCGCTAAGACATATCAGTACAAATACCGAAATTGGATGAAGAACTCCGACTGCGGCTAAAGTGCCAGAAAGTACGACGACACTATCACACGGGAACGGCGCTGCTGGGATGAAACCACTTTCAAGAAAAATCAGTGTTCCAACAACACAGTAAATCATCACTGCACTGCCTGGTGTTTGTAGAACAGAAAAATCTTGCTGCCAAAGAGCAGCAAGTGTAGAGAGAAGAGCATCCAACATATTGATAAACCCTAGAAATGCCTAACTATCTCTCTTTTATCCCTTTGACCAGACATCTGCAATTACGATATTCAATCGTTAGGATTAGCAGGCCCAGACCTAAGGCTTAAGCTTCTCCTAAAACGACAAAAGCCTAGTCGTGAGACTAGGCTTTCTAATATTGAGGGCGATGGTAGGGCGCTTCGTTGCGCCACTCTTTTCACTCGAATCGACACAAAAAAGGATTCGCCAGACGCGAAAAAACCTCAGCATTTCTGCTGAGGTCTTTG
>NZ_AEVT01000087.1 GCF_000189275.1 Vibrio sinaloensis DSM 21326 | reverse complement strand
CGGGTTGTGATTACCTTGGACTTTGAATATCCGCTTATCGCGTTCACATTCCCATTCATCTACAGGAAACTGCTTGTTCCACGCGGTCATTAATTGGGTCTGTTGTTTGGATAATTTAAAACCGTACTCTTTACTCATGTAAAGGTAGGTTCGAGCGATAGAGCCCTTTGCTCTGTCGGGTGGCATTACTTTGCGTTGCTTAAAGTTAACTTGCATCTCACAGCGTCCGTAGCTCACTCCGTCAACCCCATTCCATTGACTAAAGTTGTAATTGGAACGATCGCCGTTCACTTCACCAATGGCTGGCGTTAAGTTATGTAAGTCAGCTTCCATAGAGCGAAATACATTGTCATTCTTAGAGCAATTCTTTCGTCCACCGTTTTGCCAACATTGGCGTTGATGGCCAAATTGCCATGCAGGCACCACATGTTCCCATTCTATGCGCGACGCGCGCTTCTCTTGCTTGCGAACTTGGTATCCACATGAGTTTAGATCTGGAGTGCCTTTTCTGCCTTGCCAAGTGATATCGCAACCACAGTAAAAACTAGAAGGGTGATCGGCGTAGATTTTTATTGCTTCTTTTTTCGCTTTGGAGAAAGAAGAAGGGGGAGCGGCAACTGCTAGGCTAGAAACAAGCCCAACAATGACCCCCAACAGCAGTCTATTATTCATCGTTAAGTACTATAAAAGTATGAGTGTTTACAGTTTAACACGCATAAATTTAACTTTTTGTTGAGAAACTACTGAATTAAGAGAGTTGTTTACCACTGAAGATTAATGTTTGCTGGCAGTGTTGGCAGCGGTAACTCGCTTGATTGCGCATTACTTTGTTATGGCGTCGAATGGAAAGCGGGTATTGTGTGCAACCACACTGGTACTCAAAGGTTTTCCCTTGTACCGAGTCGACTTGAAAATGGTGTGTTGTGCGAGCAGGGACGTTGAATACGGTTTCCATGACCCCTTGCCACTCTTTACCATGAGGACGAACTCGGCCATAAACTTGATATGTGATCAGATGGGCGACTTCATGGGGGATGACTTCAGCAATAAAGTCGGCTTGGTTCTCACGAAACAAGGTTGGGTTGAGGCGAATTTCATTTAACTGCAGATACGCCTTGCCAGCCGCTTTGCCACGCAGTTTGTAACTTAGGTCAGGTTGTGGGAATCCACGCTGGAAGGCTAGCTCGGCAAGCTGGATGCAGTGGGCAATCTTTTTTTGCGCTCGATAATGTAACTCAGTGTCCACTTATTACTCCAAATAAAAAAGCCCCAGCTCAATAGCTGGGGCGAATCATAGCTTGAAACGATAGACATTGTTAAGTGTGATGCTTCTTCTTGATTGTCTCGTGATAAGCGTGCCATGTGCCATAGCCGAGAATGGGCATAGTAAAGAGCATACCGATACCGTACGTCGCAAAGCCGACTAAGATACCACCGCAGATTAACGCAGCCCACACCACCATCGCCGGGATGTTAGATTTCACCGCGTTAAAGCTAGTGAACACGGCTGTCATCATATCGACGCGGCGCTCCATCATTAGCGGGATGGAAAAGGCGGAGATACTAAACACGACGCAGGCAAGCACGAAGCCAACCATTGAGCCTATCACAAGGAAAGGCAGGAATTCGGTGAGTGGTGCCCCTTGTACTGATGGGTATAAGGCATGAAGTAACGCTGCAATGCGCATCCAGAAAATCATACACACCGCAAGTAATACCGCAAACGCCCACTGTGAGGACGAATTACGTCCGATTGCTTTCATCGAATGAAGTAGGCTTGCGTTATGACCACGTTCTCTTTCCCAACTTGCGTCATATAACCCTAGGGCTAGGAAGGGGCCTATTAGCATGTAAACGACCAAACTTGGCATAACGACTAAGTGCGTGCCTTGCCACTGCACTAACAACACTATGCCTATTGCAGCCGCCATGAAGCACAAACCATAAAAGACGCTAATGACTGGCATTCTAACGAAGTCGTGCAGACCGAGGGACAGCCAATGGAATGGTGCTGAGATACTCAGCTGATTACACGGAATAGTACGTGCGTATTCCGCATCTGAGACTTCCTTTCGCTTATCGCTGAAGTCATTTGGATTCACCGTACGAGGCATAAATCCTCCTTGATCGATTCTCTGTTCTCATCGAGCAGATTAGCTACTCGAATGCGTTGGAAACTCGATGCCCGGATCTTTGACTTCTTGGTTGGGGCAAGAGTTTATCTTTTGTTACGAGATAAAATTCAATAAAGATTGATCTCGTTAACATATTTTTAACTATTGACCCGATGGCAAAAAAATACAACTTTCAGCGCGACATTTATCGGCAAAGAAAAAGGGCTTTTGGTTTCCCAAAAGCCCTTTTAGATTCGACTATGTCTTATGTTCTAATTACTTAAGGCCGGCGAAGTCCGCAAGAATAGCTGCTTTGTCCGTAGCTTCCCATGGGAACTCTTCGCGACCGAAGTGACCGTATGCTGCTGTCTTCTTGTAGATAGGTTGCAGTAGGTTCAGCATCTCTTGTAGGCCGTAAGGACGTAGGTCGAAGTTCTGACGAACTGCTTCAACAATCACGTCGTGAGAAACTTTCTCAGTACCAAAAGTTTCAACCATGATCGACGTTGGATCGGCAACACCGATAGCGTACGAAAGTTGGATTTCACAACGATCCGCCATGCCTGCAGCAACGATGTTTTTCGCTACGTAACGTGCTGCGTAAGCCGCACTGCGGTCTACTTTAGATGGATCTTTACCTGAGAACGCACCGCCACCGTGACGAGCCGCGCCGCCGTAGGTATCAACAATGATCTTACGACCTGTTAGACCACAGTCACCCATTGGGCCACCGATTACGAAACGGCCTGTTGGGTTGATGAAGAAGTTGGTCTCTTTGTTGATCCATTCAGAAGGCAGTACTGGCTTGATGATCTCTTCCATTACCGCTTCACGTAGGTCTGGAGTAGAGATTGAATCACAGTGCTGTGTTGAAAGAACAACAGCATCAATACCCACGATCTTACCTTGGTCGTACTGGAAGGTTACCTGAGATTTCGCATCAGGGCGTAACCAAGGCAGTGTACCGTTCTTACGTACTTCAGCTTGCTTTTGTACAAGGCGGTGTGAGTAAGTAATTGGAGCTGGCATTAGGATGTCAGTCTCGTTAGTCGCGTAACCAAACATGATGCCTTGGTCGCCTGCGCCTTGCTCTTTAGGATCTGCTTTATCAACACCTTGGTTGATGTCTGGAGATTGCTTACCGATAGTGTTAAGAACAGCACAAGAATCAGCGTCAAAGCCCATGTCTGAATGAACGTAACCAATCTCACGAACCGTTTGGCGAGTTAGCTCTTCGATATCTACCCATGCTGAAGTAGTGATTTCACCACCAACCATGACCATACCGGTTTTAACGTAAGTTTCACACGCGACACGTGCTTTTGGGTCTTGTTCAAGAATTGCATCAAGAACAGCATCAGAGATTTGGTCTGCAATTTTATCTGGATGACCTTCTGATACCGACTCAGAAGTGAACAGGTGCTTAGCCATGTTAGCTCCACTATATCTGGTTAATAATGTTGGAGGTTTACAAACTCTCCAGCATTCAATAATACTAATAATTGTAGGTGTATCTACATCTAGACGTCTATTCTAGTTTTGATTGCTCGAATTACAAGCTCTTTTTTGTTATTAGCCAAAACCAATCGTTTGCTTTATTCAGGAGGCTTATTAGTCACTTTGACTGATTCACTGCGAAACGTCGTATTTTTGTGAGCTTTTAGCTTGGAAATCGTTTGCACAGCTTAGGGGGCTTTGAGAGAATTATCGTCCACATTTATACGATTCGCTTAATGCACTCAGGAGCTGACATGTCTTCTCGTCAACATCTCGCTAACGCTATCCGCGCTCTAAGCATGGACGGTGTTCAACAAGCTAACTCTGGCCACCCAGGCGCACCTATGGGTATGGCTGATATCGCTGAAGTCCTTTGGCGTGACCACCTAAACCACAACCCAGCAAACCCAGAGTGGGCTGACCGCGACCGTTTTGTTCTTTCAAATGGTCATGGTTCTATGCTGATTTACTCTCTGCTTCACCTTTCTGGTTATGAGCTATCAATTGATGATCTGAAAAACTTCCGTCAGCTGCATTCAAAGACTCCAGGTCACCCGGAGTATGGTTATGCGCCGGGCGTTGAAACTACAACGGGTCCTCTAGGTCAAGGTATCACTAACGCTGTAGGTATGGCGCTCGCTGAGAAGACGTTAGCAGCGCAGTTCAACAAAGAAGGTCACGACATCGTTGACCACTTCACTTATGCATTCATGGGTGATGGCTGTCTGATGGAAGGTATCTCTCACGAAGCGTGTTCACTAGCAGGTACACTAGGTCTTGGCAAGCTGATCGCGTTCTGGGATGACAACGGCATCTCTATCGACGGTGAAGTTGAAGGTTGGTTCTCTGACGACACGCCTAAGCGTTTTGAAGCGTACGGCTGGCATGTAATCCCAGCAGTAGATGGCCACGATTCTGAAGCAATCAACGCAGCCATCGTCGCGGCGAAAGCTGACCCACGCCCTACTTTAATTTGTACTAAAACTGTTATCGGTTTTGGTTCGCCAAACAAGTCTGGTTCACACGACTGTCACGGTGCTCCACTAGGCGCGGAAGAAATCGCAGCAACTCGTAAGCAACTTGGTTGGGAGTTTGGTCCATTTGAAATCCCAGCAGACGTTTATGCTGAGTGGGATGCAAAGCAAGCAGGTGAAGCGAAAGAAGCCGCTTGGAATGCTAAGTTTGACGCCTACGCTGCAGCTTACCCTGCAGAAGCAGCAGAACTTAAGCGTCGTTTAAATGGTGAACTTCCTGCTCAGTGGGAAGAGAAAGCAAACGCAATCATTGCTGACCTTCAAGCTAACCCAGCGAACATCGCATCACGTAAAGCCTCTCAAAACGCACTAGAAGCGTTCGGTGCTATGCTCCCAGAATTTCTAGGCGGCTCTGCTGACCTTGCACCTTCTAACTTAACCATGTGGTCTGGTTCTAAGTCAGTGTCTGCTGAAGATCCAGCAGGTAACTACATCCACTACGGTGTACGTGAATTCGGTATGACAGCGATCATGAACGGTATTGCTCTGCACGGTGGTTTCGTACCATACGGCGCAACGTTCCTAATGTTCATGGAATACGCGCGTAACGCAATGCGTATGGCTGCTCTGATGAAAGTTCAGAACATTCAAGTGTACACGCACGACTCTATTGGTCTTGGCGAAGATGGCCCAACTCACCAACCGGTTGAGCAAATGGCTTCTCTACGTCTAACGCCAAACATGAGCACATGGCGTCCATGTGATCAGGTTGAATCTGCAGTCGCTTGGAAACTGGCTATCGAGCGTAAAGACGGCCCAACATCGCTAATCTTCTCTCGTCAAAACCTTGCACAGCAAGAGCGTAGCGAAGAGCAAGTAGCTAACATCGCGCGCGGTGGTTACATCCTGAAAGATTGCGAAGGCAAGCCAGAGCTAATCCTTATCGCAACAGGCTCTGAAGTTGAGCTAGCGGTTAACGCTGCGGCTGAGCTAACGGCTGAAGGTAAGAAGGTACGCGTAGTTTCTATGCCTGCAACTGACGCATTCGACAAGCAAGACGCTGAGTACCGTGAATCTGTGCTGCCATCCGACGTAACAGCTCGTATCGCGGTAGAAGCGGGCATTGCTGACTTCTGGTACAAGTACGTTGGCTTCGGTGGCAAGATCATCGGTATGACAACGTTCGGTGAATCTGCACCAGCAGGAGAGCTATTCAAGATGTTCGGTTTCACGACTGAAAACGTAGTAAACACAGCGAAAGAGCTACTTTCTTAATTTAGTTCCTGTTGACAAAAATAGAAAACCGAGCCTGATTGGCTCGGTTTTTTATGCGCCCGGTTTGCGTAATGGGGTTAACTACTCAAACTCTTTACCCCAGTTATCTTTCTCTTTGTGACCACAAACTTTACAGGTGACGTATCTGTCCATGCCGTAGTAGTGGCCGCCATTGATAAAGGTATGAGCCATTACTTTGATTCTACCTAAAAGAGAAGTGTCCGTGTCGTAGCTGCTGGTCTTTCTCACTAGCTCTTCACTGTGAGGCGTTTCTTGTTCGCACTGTTTACAAAAGTGAGTGGCTGGGTATCCAGACATAGTCATTTCCTTTGGTTGATAAAACTAGAGTAGAAACAGCCAATAAAAAACGATGCACTCATCGCTACTATGCATAGACGAAATATATTGATCAAGTTTTATAAAATAAATCCTGCGATGCATCCCACGAACTTAATGCGTTTTAGGGTGCTATCAGGTAGTATTTGTGACACGAAAATGATGTAGGGCGATGGAATCATGCTTAAAATTGCGATCAATGGATTTGGACGTATCGGTCGTAATGTACTGCGAGCAGTATATGAAAGTGGCAAAAGCCAGCAAATTAAAGTGGTAGCGGTGAATGAGCTTGCTCAGCCAGATGCGATGGCGCACCTACTGCAATACGATACGAGCCACGGTCGATTCGGCAAGAAGGTGACCAACGACCAAGAGCATATCTATATTCATCATGACAATAGTGAATTTGACTCCATTCGCATCTTGCACCTTAGCGATATTGAGCTGCTACCTTGGCGTGATCTCGACGTTGATTTAGTGCTCGACTGTACTGGCGTGTTTGGAACTCAAGCGGATGGGCAAGAACACATTAAAGCTGGGGCTAAGAAGGTGCTATTCTCGCACCCTGGAGCCAGCGATCTTGATAATACCATTATTTATGGTGTGAACCACGACACGTTAAAAGCGGAACACAACGTGGTTTCCAATGGCTCCTGCACCACCAACTGTATTGTCCCTATCATCAAAGCGCTCGATGATGCATTTGAAATTGAGTCTGGCACCATCACCACAATCCACTCGTCGATGAATGATCAGCAAGTCATCGACGCCTACCACTCGGACCTAAGACGTACCCGTGCAGCGAGTCAGTCGATCATTCCTGTGGACACTAAGTTGCATAAGGGTATTGAAAGAATATTCCCGAAATTTTCTAACAAATTCGAAGCAATTTCCGTCCGAGTGCCCACTGTAAACGTCACTGCGATGGATTTAAGTGTCACAATTAATACAAATGTGAAAGTTAATGACGTAAATCAAACCATTGTTAACGCATCTCAGTGTACATTACAGGGCATTGTTGACTATACTGAAGCGCCGCTCGTTTCTATCGACTTTAATCACGATCCCCATAGCGCGATTGTTGATGGTACACAAACGCGTGTGAGTAACGGGCACCTAGTTAAGATGCTGGTATGGTGCGATAACGAATGGGGCTTTGCGAACCGCATGCTGGATACTGCGCTCGCAATGCAAGCTGCAAAGTAAGCCGTAGTGCAGCGAGGAGAATTATTTATTTTAACCCTTGAAATAAATAAACTGTGACTCCATATCGAAACCAGTTTAAAGAATTAATAGGCTTGGCAGGGTTGCCGGGCTACTGAAAACTTTACTTATTGAATATTTGAGAGGACACATCATGTCTGTAATCAAGATGACTGACCTGGATCTAGCAGGTAAACGTGTATTTATCCGTGCGGACCTAAACGTACCTGTTAAAGAAGGCAAAGTGACTTCTGATGCACGTATCCTAGCATCTCTACCAACGATCAAGCACTGCCTAGAAGCAGGTGCTAAAGTTATGGTTACTTCTCACCTAGGCCGTCCAACTGAAGGTGAATACGCAGAAGAGTTCTCTCTACAACCTGTAGTTAACTACCTAAACGACGCTCTAGATTGCGAAGTTAAGCTAGCTAAAGATTACCTAGATGGCCTAGAGCTAAACACAGGTGAGCTAGTTGTTCTTGAGAACGTTCGCTTCAACAAAGGCGAGAAAAAGAACGAAGAAGAGCTATCTAAGAAGTACGCAGCACTATGTGACATCTTCGTAATGGATGCATTCGGTACTGCGCACCGTGCTCAAGCGTCTACTCACGGTGTTGGTATGAACGCACCTGTTGCGTGTGCTGGTCCTCTTCTGGCTGCTGAACTTGAAGCACTAGGTAAAGCAATGGATAACCCAGAGCGCCCACTAGTTGCTATCGTTGGTGGCTCTAAAGTTTCTACAAAACTAACTGTTTTAGAATCTCTATCAAAAGTTGCTGACCAACTTGTTGTTGGTGGTGGTATCGCGAACACATTCATTGCAGCTGAAGGCCACAACGTAGGTAAGTCTCTATACGAAGCTGACTTAGTTGAAACGGCACAGAAACTAATGAAAGAGTGTTCTATCCCAGTAGCGACTGACGTTGCATGTGCAAAAGCATTCGACGAGAACGCAGAAGCTGAAATCAAGAACGTTGCAGACGTTGCTGATGACGACATGATCTTCGACCTAGGTCCAGATTCAACAGCAGCACTAGCTGAAATCATTGGTAACGCTAAGACTATTCTTTGGAACGGCCCAGTAGGCGTTTTCGAGTTCAAGAACTTTGAAGCAGGTACTGCAGGTATCTCTAAAGCAATCGCTGAGTCTGCAGGTTTCTCTGTAGCAGGTGGTGGTGACACGCTAGCAGCTATCGACAAGTTCGGTATTAAAGCTGACGTATCTTACATCTCTACTGGCGGCGGTGCTTTCCTTGAATTCGTAGAAGGTAAAGTACTACCAGCTGTTGCGATGCTTGAAGAGCGCGCTAAGTAATTAAGCCAAAGCGGGTGAGTTTCTCTCCCGCTTTCTTGTTTGCTGCACATCACACTTTTTTGCTAGAATAGCGCGAGTTGTGAGCAAACGTTTGCAAGAATTTAAACTTAACAAGTTTTATTTTTAAAACGACAGATAAATAGGATTAAATCCATGTCTAAGATCTTCGATTTCGTAAAACCAGGTGTGATCACTGGCGACGACGTACAGAAAGTTTTTGAAGTAGCAAAAGAGAACAACTTTGCTCTTCCAGCAGTAAACTGTGTTGGTACTGACTCTGTAAACGCAGTACTAGAAGCAGCAGCTAAAGTTAAAGCTCCTGTTATCGTTCAGTTCTCTAACGGCGGTGCTGCTTTCTTCGCTGGTAAAGGTCTAAAACTAGAAGGTCAAGGTAACCAAATCCTTGGCGCAGTTGCTGGTGCTAAGTACGTTCACGCAGTCGCTGAATCTTACGGTGTTCCTGTGATTCTTCACACTGACCACGCAGCGAAGAAACTTCTACCATGGATCGACGGTCTTCTAGATGCTGGTGAAGAGTTCTTCAAGCAAACTGGTAAGCCTCTTTTCTCTTCTCACATGATCGACCTTTCTGAAGAGTCTCTAGAAGAGAACATCGAAATCTGTGCTCAATACCTAGAGCGCATGGCTAAACTAGATATGACTCTAGAAATCGAACTAGGTTGTACTGGTGGTGAAGAAGACGGCGTAGATAACTCTGATATGGACGCATCTGAGCTATACACTTCTCCTGAAGACGTAGCTTACGCTTACGAGAAACTAAACGCTGTTTCACACCGTTTCACTATCGCAGCTTCTTTCGGTAACGTTCACGGTGTTTACAAGCCAGGTAACGTTGTTCTAACTCCAACTATCCTACGTGATTCTCAAGCATACTGTGCAGAGAAATTCGGTATTGCACCTAACGCTCTAAACTTCGTATTCCACGGTGGTTCTGGTTCTACTGAAGCAGAAATCCAAGAGTCTATCGGCTACGGTGTTATCAAGATGAACATCGATACTGATACACAGTGGGCAACTTGGGATGGTATCCGTCAGTACGAAGCTGAAAACCGTGACTTCCTACAAGGTCAAATCGGTAACCCAACAGGTGAAGATGCGCCAAACAAGAAGTACTACGATCCACGTGTATGGCTACGCGCTGCACAAGCTTCTATGGTTACTCGTCTTGAGCAAGCGTTCAAAGACCTTAACGCAGTAGACGTACTATAATTCTCCTGAATTAGGTTCGCAAAACCCGCTCTATGAGCGGGTTTTTTTGTGTTTGGGTTTCACCTATAAGACATTTGCAACCATAATAGGTCTGGCAGACTTAGCACGTATTGCGTAATCTTTAGCATTCGATATCGGCACTTTCTGAAAAAGTCATGTTTTTTGTGTCTTTGCAAAAACATGACTTTGAAAATCGTCAAAAATGAGATATCGTGCCAAAAAAATGACCATGGCATAACTTTCGTGAATGAATAGTGTTGCCATGTGCGTTACTAAGTAAAGCAGTAAGGTTCGTAGAACCAAGATATTTTAAGAGGATACAAATATGGCAGGTGAATCAGCGGGAATTGAAACGCCCTTAGTTGATGGTTTAAGCCAAGCAGAGAAGTGGCTATCAAATAACTCAGACTTACTTATTCAGTACGGTGTGAACATTATTTCTGCAGTACTGATCTTGTTCATCGGTAACATCATTGTTAAAGCTATCGCCAACAGTGTTGCGAAAGTTCTTGAAAAGAAACAGATGGATAAAGCCGTTGTTGAGTTTATCCATGGTCTAGTTCGCTACTTACTGTTTGTGATCGTATTGATTGCAGCGCTTGGCCGTTTAGGCGTGCAAACTGCTTCTGTAGTTGCGGTTATCGGTGCCGCGGGTCTTGCTGTTGGTCTTGCTCTACAAGGCTCTCTATCTAACTTTGCTGCGGGTGTCCTTATTGTTGCATTCCGTCCGTTTAAGTCAGGTGACTATGTTGAAATCGGCGGTGTTGCGGGTAGCGTTGAATCTATTCAAATCTTCCAAACCGTACTAAAAACACCAGACAACAAAATGGTTGTTGTGCCTAACTCAAGTGTGATTGGTGGTGCGATTACTAACTACTCTCGTCATGAAACGCGTCGTGTCGATCTAGTGATTGGTGTGTCGTACAGTGCTGATCTCAAGCAGACCAAACAAGTGATCCGCGATGTTCTAGAAAAAGACGAGCGTATTCTTAAGAACCCAGATATCCAAATTGGTGTTCTGGCTCTTGCGGACTCTTCAGTAAACTTTGTTGTGCGCCCATGGTGTAAAACATCTGATTACTGGGACGTTTACTTCGATTCAACTCAAGCCATCAAAGAAGCGCTTGATGAAGCGGGCATTGAAATTCCATTCCCACAAATGGATGTTCACCTAAATAAAGTTGACGCTTAATTAAAGCTCCAGACTGGTGAAAAAAAGCGAGGTTTATCCTCGCTTTTTTTAACGTTTAAATTTCGACGACCAGATTATCGAGCTGAGCCAAAATACGTGGAAGCTCGGTGGCGGGTAGGCCTATCGTCCTATCTGGGTAGCCCGGCGTGTATAAAATCTCGCGATGCTGATACAAACGTGTATCAACCACAATGGTGACCGCTTCGGGTAAATCAAAGGGACTTACTGCTCCGGGAACACAACCTGTCACTTCGGTCATTTCCTCATCGCTCACAATCGATACTCGTTTTCCTAGTGCGGATTTGATGGCCTTGCTATCAAGTCTCGTGTCTTTATCGGTTAGGTATAAGGCATATCCGCCACCTTTCAATTTAAGGAATAAGCTTTTGCTGTGGGTACCAGACCAACCCAGTTCAAGCGCGACTTTTTCATCGGTAGCGAAATCGAGAATCGGCTCATGCGTCCACTGGTTATACTCAATTCCAAGGGTTTCAAAAAGAGCTAGGTTATTACGATAGATCTGTTCTAGTTTACTCATTATGTCCTACCAATATTGGCTAACTAATTCTTTGACCAAGATAAAAGCGATGATGAACATCATAAGGCCAACAGCGACATCAATCCCTTGCTTTACTCTCGGTTTTGATAACGTAGGAGCGAGTTTCGCAGCACCGATCGATAAACTGTAAAACCAGACAAATGAGGCGAGAATGGTGCCTAAAGCAAACGCGAGTCGATCTTGCCCTTCAAACTGACCGCCAATCGAGCCAAGGATGACGACCGTATCGAGATAGAGATGCGGGTTTAACACCGTGACCGCAAGCGCTCCTATGATGACCGACCTTCTCCCTTTTACTAAGGAGCGGTTTTGCTCTTGCTGCTGATGTGAATAGGAAAATGCGCTACGAAAAGAGAGGAAGCCATAAAACGAAAGAAAAGCAATCCCGCCCAACGTGACAAGCAGTAGTAACGTGTTGTTTTGCGAGAGTAAAGCCCCACCCCCGAAGATGCCTAGCGAGATAAACAGCATATCTAACACACTGCAAATGGTCGCGGTGGTCAAATGATGATTCTGTTTAATGCCTTGATTGAGTACATAAGCATTTTGTGCGCCTATTGGGATGATCATACTGGCACCCAAACCAAACCCTTGCAGAACTAACCAAAAACTCACGACGTGTACTCCTAATGCAATGAAAGACTTTGTGGCCCTCACAATAGGTAACTTAAGATAATTAGTGAAATTAATGATTTTAATGAAAGATAAGTTTTGCTAATTTTTCTGTGTGTAAGCGTTTATTTAATAGGGAACGGAACTGGTGAGAGGGTTGGATTACAAATGGCTAGAAGCTCTAGAATCTGTAATGAGTCAGGGTAGCTTTGAACGTGCGGCAAATGAGTTATGCCTCTCCCAGTCGGCGGTATCACAAAGAATAAAACAGCTAGAGGCTTTTCTTGCTAAGCCTGTTCTCATACGTGAAAAACCTTTACGTCTCACGACAACCGGTAAAAAACTGCTTGGTTTTTACCATCGCGTTCAGTTACTAGAAAGAGAAGCATTACCCGAATTGACTAACCAAGAGGCCGAGCGTCCAGTACAGGTTTTCATTGCGACCAATGCAGATAGCCTAGCCACTTGGTTACTTCCAGCTCTTGCGCCTGTGATGAAACAGAAGCGGGTAGAGTTGAGTTTGTCGGTCGATCTTGAAGACAGAACGCTAGAAAAGCTGCGTAAAGGGGAGGTGACGGGCGCCATTAGTTGGGAGTCAGAGCCAATGCCGAGTTGTCAAAGCGAGTACCTAGGTCGTATGGACTACGTGTGTGTGGCGAATCCCGAGTTTGCTGAGCAGTACTTCCCTGATGGGGTGACTCGTGAGTCACTAAAATATGCTCCTGCCGTTTCCTTTGACCACTATGATGAAATGCATAAAACCTTTCTTAAGCAGCATTTTAACCTTTCCCCTGACAGTATCGTGCATCATAGAGTTGCAAGCTCTGAGGCCTTTGTTAACTTAGCCTTACTTGGTGGTGCGTACTGTTTAATCCCGAAATTACAGATCAGTAAAGAGCTAGAGCAAGGGCATCTGGTCGACTTAATTCCCGGGTTTATGCTCAGTTTCAAAATCTACTGGCATCACTGGCAGCTAGAGAGTGGTTTGCTTAAGCAAGTGACGCAGGCGATTGTTGACTACAGTGGCGATAACTTACCTAAATGATTGAGTTAAATCTCTGTCAGAACCGAAGTGATGGCTTGGTCATAATCAGTTCGTTGCCTATCATGTAGACAGTCAACAACACATGGTAAACGAGTATGAAAGCATTCCCTTCTTTATTGGCCGCTCTTTCCTTGACGGCAGCGAGCTTTGTTGCTCAAGCAGATGTACCAGATTTCCCACATTTGTCGACCACTGGCTATGGCGAAGTGATTGCCAAACCTGACATGGCTCAGTTTACGGTGCGTGTGGTTGAAACCACGATGACGGCTGAGCAATCGAAGCAGTCTGTTGATAAAGTGGTGTCTGATTTTTTAACGGCTCTGAAAGCGCAAGGGGTTGAAGGTGATAGTATCACTAGCTCTAACTTGTATATTTCCCCGCAGTATCACTACCCCAAAAAAGGTAAGCCAGAGCTGGTGGGTTATCGAGCAAGTCGCACGGTTAATGTGACGGTTAATCAGCTAGACAATTTGAATCAATACCTTGATACGGCACTGAACGCAGGCATCAATCAGGTTGACAACATTCAACTCAAAGTAAAAGAGCCTGCTAAGTACCAAGAGCAAGCACGTTTGGCTGCGATTCAAGATGCGAACAGTAAAGCGAAGTTCTTGGCTAAGGGATTTGATAAAAACATTAAAGGTGTCTGGCGCATCGATTACAATATGCCTAGCTCTCAACCTGTTTTAATGCGCTCAATGGCCATGGATGCAAAAACCGAATCGAACACGTATCAAGACTCTACCATCGTTATTCGCGATAGGGTGGACGTGACTTACCAGCTCGACTAATGGCTGCATTATTTTTAAAACTATTATTAGCCTAATCTTTAATCCAACATACGGTAAGTGGTATACTAATCAGCCAAATGATTAGGAGTTTTGCTAAAAATGCGTCGTAAATATGTTTTTTCGTATTTATTAGCGATAACCCTATTCTTCTCACTGATAGTTACCACTTACTATTATCAAAGGTTTACTCAGCTAAAGGAGCAGATTGTTGCACAAACAGCTAAGCAAGCTGTGCATCAACTCTCATACAGCGAACGTGAATACCTCTCCTTTCGCAGCCAGTTTCTATCCATTATCGAGTTGCTCTCACACAGTCGCAGCTTGTATGACTATGTTCAGCAACCGAGCTCTGACCATAAAGCGGTTGTTGAGGAAGTGTGGCGCTCCGTTGCACTTAACCAACGTTGGTACAGTCAAATTCGCTACCTGAATCTCGAAGGTAAAGAAGCAATACGAGTGAACTACCAAAATCACAGCAACCAGGCGGTGGCTGTCGAGCATCTGCAAGATAAATCCGAACGCGAATACTTCACGCTCGCACAGGAGCTGGCTAAAAATGAAATTGGTGCTTGGGGAGTAGATTTAGAGCACCAGCATGGAGAAATTGCTAAGCCTTATCAGCCAGCACTAAGACTGTTTACGCCTGTTTTTGTCGAAGGGGTGAAAGCCGGGTATTTGGTGGTGAACATTGATGTGTGGTACTTGGCCTCAAGATTAAATTACTCGCCTGATGAAGTATTCAAGCCACAGTTAGTGGGAGAAAACGGCTACTTCCTTATTGGAGACAATAAGGGCAAGCTTTTTGGTCATTTAATCGAAGGTCGTCAGCACTACAATTTAGCTAAACAGTTTCCAACTTCGTGGCACAACATGAAACGTCAGCGCTCGGGGTATTTGCTTGAAAACGGCTACTTAATCGCTCACAGCGGTATAGAGCTGTCTCCCCAAAAAGCGTTGTATCTAGTGATTGAAATTAGCCCGGCACAGTTAAACGCCCTTATGGCACAAGATATCAACGCGCTGTTTCAAGAAGCGACACTGGTTGTGTTATTGATGCTGGCATTTGTCATTCCCGCGACTTGGCTAGTCATTCATTACCGTAAGAGAAGCATAGAAAGCCAATTAGCTCGAGCGGCATTAAGCGGAATGTCGGCAGTGATCATCTCAGATCGAAACCACCGAGCAGTGTTAGTGAACGATGAGTTTACCCAGTTGACAGGATTGTCCAAGCGAGAGACGGCGTCTAAAAATGTGTTGGCTAAGCTGTTGGGTGATCATCAATTAGATTTGATGCTAGAGATCTTTGAGCATGTCTCAAGTGAGCATTACTGGCAAGGGGAGGTGATGTTTAACAAAGCGGATCGAGAGCAACCAGTAACGGCAATATTGCGGATTCAAAGCGTACTGGCGAAGTCGGGGCGAGTGAGTTACTACATCTGTTCACTCGTAGACATTAGCGAGCGTAAGCAACTTGAAGAGCGATTAAGAACGTTAAGTGAAAAAGATGAGCTAACGCAATTGTGGAACCGCCGTAAATTTGAATTAGAGTTGCGAAGCTATGCTAAATTGCAAGAGCGTTATCCGAACCAATCGACTTGTTTAGCGTTGCTGGATATTGATTATTTCAAACGAGTGAATGATCAGTTGGGCCATGATGAGGGCGATCGCGTTATTACTCGCATCGGAGAAATTCTTCAGCAGACATTACGAGATACGGATTTTGTTGCTCGAATTGGCGGAGAAGAATTTGCGGTGATCTTACCGCATACCAGCATTGCTAAAGCTGAGCTAGCTTTACAACGTATCCTTGTCGCGGCGGAGTTAGCCAGTGATTTGTCTGTGACATTAAGTGCAGGGGTGACCGATCTGTTGGCTGATAGTACACGCAGCTATAAGTGTGCAGATATTGCTCTTTATGAATCAAAAACAGCGGGTCGAAATCGGGTTTCTATTTGTCGTTACCATGATGACATTGCATAAAAAAA